>NZ_JBFAJY010000001.1:0-356362 GCF_040655445.1 Streptomyces sp. NPDC050423
TCCCGGCCCTCCACCACCAAATCCCACAACTCATCCGGAGAACCCACCCCACCCGGATAACGACACGCCATCCCGACAATCGCGATCGGCTCGCCGGCGTCTTCGGTGAGGCGATCGTTGGCCGAGCGGAGGCGTTCGTTCTCGACCATGGTCGCGCGGAGGGCGGCAACCAACTGCTCTACAGATGTTTCCATGATGTCCTCAGCCCTCGCTCGGGTTCCGGGTCGGGTCGGCGGACGCGAGCGCGGCGCGCACCAGGTCGTCGACGTCCATGGTCCTGATCGCTTCGCCGGCCTGTGCGGCGGCCGGTGCGGGTGTCGCGGGTCGGGGGGCGAGCTTCAGCAGCGCGTCCAGCAGACCGGACTCCCGAAGCGCGTCGACCGGGATGTCCGCGAGGGTCTGCCGGATGGCGGCGTCGGCCTCCGCGGTCCCTGATCCGTACTGCGCGGATGCGGCGGATGCGGATGCGAGTGCGGTTCCGGCGGACGATGCGTCCGGCGTGTTCTCGTCGATGCCCGGCGGGAGTTCGTCGAGGAGGAAGTCGGCCAGCACCATCGGGCTGGGGTAGTCGAACATGAGTGTTGCCGGGAGCCGGAGGCCGGTGGCCTTCTGGAGCCGGTTGCGGAGGTCGATCGCGGCGAGCGAGTCGAGGCCGAGCTCGGTGAAGCCCTTGGATACGTCGATGGTGGCCGGGACGCTGTGGCTGACTCCGGCGACCTGCTCGCGCACGACGTCCAGCACGGTGCGCTTGCGTTCGGCCGCCTTCATGCCCGACAGCCGCTGTTCCAGGGTCTGTTCGGTGGCGGGGGCTGCGGCCGCCGCGGTGACGGCGGGGGCGCGTACCTCCTTGCGGGCGGCGGGCCGTTCCGGCGCGCGGAGCACGTCCTTCAGCAGGTGCGGCGGTTCGGCGGTGGCGTGCTGGTCGCGCTCCACCCGGATCGGTACGAGCACCGGCCGGTCGAGTCCCAGGGCCTCGTCGAGCAGGGCGAGGCCCTCGGCGGTCGGCAGGGCCGGCATGCCCATGGTGCGCATGCGCCGCAGGTCGGCGTGGGTGACTCCGCCCCCGAGGCCGGTCTTGGTCTCCCAGAGGCCGAACGCCAGGGCCGTACCCGGGAGTCCGGCGGCGCGGCGGTGGGCGGAGAGGGCGTCCAGGAAACGGTTGGCGGCGGCGTAGTTGCCCTGGCCGACGCCGACGACCAGTCCGGCGCAGGAGGAGAAGAGGATGAACGCCTTCAGGTCGAGGCCGCGTGTCGCCTCGTGGAGGTTCCAGGCCGCGTCCACCTTGGGGCGCATCACCGTGTCGACCTGTGCGGGGGTGAGGGAGGCGAGCAGCGCGTTGTCCATGACGGCGGCCGCGTGGACCACCGACGTCAGCGGGTGTGCGGCCGGGATCGCGGTCAGCAGTGCGTCGACGGCCGTACGGTCGGACGTGTCGCAGGCCGCGAGGGTGACGGTGGCGCCGAGTCCGGTCAGTGCGTCGCGGAGTGCGGTGGCGCCGGGTGCGTCCTGGCCGCGTCGTCCGGCGAGCAGGAGGTGGCGTACGCCGTGCTGTTCCACCAGGTGGCGGGCGACGACGGCGCCGAGGCCGCTGGTTCCTCCGGTGATCAGTACGGTCCCGTCGGCGTCCCAGGGCAGGGGCGTGGTGGGTGCTGTCGCTGCCACCCGGGCCAGTCGGGGCACCCGTACCTCCGCGCCCCGCAGGATCGCCTCGGGTTCACCGGACGCGGCCACTGCGGGCAGCGACTCGCGGGCCGTGTCCGTGCCGTCGGAGTCGACGAGGACGAACCGGCCGGGGTACTCCTCCTGGGCGGAGCGCAGCAGGCCCCATACCGGTGCCTGGACGAGGTCCACGGCGGCGGCGTCGCTCTCCTCGACGGGGAGGGCGTTGCGGGTGACCACCATGAGGCGGGAGTGGGCGTACCGCTCGTCCGCGAGCCAGGACTGCAAGGTGGTGAGCAGGTGTCCGGTCACGGAGCGGACGGCTGCCGGGATGTCGTCGTGGTCCGGGGCGGGCGGTACGGGCAGGACGACGACGTCGGGTACCTGGGCGCCGCCGGTCAGGGCGGCGCCGAGGGCGGCGAGGTCCGGGTAGCCGGTGCCGGGTCCGGCAGTGAGGGTGTCCTCGGGGCCGGCGCCGAGCACGGCCCAGCGGTCCGTGGCCGCGGCGACGGCGGCGCCGAGGGGCAGTTGCTGGGTGACCAGGTGGAACACGGCCTCGTGCTCACCGCCGCCCGCGGCGGCGGCCGCGTTGACCTTGGCCGCGGTGACGGGGCGCACCACCAGGGAGTCGATGGTGGCGACCGGGGTGCCTGCGGGGTCGGTGAGTTCGAGGCGTACCGCGTCGGAGCCCTGTGACCGGTGGGATTCGACGGCGGTGATGCGGACGCGCAGCCGGGAGGAGCCGGCGGCGTGCAGGGTGACGCCGGACCAGGCGAACGGCAGCTGGGTGCCGCCGACGTCCTGGGGGCGGCGGCCGTCCATGAAGTCGGTGGCGCTGAGCGCCGCGTCGAGGATGGACGGGTGGAGGCGGAAGTCCTTCCCGACGTCGAGGGAGTCCTCCGGCAGGGACACCTCCGCGAAGGTCTCCGCGCCCCTGGACCAGATGCCGCGCAGGCCCCGGAACATCGGGCCGTAGCCGTAGCCCTGGCCGGTGAGGTAGTCGTACACACCGGAGATGTCGACCTCGGTCGCACCCGTGGGCGGCCAGTCGGCCGGGGCGGGGGCGAACGCGCCGGCGGGCGGTGCCTGTCCGGTTCCCGGGGCGAGCACACCGCTGGCGTGCTTGCTCCAGGGTGCGCCGGCCGGGGCGTCGTCGGCGCGGGAGTAGACGGCGAGTGAGCAGCGCCCGCCCGCGTCGGGTGCGTCGACGACGACCTGGACGGCGAGTCCGCCGTGCGGCGGGAGCGGCATCAGTGCCTCGATGGTGAGTTCCTCCACCACCTCGCAGCCGACTTCCTCTCCGGCCCGGATGGCGAGTTCGATGTAGCCGGTGCCGGGCAGCAGCACGGTCCCGAGGACGTCGTGGTCCGCGAGCCAGGGGTGGGTGCGGACGGAGAGTCGCCCGGTGAGCACCACGCCGCCGGCCTCCGGGGAGGCGACCACGGCGCTGAGCAGCGGGTGCGCGGCGGCGGTCTGGCCGAGGCCGGTCACGTCGCCGCCGACGGGGGCGGGGGCGTCGAGCCAGTACGTGGTCCGGTCGAAGGCGTACGTGGGCAGCTCGACCGTGCGTCCGCCGCGGCCTTCGAGGACGTCGGCCCAGCGGACGACGGGTCCGGCGACGTGCAGCCGGGCGAGGGCGGTGAGCAGGGTGGCGACCTCGGGCCGGCCCTTGCGCAGGACGGGCACGGTGAGGGTGTCGGGCGTGTGGTGTGCGGTGGCCTCGGTGAGTGCGGTGAGCACCGCGTCGGGGCCGAGTTCCACGAAGCGGGTGACGCCCTGGCCGGAGAGGTGGGCGATGCCGTCGGCGAACCGGACGGCCTCGCGCACGTGGCGGACCCAGTACTCGGGCGAGGTCAGCTGCTCGGCGGTCGCCTCGGTGCCGGTCACGTGGGACACGACGCGCATCGAGGGAGCGGTGTACGTGAGTGTCTGGGCGACCTTCCGGAACGCGTCGAGCATGGGTTCCATGAGCGGCGAGTGGAAGGCGTGCGACACGCTCAGCCTCTTGGTCCGGCGCCCGGACGCGGCGAAGTGCTCCGCGACGGCGAGCGTCGCCTCCTGCTCCCCCGAGACCACCACGGCCGACGGGCCGTTCACGGCGGCCAGTCCCACCTCGTCGCTGAGCAGCGGAAGCACCTCCGCCTCCGACGCGGCGACCGCCACCATCACCCCGCCGGCCGGCAGGGCCTGCATCAACCGGCCTCGTGCCACGACCAGTTCGGCGGCGTCGGGGAGTGAAAGCACGCCTGCGACGTGCGCTGCCGCGATCTCACCGATCGAGTGCCCGGCCACCACATCGGCCCGCGCGCCCCAGGACTCCACCAGGCGGTACAGGGCCGTCTCGACGGCGAACAGGCCGGCCTGGGCGAACATCGTCCCGTTCAGCAGTCCCGCGTCCTCACCCCAGACCACCTCGCGCAGCGAACGCCCCAGCCGGGCGTCCAGCTCACCCACCACCGCGTCGAAGGCTTCGGCGAACACCGGGAACGCGCCGTACAGTTCGCGGCCCATCCCCAGCCGCTGCGCGCCCTGTCCGGTGAACAGGAAGGCAGTCAGGCCCTCCGCCGTGGAACCGGCGGGCGTGACCACGTCCGTGTTCTCCCGGCCGGCCGCCAGATCGGACAGCGCACGCAGCGCCGCGTCACGGTCCGCGGACATCACCACCGCTCGGTGATCCAGCACGCCACGCGTCGTGGCCAACGATTGGCCGATGTCCACCAGCAGCTCGTCGGGGTGCGCCTCCATGTGGGCGAGGAGGCGCCCCGCCTGCGCGGTGAGCGCCGTGGCGCTCCGCGCGGACAGCGCAAGCGGTACGACGGGCAGCGGCACGGCGGACGGCGGCAGGAGTTCGGCGGGAAGCGACACGAGGGGCTGCGGTTCGGTGGATGCGGCGCCGTTCCGGGGGGCTTCCTCGATGATGACGTGGGCGTTGGTGCCGCTGAGCCCGAAGGAGGAGACTCCGGCCCGTCGGGGCCGGTCCCCCGCCGCCCAGGTGACCGGCTCGGTCAGCAGCCGTACGCCGCCGGCCTCCCAGTCCACCTGCGGTGACGGCTCGTCGACGTGCAGGGTCCGGGGCAGCACGCCGTTGCGCAGGGCCATCACCATCTTGATGACTCCGCTGACACCGGCGGCGGCCTGGGCGTGCCCGATGTTGGACTTGACCGAGCCGAGCCACAGTGGGCGGTCGGCGGGGCGATCCCGGCCGTACGTGGCGAGCAGGGCCTGCGCCTCGATCGGGTCGCCCAGCCGGGTGCCGGTGCCGTGTCCCTCCACCGCGTCCACCTCGGCCGGGGTGAGTCCGGCGGCCGACAGGGCCTTGCGGATGACGCGCTGCTGGGAGGGGCCGTTGGGGGCGGTCAGGCCGTTGGAGGCGCCGTCCTGGTTGATGGCACTGCCCCGGACGACCGCGAGGACGGGGTGGCCGTTGCGGCGGGCGTCGGAGAGGCGCTCGACCAGCAGGAGGCCGACGCCCTCCGCCCAGCTCGTGCCGTCGGCGGCGCCCGCGAACGCCTTGGAGCGTCCGTCGGAGGCGAGACCGCGCTGCCGGCTGAAGTCGACGAAGATCTCCGGGGTCGGCATGACGGTGACGCCGCCCGCCAGGGCGAGGTCGATCTCGCCGGTGCGCAGCGCCTGGCAGGCCATGTGGAGGCTGACCAGGGAGGAGGAGCAGGCGGTGTCGACGGTGACGGCGGGCCCTTCGAGGCCCAGCGCGTAGGCGACGCGGCCGGAGGCGATGCTGCCCGCGCTGCCGTTGCCGAGGTAGCCGGCCAGGTCGTCGGGGACGTCGGTGACCCGGCTGCCGTACTCGTGGTACATCACACCGGCGTACACACCGGTCTGGCTGCCGCGCAGCGTCTCCGGGTCGATCCCGGCGCGCTCGAAGGTCTCCCACGCGGACTGGAGCAGCAGGCGTTGCTGCGGGTCCATCGCGAGGGCCTCGCGCGGCATGATGCCGAAGAACTCGGGGTCGAACTCGGCCGCGTCGTAGAGGAATCCGCCCTCGCGGACGTAGGTGCGGCCGGGGAGTCCGGGTTCGGGGTCGTAGAGGGCGTCGGCGTCCCAGCCGCGGTCGGCGGGGAAGTCACCGATGGCGTCGACACCGTCCGCGACGAGGTCCCACAGGTCCTCGGGCGAGCGGACGCCGCCGGGGAAGCGGCAGCTGATGGCCACCACCGCGATCGGGTCGTCGTCGACGGCCGCGAGCGGGGCGGCGGCGGGAGCGGCGGTGGTCGTGCCGGTGAGCAGGGTGTCGAGATGTCCGGCCACGGCACGGGAGTTGGGGTAGTCGAAGACCAGCGTCGCGGGCAGTCGCAGCCCGGTCGCGCCGACCAGCAGGTTGCGCAGTTCCACGGCGGCGAGGGAGTCGAACCCCTGGTCGCGGAAGGCGGTGTCGGGTCCGACCGCCTCGGGGGTCGGCTGGCCGAGGACGGCGGCGACCTGGGTGCGGACGGTGTCGAGCAGGATGCGGGCCCGCTCGTCGGGGGTCGTACCGGACAGCCGGCGTTCCAGTGCGGAGCCGGTGGCGGCCGCCCGGACGGTGCGGCGGGCGGGGGTACGGACCCGGCCGCGGAGCAGTGCGGGCAGTTCGTCGCTGCGGGCGGCGAGCGCCGCCGGGTCGATGGTGAGGGGGACGACGACGGTGTCCCCGGCGACGACTGCGGCGTCGAGGAGTGCGAGGCCCCGGTCGGCGGGGAGGGCGGGCAGGCCGAGGCGGCGCATCCGGTCCAGGTCGGCTTCGGTGAGGTCGCCGCCGAGGCCGGTGCTGACCTCCCACATGCCGAACGCGATCGAGGTCGCGGGCAGTCCGGCCGCCGCGCGGTGGGTGGCGAGCGCGTCCAGGAACACGTTGGCCGCCGCGTAGTCGGCCTGGCCCGCGGCGAGGACGAGGCCGCCTGCCGAGGAGAACATGACGAACGCGGTGAGGTCGGTCTCCCTGGTCAGTTCGTGCAGGTTCCAGGCGCCGTCGGCCTTGGGGCGCAGGACGGCGTCGAACCGCTCGGGCGTGAGGCTGCCGACCAGTCCGCCGTCGGCGACCGCCGCCGCGTGCACGACGCCGCGCAGCGGGTGTTCGGCGTCGATCCCGGCGAGCAGCGCGGCCAGCGCGTCGCGGTCGGCCACATCGCAGGCGGCGATCACGGGGTGGGCGCCGAGGCCGGTGAGTTCGGCGGCGAGTGCCTGCGCACCGGGTGCGTCCATGCCGCGCCGGCCGGCCAGGAGGAGGTGGCGTACGCCGTGTTCGGTGACGAGGTGACGGGCGACGAGTGCGCCGAGGCCGCTGGTGCCTCCGGTGATCAGCACCGTGCCCGCGGTGTCCCACGGGGCGGGCCGGGCGGGCTCGGGTGCGGCGGCCCGGCCGAGCCGCGGCACCCACAACTCGTGCTCGCGCAGGGCGGATTCGGGCTCGGCGGACGCGACGGCGGCGGAGAGCTCGGCGTCGGTCACCTCGGACGCGCCGTCCACGTCGAGCAGGTGGAACCTGCCGGGGTTCTCGGCCTGCGCGGCACGCACCAGACCCCATACGGGGGCCTGCACGGGGTCCACGTCCTCGCCGGGCCGTACGGGCACGGCGCGCCGGGTGACCACGACGAGCGGGCGGTCGGCCGCCTCGGGGTCCGCGAGCCGGTCGCGTATCTCGTCGAGCACGTGGTGGGTGAGGTCGCGCACGGCGTCGGGGACGTACCCGCCCTCGGGCGACACCGGGCAGTGCAGAACGGTGTACGCGGGGGTGGCGTCGGCCGTCGTGGTGGCCGGTTCCGTGCGCTGCCAGCCGATCCGGTGGAGGGAGGCGGACAGTGCGCCGCCCGATGCCGCCGCGATCTGCTCCGGCGAGACCGGCCGGGAGACGAGTGACTCCACGGTGGCGACCGGTGCGCCGCTCTCGTCGGCCACCATGATGGCGGACACCTCGTCGCCGCGCAGCCGCTGGATGTGGACGCGCAGCGAGGGGGTTCCGGCGGCGTGCAGGGTGACGCCGTTCCACGAGAAGGGCAGCAGGGTGGCCGCGTCGGCGGCCGGGTCCGTCAGCAGATCGGCGTGCATGGCGGCGTCGAGGAGTGCGGGGTGCAGTCCGAAGGCTGCCGCCTCGGCGCGGGCGGGACCGTCGAGGGCGACCTCGGCGAACACGTCGTCGCCGCTCCGCCAGGCCGCGCGCAGGCCCTGGAAGGCGGGGCCGTAGGCGTAGCCGCGTTCGCGCAGCCGCTCGTAGGCGGACTCGACGTCGACCGGGGTGGCGCCGGCCGGCGGCCACTGGGTCAGGTCGAAGGCGGGGGCGGGTGCTTCGCGGGTCAGGGTGCCGTGGGCGTGCCTGGTCCACGGGGCGTCGGGGGCGCTGGAGCCGCGCGAGTGGATGCTGACCGAGCAGGCGCCGGACGTGTCCGGTGTGCCGACGACGACGCGCAGGGCGACGCCTCCCCGGGCGGGCAGGGTCAGGGGTGCTTCGAGGAGGAGTTCCTCGATCCGGCCGCAGCCGACGTGGTCGCCCGCCCGGATCGCGAGTTCGACGAATCCGGTGCCGGGCAGCAGCACGCTGCCGAGCACGCCGTGGTCCGCGAGCCAGGGCTGGGTGGCGGTGGCGAGCCGTCCGGTGAGGACGACCCCGCCGTCGTCGGGCGTCGCCACGGCGGCGCTCAGCAGGGGGTGGGTGACCGCTTCGAGGCCGACCGCGTCCAGGTCGCCGGGTGCGGTGGCCAGGTCGAGCCAGTAGCGCTGGTGCTGGAAGGCGTAGGTGGGCAGGTCCGGGCCCTGTCCGATGCCGCGGAGGCCGAAGAGGGTGTCCCAGTCGACGGTGACGCCGCGGGTGTGGGCACGGCCGACGGCGGCCAGGAGCGCGCGGGCCTCGGGCCGGTTCCGGCGCAGCGAGGGGACGAACGCCGCCCCGTCCGGGTCCTGGACACAGTTCTGGCCCATGCCGCTGAGCACGGCGTCGGGGCCGATCTCGATGTACGAGGTGACGCCGCGGTCCTCCAGGAACCGGACCGCGTCCGCGAACCGCACCGCTTCCCGCACGTGCCGCACCCAGTACGCGGCCGAACCCCAGCCCTCCGCCAGATCCCCCGACACACCCGACACCACCGGAATCGACGCGGCACCGAACGACAGCCCGGCCACCACCGCCCCGAACTCCGCCAACATCGGCTCCATCAACGGCGAATGGAACGCGTGCGAGACACGCAACACACTCGTCCGACGCCCCTGCTCCTCGAACGCCGCGACCAGCCCGCGAACCGCATCCTCCGTACCAGAAACGACCACCGCACGCGGCCCGTTGACGGCCGCGATCCCCACCTCACCGTTCAGCAGCGGAAGCACCTCGGCCTCCGTCGCCTCCACCGCCACCATCGACCCACCAGCCGGCAACGCCTGCATCAACCGACCACGCGCCACCACCAGCTCAGCCGCATCCGCCAACGACAACACACCCGAGACGTGCGCAGCCGCGATCTCACCCACCGAATGACCCACCAGGAAGTCCGGACGGACCCCCCAGGACTCCACCAGCCGGAACAGAGCGGTCTCGACGGCGAACAGGCCGGCCTGGGCGAACATCGTCCCGTTCAACAGATCGACGTCCTCACCCCACACCACCTCACGCAACGAACGCCCCAACCGGGCATCCAGCTCGACCAGCACCGCGTCGAACGCCTCCGCGAACACCGGGAACGCCTCATACAGCTCCCGACCCATCCCCAACCGCTGCGCACCCTGACCCGTGAACAGGAAGGCGGCCTTGCCCTCGCTGACCGTGTCCCGTACCGGTCCCGCGCCGGAGGCCAACGCCTCCAGGACCGCGGTGAGTTCGGTGCGGCCGGCGCCGAGTGCGACGGCGCGGTGTTCCAGGGCGGCGCGGGTCGTCGCGAGGGCGTGGCCGGTCGCGGCGAGTGCGTCGTCGGGGACGGTCGCGAGGTGGCTGAGCAGGCGCGCCGCCTGGGCGCTCAGCGCCTCCGGGGTCCTCGCCGAGAGCGGCCAGGCGACCGGGGCGGACGTGGAACCGGCCGGCTCGGGCGCGTCCTGCGGTGTGGTGGCGGGCGGCTCCTCGATGATCACGTGGGCGTTGGTGCCGCTGATGCCGAAGGACGACACCCCGGCGCGGCGCGGGCGGTCGTGGGCGGGCCAGGCGGTGGGGCCGGTCAGCAGCGCGACGGCGCCCGAGTCCCAGTCCACCTGAGGTGAGGGCTCGTCGGCGTGCAGGGTCGCGGGCAGGGTGCCGTGGCGCATCGCCTGCACCATCTTGATGATGCCCGCCACCCCGGCCGCCGCCTGGGTGTGGCCCATGTTGGACTTGATGGAGCCGAGCAGCAGCGGGCTGCCGTCCGCGGGCCGCTCCTGGCCGTAGGTCTCCAGCAGTGCCTGGGCCTCGATCGGGTCGCCCAGGACGGTGCCCGTGCCGTGGCCCTCGACGGCGTCGACGTCGGCGGGGGTGAGGCCGGCGACGCTCAGCGCGCGTCGGATGACCCGCTGTTGGGCCGGTCCGTTGGGTGCGGTGAGGCCGTTGGACGCGCCGTCGGAGTTGACGGCGGAACCCCGGACGATGCCGAGCACACGGTGGCCGTTGCGTTCGGCGTCGGAGAGCCGCTCCAGCAGGAGCATGCCGACGCCCTCGCCCCAGCCGGTGCCGTCGGCACCGCTGCCGAACGACTTGCACCGTCCGTCGGCGGCCAGGCCGCGCTGCCGGCTCATGTCGACGAAGGTGTCGGGGGTGGACATGACGGTGACGCCGCCCGCGAGGGCGAGGGCGCAGTCGCCCCGGCGCAGGGCCTGGGCTGCCCAGTGCAGGGCGACCAGGGAGGACGAGCAGGCGGTGTCGACGGTGACGGCGGGGCCCTCGATGCCGAGGGTGTAGGCGACCCGGCCGGACACCACGCTGGCGAGGCTGCCGTTGCCGTGGTAGCCGGCCACGTGCTCGGGGAGCGGGCCGAGCCGCAGCCCCCAGTCGTGGTACATCACACCGGCGAACACACCGGTGTCGCTGCCGCGCAGGGCGTGCGGGTCGATGCCCGCGCGTTCGACGGTCTCCCAGGCGATCTCCAGCAGCAGCCGCTGCTGCGGGTCCATGGCCTGGGCCTCGCGGGGGCTGATGCCGAAGAACTCGGCGTCGAAGTCGGCCGCCTCGTGGAGGAATCCGCCCTGGTCGGTGAGGCTCTTGCCCGGTGTACCCGGCTCGGTGTCGTGGATGTCGGTGGCCCAGCCGCGGTCGGTGGGGAACGCCGAGACGACGTCGCGCCCTTCCTCGACGAGCCGCCACAGCTCCTCGGGCGAGGTCACGCCGCCGGGGTAGCGGCAGGCCATGGAGACGATGGCGATGGGGTCGTCGTCGGAGACGGCGGTGGTGGCCGGGTTCTGCCGGCCGGTCCGCTGTTCCGCGTCGCCGCCGAGCCGGGAGGCCAGGTGGTCGGCGAGGGCGGCGGGCGAGGGGTAGTCGAAGACGAGGGTGGCCGTGAGCGGCAGGCCGGTGGCGGAGCCGAGCCGGTTGCGGAGTTCGACGGCCGCGAGGGAGTCGAAGCCCATCTCGTTGAACGCCCTCGTGGTGACGACGCGTTCGGGACCGTCGTGGCCGAGGACGGCGGCCACCTGGGTACGGACCAGGTCGAGGAGGGCCTCGCCGCGCTCCGAGCGGGTCAGGCCGCTCAGGCTGCGCGCGAGGGACTGCTCGACGCTGACCCCGCCGCCGCCCACGGCGCGGCGCGGCGGACGGACCAGGGCCCGCAGGAGGGCCGGGGCCTCGTCGGCTCGGGCGTTGAGCGTGCGCAGGTTCAGCCGTACGGGGACGACGGCCGGGTGTGCCTCGGTGCTGATCGCACGGTCCAGGAGGGCGAGGTTCTCCGCTACGGACAGGGGCTGGAGGCCGAGGCGTTCGATGCGCCGCAGGGCGGCCTCGTCGAGGGTGCCGCCCATGCCGCCGGTGCCGGTCCACAGCCCCCAGGCCAGCGAGGTCGCGGGGAGGCCGAGGGCGGCGCGGTGGGTGGCCAGGGCGTCGAGGAAGACGTTGGCGGCGGCGTAGTTGCCCTGTCCCGCACCGTCCAGGAGGGTGGCGGTGGAGGAGAACAGGACGAACGCCGACAGGTCGCTGTCGCGGGTGAGCTCGTGGAGGTTCCAGGCTCCGTCGGCCTTGGGCCGCAGGACGGTGTCCAGGCGGGCGTCGTCGAGGGAGTCGACGAGTGCGTCGTCGAGCACCCCGGCCGCGTGCACCACCGCGCTCAGCGGCAGCCGGTCCGGTACGGCGGCCAGGGCTGCGGCCAGTGCGTCGCGGTCGGCGGCGTCGCAGGCGGTGATCGTGACCTCGGCGCCGAGTGCGGTCAGCTCGGAGCGCAGTTCCTCGGCGCCGGGGGCGTCCGCGCCCCGGCGGCCGGTGAGCAGCAGTCCACGTACGCCGTGCGCGGTGACCAGGTGCCGGGCGAGCGTGGCGCCGACGCCGCCGGTCCCGCCGGTGATCAGGACGGTGCCTTCGGTGCGCCAGGGGGTGGTGTCGGGGTTCGGTGCCTGGGTGGTGCGGGTCAGCCGGGGGACGTGCAGCCGGCCGTCGCGCAGGGCGATTTCGGGTTCGCCGGAGCCGGCGGTGAGGCGCAGCAGTTCGTCGGTGCCGAGTGAGCCGTCGGTGTCGAGCAGGAGGAACCGGCCGGGGTGTTCGGCCTGGGCCGAGCGCACCAGGCCCCAGACGGGTGCCTGGGCGAGTGCGGCCTCTTCGCCGGGGCCGGCGGCGACCGCGCCCCGGGTGAGGACGGTCAGGCGTGCGGTGGCGGAGCTCTCGTCGGCGAGCCAGTCCTGTACGGCCGTGAGCGTGGTGCCGAGGGCGGTGCGGACGTCGGCGGCGACGTCGGGTCCGGTCGGGGCGGGGCAGTGGTGGACGGCGCCGGTGTCCGGGGCGGACGCGGCGGGGGCGGGGTCGGGCAGGGGGGTCCACCGGACGTGGTGGAGCGCGTCGGGGTGTGCGGTGGCGGCCAGTCCGCCGGCCGTGAGGGGGCGGACGAGGAAGGAGTCGACGGAGGCGACCGGGGCTCCGGTGGCGTCGGCCAGTTCGAGGGCGACCTCGTCGGTGCCGGTGGCGGTGACGCGTACCCGCAGGGTGGTCGCGCCCGCCGCGTGGAGGGTGACGCCGGTCCAGGCGAAGGGCAGCAGGATGCGGCCGTCCTGGCTGTCGGTGCCGTCCGCCGCGGCGAAGTCGGTGGCGTGCAGGACGGCGTCGAGCAGTGCGGGGTGGAGTCCGTAGGCGGAGGCCGGGTCTCCGGCCGTCTCCGGCAGCCGTACCTCGGCGAACACCTCGCCCCCGGCGGCCTTCCAGACGGCTCGCAGTCCGTGGAAGGCGGGGCCGTATCCGTAGCCCTGCGTGGCCAGGTCTCCGTAGAGGCCGGTGATGTCCAGGGGTTCGGCACCGGGCGGCGGCCAGGTGCCCGACGCGAAGTCCGCGGTGGGCCCGGCCGGGCCGCGGGGGGCCAGGAGGCCGGTGGCGTGCCGGGTCCACGGGGCGTCGGCGGGGGCGTCCTCGTCGCGCGAGTAGAAGGCGACGGGGCGGCGGCCGGTGGCGTCCGGGGCGTCGACGACGATCTGGAGGGCGACGCCGCCGGTGCCGGGCAGGATCAGCGGGGCCGCCATGACCAGTTCGTCGAGGCGTTCGCAGCCGGTCTGTTCCCCGGCCCGGACCGCGAGGTCGACGAACGCGGTGCCGGGCAGCAGGACATGGCCGTCGATCACGTGGTCGGCGAGCCAGGGGTGCGAGCGCAGCGAGACCCGTCCGGTGAGGACGGCGCCCCCGGTGTCAGCGAGGCCGACCACCGCGCCCAGCAGCGGGTGGCCGGCGGCCATCTGGCCGAGCGCCGTCGCGTCCTGGGCGGCGTCGGGGGCGCTGAGCCAGAACCGTTCGCGCTGGAAGGCGTAGGTGGGCAGCTCGACGCGGTGGGCGCCGGCGCCGGCGAAGAAGGCGTGCCAGTCGATGGGGGTGCCGCGCGTGTGGGCGACGGCCAGGGCGCTCAGCACCTGGTACGGCTCGTCGTGCCCGCGCCGCAGGAGCGGGGCGAACACCGCCGCCGGGCCGGCACTCTCGCGGCCCATGGCGCAGAGCACCGGGTCGGGTCCCAGTTCGAGGAAGGTGGCGACGCCCCGGTCCGTGAGGGAGGCGACGGTGTCGTGGAAGCGCACGGGGGCGCAGATGTGCCGTACCCAGTACTCGGGGTCGGTGAGTTCCCCGGCGGTGGCGAGCCGGCCGGTGAGGGCGGAGACGACGGGGAGCTGCGGTGCGGCGTAGCTGAGGATCCGGGCGATCTGACGGAAGTCGTCGAGCATGGGGGCCATCAGCGGTGAGTGGAACGCGTGGCTGACCCGGAGCCGCTTGGTGCGGTGGCCGGCGGCCTCCAGCCGGGCGGCGACGGCGGTGACGTTCGCCTCGTCCCCGGACAGGACGACGGAGCGGGGGCCGTTGACGGCGGCGATGCTCACCGTGTCGCGGCAGTGCGCGAGGAGCGGCTCGACCGTCTCCTCGGCGGCCTCCACGGCGATCATGGCGCCGTCCTCGGGCAGGGCCTGCATCAGCCGGCCGCGCGCCGCGACGAGGGTGGCGGCGTCGTCGAGGGTGAGCACACCGGCGACGTGGGCGGCGGTCAGCTCGCCGATGGAGTGCCCGGCCACGTAGTCGGGGCGGACGCCCCAGGACTCCAGGAGCCTGAACAGGGCGACCTCGACGGCGAAGAGGGCCGCCTGCGCGTACTCGGTGCGGTCCAGGAGGGCCGCTTCGGGGGTGTCCTCGTCGGCGAACAGGACGTCCCACAGGGAACGGTCGAGCTGGAGGTCGAGGTAGCCGATGGCGTTGTCGAGGGCCTTGGCGTAGGCCGGGTGGGCGTCGTACAGCAGGCGTCCCATGGCGAGGCGCTGGCTGCCCTGGCCGGTGAAGAGGAACGCGGTGCCGCCGCCGGTGACGGAGGTGAGGACACCGGGGGCGCTCTGGCCGTCGGCCACGGCGCGCAGCCCGTCGAGGAGGCCCGCGCGGTCGCCGGCGAGCACCACGGCGCGGTGGGGCAGCGCGGCACGGGTGGTCGCCAGGGAGTGGGCGAGGTCGAGCGGGCGGGCGTCGGGGGCGTTCTCGACGTGGGCCAGCAGGCGTCGGGCCTGGTCGCGCAGGGCGGCCTCGGTCCGGGCCGAGAGCGTCGCGGGCAGCGGGCGTCCGTCGTCGGCGGGGGTGCCGTCGCCCTCGGCGGCGGCGCTCCGCGCGGTCCCGGCCGGCGGCTCCTCGATGACGATGTGGGCGTTGGTGCCGCTGACGCCGAAGGAGGAGACGGCGGCCCGGCGGGGGCGGTCGCCGGGAGCCCACGGCACGGGTTCGGTGAGCAGCCGGACCTCCCCCGCCGACCAGTCGACGTTGGGCGAGGGGGCGTCCACGTGCAGGGTCGCGGGCAGCACGCCATGACGCATCGCCATGATCATCTTGATCAGGCCGGCCGAGCCGGCGGCTGCCTGGGTGTGTCCGATGTTGGACTTCACCGAGCCGAGCCAGACCGGCT
The DNA here is from genome assembly GCF_040655445.1 of Streptomyces sp. NPDC050423. Lineage (NCBI taxonomy): Bacteria > Bacillati > Actinomycetota > Actinomycetes > Kitasatosporales > Streptomycetaceae > Streptomyces > Streptomyces sp. NPDC050423. Next base: position 15,144 of record NZ_JBFAJY010000001.1, read on the forward strand.
CCCCGGTGCGTTCCTGCCCGTAGGTGGCGATCAGCGCCTGGGCCTCGATGGGGTCGCCGAGCGTGGTGCCGGTGCCGTGCGCCTCGACGGCGTCGACCTCGCCCGCGGTGAGTCCGGCGTCCGCGAGTGCCTGGCGGATGACCTGGCGCTGGGCGCGGCCGCTGGGCGCGGTCAGCCCGTTGGACGCGCCGTCCTGGTTGATGGCCGTACCGCGCAGGACGGCGAGGACCGGGTGGTTGTTGGCCCGTGCGTCGGAGAGGCGTTCCAGGACGAACACACCGGCGCCCTCGGCGAACGCCGTGCCGTCCGCGGCGGCGGCGAAGGCCTTGACCGTGCCGTCGGGGGCGAGTCCGCGTTGCCGGCTGAACGCGGTGAACACACCGGGGCTGCCCATGACGGCGACCCCGCCCGCCAGCGCGAGGGTGCACTCGCCGCGCCGCAGGGACTGGACGGCGAGGTGGAGGCCGACCAGCGAGCCCGAGCAGGCGGTGTCGACGGTCAGCGCGGGTCCTTCCAGGCCGAGCGTGTAGGCGACCCGGCCGGAGACCACGCTGGGGGCGTTGCCGCTGAGCAGGTATCCGTCCAGTCCGTCCGGCGCCTCGTGCAGGCGCATCGCGTACTCCTGCGGCTCGGCGGCGACGAAGACGCCGGTCCGGCTGGAGCGCAGGGTCCGCGCGTCGATCCCGGCCCGCTCCACGGCCTCCCACACGGTCTCCAGCACGAGGCGCTGCTGCGGGTCCATCGCGAGGGCTTCACGGGGGCTGATGGAGAAGAAGTCCGCGTCGAACTCGGCCGCGCCGGACAGGAATCCGCCGTGCCTGGCGTAGGTGGTGCCGGGGGTCGTGGGGTCGTTGTCGAAGAGCCGGTCGAGGTCCCAGCCCCGGTCGGTGGGGAAGTCGTCGCGGATGTGGGTGCCGTCGGCGACCAGTCGCCACAGGTCCTCGGGGGACGACACGTCTCCCGGGTAGCGGCAGCCGATGCCGACGACGGCGATCGGGTCGTCGGTGGCGATGCCGGGTGCGACGACCGGGTCGGGCAGGTCGGGCAGGCCCAGGGCCTCGGTGCGCAGGTGTGCGGCGAGCTCGGCCGGTGAGGGGTGGTCGAAGGCGACGGTAGGGGGCAGTGCGAGGCCGGTGGCCGCGGCCAGCCGGGCGTGCAGCGCCACCAGCGCCACGGAGTCGAGCCCCAGCTCGCGGAAGGCGCGTGCCGGGTCCACGCTCTGCGCGGCGTCCGGCCGGGTCTGCCGCAGGACGGCCTCGGTGTTCTCCCGCACCAGGTCGAGCAGCACCCGGGTCTGCTCCGAGGTGGGGAGGGATTCCAGCTCACGCACGAGTGCGGACTGCTGCACCGTGCCCCCGTCCGGCACACCGTCGGTGCCAGAGACGAAGTTTCCCGACTCAGTCATCTGCACTCCACACAATTGTCGCCCGTCGCCGGACGGAATTCACCAGGGAACCGCACCACTTGCGGGTCACGCTATGGAAGGCGAAAGGCCGCACGCAGCCCCTAGAGCCCCCCTAAGACCTGAGATCTCGCCCGCTGTTCACCGCGGGAGAGTGACCGGTGTCCGGCCGGATGTCCGCACCTTCGCGGTCCCGGAAGTCACCGGAATCCATCGCCGTCCGGTCGAATGCCCTTTGTACGTAGGAGAGGTCGGCGATCAGCCCCGCCGAGGTGACCTCCCGGCCGCGGGCCCGGCCGACGAGCCCGGCCAGCGGCAGCCGCCCGATGCCGGCCCACCGCAGCCGGCCGTCGCCGTCGATGTAGCTGCGGGCCCGGCCGTGATTGTCCGGGTGCAGGCAGTACGGGATGTCCAGGGCGCCCTGCCTGAAGGCGAGCACGAGTGCGTGCCCGATGTCCGGGGCCAGTTCGAGTACGCCCTCCACCAGGGCTCTGGCCTCCAGGTATGTCTGCGAGTCGGCCTCGGCGGCGGCCGGGCCGCCGGACGGCGGCGCCTTGGCGGTGCGGGCCGCGGACTCCAGCGCGGCGACGTTCTCCGCGACGGTCGGTATGCGGCGGGACTCAGCCACCGTCTTCACGATGAGCCGCTCCGAACCAGAGTCGACCGCGAGGCGCGTCGCTTCGTCGAGCAGCAGATAGGCGCCTTCGTCCGTGGTCGGGTACACGCCCATGTAGGCGTAGATGACCACGTGCCAGTTCGGCGTCGGGAGCAATTCGGCGCAGAGCCGCCGCAGCGCCGCGACCGCTTCCCGGTCCTGCCCCGGGTGGGTCTGCTGGGCATAGCTGAGCGACACACTGCGTATTCCGTGCGCGCAGAAGAAAAGCGCTTCGAGCACACTGATCGCCACCAGCTGGCTGGGTGGGCACAATTGCCCGAGCATGCAGCCGCCGAACGTCTCCAGATGCGGTTCCACGCCCGATTCCCGCAGTTGTGCGAAATCTTCGGTGCAGCGGACCCAGTTCCGTACGGACTCGTCCAGCGGAGTCCGTCCGTAGGGGAGGCAGTAGGAGACGGGGCCGCCCTCGGTGGCGTTGATCAGGGTCCGTCGCAGCGCGGTGAAGATGTCCTCGGGGACGGCCGATCCGTGCCGGACCTGGACGGGGAACGCCTCGTCCCTGATGCCCGCGAGAACCTGCCCGGTCACGGCCGGGTCGTAGCTGACGATGGGGTAGCCGTTGAGATCGGCCCCGGCCCGCAACGCGCTCTCCACGGACGTCAGTTCACCGACCCTGGTGTAGCTGTCGAGGGTGATGGTGCCGACCGTCGCGGCGTCGGCGGCGCGGGTCGCGGCCAGTCCGGCGCGCATGGTGGCGGGGTCGCTGAACCCCATCCGGGGCTGCACCACCAGGTCGCCGGCGCGGCTCCTGGCCCGGACGAAGGCTCCGAAGTCCACCGGGCGCGCCCCCTCGGACGTCCGCCGGAGCGGGCGCGCGCCCGGTCTCACGCCACGACCTCGGTGCGTTCCAGGGCGCGGGGGGCGGTGGGCAGTGCGCCGACGAACCGGCTGAACTCCCTGGTGGTGGTGGAGGCGTCGTCGAAGACGGCGTCGAAACCGGCGGAGATCAGCTCGCCGATCGCCGCGTCGCTCTGCTGCCCGGCGACGCCGAGTTTGCCGCCGATGACCACCGGGGTCGAGGCCAGTTCACCGCGGGTGCGCAGTGCGTCGATGACGCGCAGGCCGTCCTGGTGGCCGTGCCCGTTGACGCTGCTGATCACCACCAGGTCGGGGGCGCTCTCCCGGCAGGCGTCGACGAGTACCTGGTCCGGGACGCACGGCCCCAGGTTGATCACCTCGTATCCCAGCTCCTCGATGAGCAGCTGGAGGAAGACGAGGTTCCAGGTGTGGGAGTCGGAGGCCACGGTGGTGACGATCACGGTGCCGCGCCGGTCGCCCGCCGCGCTGACGGCGCTGGTGGCGCCGTGTGTGAGGCCGGCGCTCATGCGGTCTCTCCCGCCCCGGTGTCCGCGGACGGTTCGTCCACGTTCGCGTAGGAGCGGGAGTGCTCGATCCGGGAGACGGACAGCACCGTGTCACCCCGTACGACCACCTCGGTGGGGGCCGGGCGGCCCAGGAACATCAGCAGGCTGGCGGTCGGCCCGTACGCCCCGGCGTTGGGGATCGACACCAGGTCGCCGGGGGCGAGCGCGGGCAGGTCGATCTCGCGGCCGAGGATGTCGCCGGGAGTGCACAGCGGGCCCACCAGGCTGGCGGATTCGACGCATTCCCCGGATTCGGTCCCGACGGCCACGGGCAGCAGCCGGCCCAGGCCCGACATGCCGCCGAAGGTGTTGATGCCCGCGTCGAGGATGACGAACTTGCGACCGCGGCTGACCTTGACGTTGCTGACCGAGGCGACCAGCGTGCCGCTCGCGCCGACGAGGTAGCGGCCCGACTCGCAGGCGACCTCGGGGCCCTCGGTCCGCCAGCGCGGGAAGTGGGTGTCCAGCGCGGCCGCGAGTTCGCCGCGCAGCTTGGGGTACGTACCCCGGCTGCCGGGTACGGCGTACGGCACGGTGAAGCCGCCGCCGATGTCGAGGAAGCGCAGGGGGAGGTCCAGCTCCTGCTGGAGGCGGGCGGCCAGTTCGATGGTGTGGCGGAACTCGCCGACGAGGCTCTCCTCGTCCTTGGCGTTGCTCAGCGGGAAGAAGTGCATCCCGGTGATGCGGACGCCCTCGACCGTCCGCAGCTCGGGGACGACGTCGGCCAGGGTCTCGCTGTCGAAGCCGAACTGCGAGGGGGTGCCGGTCATCCGGATGCTGCTGGTGGCGCTGGCGGTCGCGCTGTTGACGCGCAGCAGGCAGTCGGCGGTCACCCCGTTCGCCAGGGCGGCGTCCGCGACATGGCGGACGTCGGAGACCGAGTCGGTGGAGAAGACGCGGACGCCCAGGCGGATCGCCTCGTCCAGTTCCCCCGCGGTCTTGCCGGGTCCGGTGTAGAGGCAGTCCTCGCCGCGGAAGCCGGCGGCGAGGGCGGACTCCAGCTCGCCGGTGGAGCTGATCTCGGGCCGGCAGTTGCGGCCCCCGCCCTCGCGCAGGGCCCGGACCAGCCCCGGGTGGGGGTTGGCCTTGAGGGCGTAGAAGAGGGTGAACTCCTCGGGCAGTGCGTCGGACAGCTGTTGCCGGGCCGCCTCGATCTCGTCGAGGTCGTACACGTACAGCGGTGTGCCGAAGCGTTCGGCCAGTGCCTGGTAGCGGCTCATCGCCCTTCCCCGTCGATCATCTCGGTCAGCAGCTGCCGGGCGTTCTTCCCGTGCAGGCTCAGCGGCAGTTCGTCCAGGACCCGGCACTGGGCGGGCACCTTCGCCGACTCCAGACGCTCGGCGAGTTCCTTCAGAACGGTGTGCGGGGGCAGCTCGGTCTCGGCGAAGATGACCAGGTCCCGGGTGTCGGTGGGCGGCAGCGCCGTGGCGGTCCGCACACCGGGAATGTCCATGGCGGCGGCCTCGATCTCCACCGTGCTCATCCGGATGCCCTTGCGCTTGAACATGTCGTCGCGGCGGCCCTCGAAGTAGAGGTAGCCGTCCTCGTCGAGCCGGCCGTAGTCGCCGGTGTGCAGCCGCAGCGCCCCGGTGGCGGGGTCGCGGCGGAAGGTGCGCGCCGAGAGTTCGGGGCGGCGCCAGTAGCCGGGCATGACGTGCGGGCCGACGGCGACGATCTCGCCGGTCTCGCCGGCCGGGAGGGGCCGGCCCTCGGCGTCGAGGATGAGGACGGTGGTGCCGGGCAGGGGCAGGCCCACCGACTGGGGGCGTTCGTGTTCCTGGTCCGGCGGCATGATGGAGACGCGCTTGCACTCGGTCTGGCCGAACTGGCGGATCACCTGTACGCCGGGGAACGCCTCGCGCAGGGCGGTGACGGCGTGGGCGGGCAGCGCGGCGCCGGTGTTGGTGAACATCCGCACCGGGGGCGGGTCCTGGGTGTCGCGCCGGGCGAGGGTGCCGATCATCGTGGCCAGCGAGGGGACGATGGGCACCACGGTCGCGCCGGTCTCCCGCATCCGCCGCAGCAGTACGAGGTCGGACTCGCCGCCGTCCAGGACCAGCCGGGAGCGTCCCAGGCAGGCGAGCAGCACCTTGTACAGGCCGTAGTCCCAGGAGATCGGGAAGCGGCAGAAGACGACGTCGTCCGGCCGGTATCCCAGCACTTCCTGGATGGCGCGGGAGGCGAAGGTGACCTGCGCGTGCGGGCACACGACCGCCTTGGGCGCGGCGGTGGAGCCGGAGGTGTAGACGAGGAACGCGGTGTCGTCGGCGGCGATGTCGAGGGGCGGCGGCGCCGGGCGGCCGGCGGCCTCCTCGACGTGGGGCCAGATCGCCGCGAGGTCGTGCACGGGGAGGCCGGCGGCCCTGCCGAGTACCTCGGTGGTGGGGCCGTCCCCGATGATCAGGGTGGGTTCGGCGTCCTCGATGACGGACCGGAGGTGGTACTCCTTCATCGCGGGGTTGAGCGGCACCAGGATCACTCCGAGGCGCGAGGCCCCGTAGACCATGGCCACCAGTTCCCGCCGGCTGGGGAGCTGGACCAGCAGCCGGTCACCGTGGGCCGCACCCCGCTCGGTGAGCCAGGCGGCGAAGCCGTGGCTGAGTTCGGCCATCCGCCGGTACGTCACCTCGCCGGCGGAGTCGTGCAGACACCGCCCGTCGGGGGTGTCGGCGGTCGCGTCGTCGAGGAGGGAATGGACCGTCCCGCCGTTCCCGTGCGCCGTCGGCGCGTAAGTGGTGTTCGGATTCTCCACGGTTCCAACGTCGCTTTCGGGTGTGGGTGGCGAGCGGGCCGGCGTCGTCGCGCGACGGGGGGCCGGGCTCTTCGGGGGGTGTGGGGGGCCGGGGCACGGAACCTGAGAGGGGGGTGGGTTCCGTGCCCCGGCTTCCCGGGGCTGTGCCCCGTACCTAGTCGGCGACGCTCAGCGCCGCGACCGGGCAGACGTTGACGGACTCCAGGACTTCGTCGCGGAGTTTCTCGTCCGGCGTCTCGATCAGCAGGACGACCTTGCCGTCCTCCTCGTCCTGGTCGAAGACCGCGGGCGAGGTGATCACACAGGAACCGGCCGCGACACAGCGCTCTTTGTCGACGATCACACGCATGGGAAACTCCTTTACCAGGTCACCGGCAGCTCGTGGACGCCGTCGATGAGGGCGTTGGCCTTGAAGGGCAGTTCGTCCAGGGCCGCGTCGAGACGCAGTCCGGGGATACGCCGCAGCAGGGTCGTGAAGACGACCTCCAGCTGCATGCGGACGAGCATCTGGCCCGCGCACTGGTGGCGTCCGAAGCCGAACGCGACGTTGTGGCGTGCCTCGCGGCGGCTCAGGTCCAGGGTGTTGGGGTCCTTGAAGACGGCCGGGTCGTGGTTGGAGGCGGAGAGCGAGCAGATGACGCCCTCGCCCTTGCGGATCAGCTGGCCGCCGATCTCGGCGTCCTCCAGCGCGACGCGGACGGTGCCGTGGTCGGAGATGCTGGAGTAGCGCGACAGCTCGTCGACGGCCTGGCCCGACAGTTCGGGGTGCGCGCGCAGCCAGTCGGCCTGCTCGGGGTGCTGGAGGAGGACGAGGGCGCCGATGGTGATGCCGTTGACGGTGCTCTCGTGGCCGGCGGCGATCATGGCCCGTACCAGGGCACTGATGTCGGACGGTTCCAGCTCGTTCTTCTCCCCGTTGCGCTGGATCAGACTGCTGATCAGGTCGTCGCCGGGGTTCTTCTGCCGCTCGGCGATGAGCTCGTAGAGGAGCACCTCGACCTCGGCGTTGGCCGAGGCGTGCTCCTCGGCGCTGCCCTGGGTGACGAGGAGGGTGACCCAGCGGTGGAACAGGTCGCGCGACTCGTGCGGAACACCGGTCAGCTCGCACATGGCGATGGACGGCACGGGCATCGACAGCATGGACACCAGGTCCACCGGGCCGCCCTGGGCCAGCATCGCGTCGATGCACTCGTCGACGATCTCCTGGGTGCGCGGCCGCATCGCCTCGACGCGCTTCACACTGAGCTCGGGCATCAGCATCATGCGGTGCGCGGTGTGCTCCGGCGGGTCCATGTGCAGCAGGGCGGGCTTGACCTTGCCGAGCAGTTCCATGGGGAAGTGGAACTGGAGCGGGTAGCCGGGGTCGGCCATGTTGGCGCTGAACCGCGGGTCGACCAGCATCTGCCGGACGTCCTCGTACCGGGTGAGCAGCCAGGCCTCACGGCCGTTGAACTTGAGCTTGACCCGGGAGACCGGCTCGGTCTCCCGCAGGACCGCGTACTCCGGTGCGGGGTCCAGGGGGCAGCCGGTGCGTTCCAGGGGGAAGGGGCGGGGCTGGGCGTGCGGGCATGCGTCGACGAGATCGGACATGGTTCCTTCTCCAGAGGTCTCTGCGCTCGGTGGGTACGGGGCGGCGGTGACCGGCTCAGCCACGGGCCTTCTCCAGAGAGGCGCGCACGGCGGCGGCGGTGCGGGCGATGTTCTCGCTGAGTGGCAGGGCGCGCAGGTCGGCGGAGAGGACCTCCACCGACGGGGTGAGGTCGACACCCTTGGCGTCCAGCTTGCGCAGCAGCCCGGTGATGTCGAAGTCGCCCTCGCCCGGCAGCATGCGGCCGCTGAGGACTTCGTTCATGACGTCGGGGGACGGGGTGCGCGGGGCGTCCGCGAACTCCACGCCCACGATCTGCGCGCCCGTGAGCTGGTCGATCGAGCCGATGCCCGTCGGGTCGCGGAAGAGGTGCCACATGTCGACGAGCAGACCGGCGTTGGGCCGGTCGGCGGCGGTGATGATGTCGGAGGCGACCTGGTAGGTGAAGCCGGGCATCACGGCCATCGCTTCGAGGGAGATGTTCAGTCCGCGCGCGGCGGCCCGGTCACACATCGCGCCGAAGCGCTCGGTGAGGACCTCGGTGGGGGGCATCTCCACACCGGGCGGGTAGACGGCACAGGACTTGACGGAGGGGATGCCGGCGATCTCGGCCAGGTCGAAGAGGCGGGTCTCCGTCTCCAGGGCGGCGGCGCTCTCCTCCGGTCCGGCGTTCCAGCCGAAGTGGACCTCCAGCTCGTGCAGCCGGATCGCGTACTCCGAGAGCAGTCCGCGCAGCTTGTCCGCCGAGAACTCGGCGAGGAACGACTCCAGCTCCTCGACGCTCATGCCCATCGAGGCGCAGTTGTTCTCGGCCAGCGCCGCCAGCCGCTCCTCCAGCGTGTACCGCACCGGCTCCTGCCAGGCCGACCCGGTCAGCTGCAGATAGGCGAATCCCAGGTCGGTCCTGGTCAGAAGGGTCATGGTGTACCTCTCGCTCGGAAGTCCGCGGCCGGTCCTGAGTTCCGGTGGCAGGGACGCGGCGCCGGCCTGGGCGCGTCCCACCGGAGGTGCGTTGGGTCCGGGGCGACCGGGCCGCGCTCAGGCGGCGAGGCTCCGGCGGACGGGCCGGAGCGCCGTCCTGGGGTCCACGGCGACGACGTCGAAGTTCCTGGTGGTGACGGGTACCCGGCCGAAGAGGCTGTCCGGTCCCGCGACGTACAGCCTGCCGACGCCGTGGCGGCGCAGGGAGTCGACGACGAGGGGCCAGCGGACCGGGCGGACGAAACCGTCCAGCAGCATGGTGCGGACCTGGTCACCGGTGGTCAGCAGGGTGCCGTCCTGGTCGGCGACGACCGGGATGCGGGGATCGTGGAAGGTCAGCGGGGCGAACAGTTCCCGCTCGGCCCGCTCGCGCAGCGGGGCGAAGACGCTCGCGTGCATGGGCGGGCGCATCGTGTACAGCGGCAGGCCGCCCACCGAACGCAGCCGCTTGCCGAGCCAGTCGAGGACGTGTGCGCGCAGCGACACCATGTGGAAGTCGTCGTCGACGTGGCAGGAGACCTCGTACCACTCGCCGCGCTCGTCGAGTTCGGCGAGCACCCGGTCCAGTTCCGGGAGCGGGACCCGGGTGAAGGAGTGGGTGACGACGTCCTGGAGGTTCTCGGCGAACCAGGACTCCAGGAGCCTGGCCCAGCCGGCGGTCAGGCGGACCGCGTCGGCGAAGTCGAGGACGCCGGTGTGGGCGGCCGCGGTCTTTCCGCCGAAGCTGGGTCCGACGCAGAGCTCGGGTTCCGGGTCGAAGCGGTCGTGCGCCCACGCGGCGAGGGCCAGGCAGTTGACGAGGAAGGCGACCTGCGCGTATTCGCTGTAGTCGCCCTCGGCCTCGCGGTAGCGGTCGACGAGTGAGTAGCCGAGCGCGTCGTCGGCGTCGGCGACCAGCCGGCGGGCCACCGGGTTGATGAGCATGAATTTGGCCGAGTCCTGGAAGCGCGTGGGACTCATGCCGGGGAAGACCAGCGCAGCGCCGGCGCGGAAGTCGTCTCTCATTGGTGTTCCTGCCCTTCAGCACGTCGTCCCGGCGCGATCAGCCGTCGGGCGCTTCGTTTCCGAACCGGTCGGGACCCAGGCTGAGGTCTGCCCGCCGCCGCCAAAACCCCTAAGGTTGCGGGTCCCAATTCCGTTGACGCCCCGCGCTCGTGGAGGCGCGGCGCCCTGCGGTCCGGTCGGCGCAAAGGGATTTCGGCTCCACCCGGCGGTCCCCCGTAGAGCCCCTAAGGGTCGGGCGTCGGGACCGGACGGGGCGGGTCCCGGCCGCGGGCGGGTCGCGGACCCGGCCCAGGCCTCGCGGACCCGGCGTAGGGGGGTGCCGGACAACTTAGGGGAGGGCACGGGGCCGCGCCGGGTCTTCAATGAGGGACGGTTATCCGGATTCCGGCGCCGGTGGAGGAAACCGCCGCGCACCGTCGAGCCATGGATGGGTGGGACCATGACAGTGATTCAGGACGCCCCGTCGGACAGTGTGGGCGACAGTTCCCCGGCGCCCCGGCCGGATCTGCGCTCGCTGGTGGCTCAGGCGGCGGAGCTGAAGAGCGCGGCGCGTGAGGGACTGGGCCCGCGCTCCACCGAACAGCAGCACGCCCGGGGCAAGCTGACCGCTCCGGAGCGGTTGGAACTGCTCTTCGACCCGGGTACGTTCCGCGAGGTGGAGCCGTTGCGGCGGCACCGGTCCACGGGCTTCGGCCTGGAGCACCGGCGGCCCAGCGGGGACGGGGTGATCACCGGGTGGGGCCAGGTGCACGGCCGTACGGTGTTCGCGTACGCGCATGACTTCAGGGTCTTCGGCGGCTCGCTGGGCGAGGCGCACGCGCAGAAGATCCACAAGGTGATGGATCTGGCGCTGTCGTCCGGGGCTCCGCTGGTGGGTCTGAGCGACGGGGCCGGGGCCCGGATCCAGGAGGGTGTGACGGCGCTCGCCGGGTACGGCGGGATCTTCCGCCGCAATGTGCGGGCGTCCGGGGTGATTCCCCAGATCAGTGTGATCCTCGGGCCGTGCGCGGGCGGTGCCACCTACTCGCCGGCGCTCACCGACTTCGTCTTCATGGTGCGGGACATCTCGCAGATGTACATCACCGGTCCGGACGTGGTCCAGGCCGTCACCAACGAGCGGGTGACACACGAAGAGCTCGGTGGGGCGCAGGTGCACGCGACGGTCTCCGGCGCGGCGGGCTTCGTGTACGACGACGAGGCGGAGTGTCTGGAGGAGGTCAGGCACCTGCTCTCCCTGATGCCGGCGAACAACCGCGAACTGCCGCCCGAGGCACCGACCGACGACCCGGCGGACCGTCGGTGCGAGAGCCTGCTGACCCTGGTGCCGCACCACGCCAACCAGTCGTACGACATGCGCGCGGTGATCCGGGAGATCGTCGACGACGAGGACTTCTTCGAGGTCCACGCGCAGTGGGCCACCAACATCATCTGCGCGCTGGCCCGGCTGGACGGTCACACGGTCGGCATCGTGGCGAACCAGCCCGCCTCGCAGGCCGGGGTGCTGGACATCCACGCCTCGGAGAAGGCGGCGCGGTTCGTCCAGACCTGCGACGCGTTCAGCATCCCCCTGGTCACGCTGGTCGACGTACCGGGCTTCCTGCCGGGCACCGACCAGGAGCACCGGGGCATCATCCGGCACGGTGCGAAGCTGCTCTACGCCTACTGCGACGCGACCGTCCCCCGCGTCCAGGTCATCCTGCGCAAGGCGTACGGCGGTGCGTACATCGTGATGGACTCGCGTTCCATCGGGGCCGACCTGTCCTTCGCGTGGCCGACCAACGAGATCGCCGTGATGGGCGCGGAGGGTGCGGCGAACATCGTCTTCCGCCGGGAGATCGCCGCCGCGCCCGATCCCGCGGCAGCCCGTGAGCAGCGGATCAAGGAGTACCAGCAGGAGCTGATGCACCCCTACTACGCGGCGGAGCGCGGTCTGGTCGACGATGTGATCGATCCGGCCGAGACCCGTGCGGTGCTGGTGAGTTCCCTCGCGATGCTGCGGACCAAGGATGCTCCTGTCCCCGCCCGCAAGCACGGCAACCCCCCGACCTGAGACCTGTGAACCGCGACGACCTGTGACCTGTGACCCTGTGAGGAGTGACCCGCCCATGACCGCTCTCGCCCATGCCCCGGCGGCCCGGAGCGCGGACCCGGACCGCACCGGACCGGCGTTGCGTTTCCTGGGCGGCGCGCCGTCCCGCGAGGAGATCGCCGCCGTGACCGCCGCGCTGCTGAGCCTGCGCCGCGCCCCGGCGGCCGGTCCGGACGCCCGTCCCGGCACCGCACCCCGGTGGAGCGCACCGCTTCACTACCGGCCGCCAGGCAGCTGGGCGGCACGATGAGTAAGGATGTAGAGCACTGATGACGGACGACTCCCGGGAGACCGGACCCTGGATCCGGCGTTTCCATCCGGCGCCCGAGGCGCGCGCCCGTCTGGTCTGCTTCCCGCACGCGGGCGGTTCGGCCACCTACTACTTCCCGGTGTCGCGTGCGCTGTCCCCGGCGGTCGACGTGCTGGCGATCCAGTACCCGGGCCGCCAGGACCGCAGGAACGAGCCCTGCGTCGAGTCCATCGAGGAGCTGGCCGGCCTCGTCGTGGAGGAGCTGCGCCCCTGGGGTGACGTACCCCTGATCCTGTTCGGCCACAGCATGGGCGCCACGCTCGCGTTCGAGGTGGCCCGCAGGCTGGAGGCCGCGGGGACACCGCCGGGCATGCTCTTCGCCTCCGGCCGCCGGGCGCCCTCCCGGGTGCGCGAGGAGACCGTGCACCTGGCGGACGACGACCGCCTCATCGCGGACATCACCCAGCTGAGCGGGACGGATTCCGCGGTGCTGGCCGATCCCGAGATCCTGCGGATGATCCTCCCGGCGATCCGCAGCGACTACAAGGCCGCGGAGACCTACCGCTACCGGCCGGGGCCGCCGCTGGGCCTGGACGTCATGGCGCTCGTGGGTGACGACGATCCGCAGGTGACCGTCGACGAGGCGGCGTCGTGGCGCGAGCACACCACGGCTTCGTTCGAGCTGAAGGTGTTCCCCGGCGGACACTTCTTCCTGGACTCCCACGTGGCCGCGGTGCTCGACCTGATCCGCGCGCGCATGGGCGTGACCGCGGTGGGACGGTGAACCGCCGGGTGCGGCGGGCCGTCCGGCCCGCTCGCCCGGTCACCCGCGTCTAGGGCCTGTATTGGGTTGTCACGCGGAAGAAGGAGCGGGGCTGGGTGCGTGCGATCGCAAGGCGCCGGAGCACCCTTGTAGCGGAGCTACCAGGGCGCTCCGGCAACGCTGCGAGCGGGCGTGCCCAGCCCCGTGACGCCGCGGGACAGCCCTTAGGCCGTGTCGTCGAACTGCCTCCTGCCGCATGCCCCGGAGTCATCTCCGGGGCATGTGTGTTTCATGCCCCGTCCAATGCAATCCGGACAGAGTTGCGCTTCCCTCACCAGAATCTAGACGACCGTACTAGACTAACGTCTATCGCGGCATCGGGCAGTCTGCCCTCAAGAGCCGATGTGCGAGGCAGTCCCGGTCGGAGCCCGTGAACGCACCGGCCTGACACACATCCCCATCCCGCCCCGCGTACACGGTCACGCCTCCTTCCCATGGTTGGCCGTCACCGACCGGCTATCGACTACGGAGGCCAGAGTGCCGGTACGACCAGAGCACGGCGTCACCTCACGCGTCACCGAGGACGGGTGCCTCGAATTCCTCACCACGACGGAGGGCCCCAGTTACCGGTGCAGCCCCGTCGCCGCGGCCATGTGGATCGCGCTGCGCCAGCACAACGGCCAACTCGGCCCGGCGGCCGAGATGCTGGCCGAGCTGTGGTGCACGGACCCGGAGAACACCCGTACCGACATGGACATCTGGGTGAGCGAGCTGCGCGACGCGGGTCTGGTCCGCGACGAGCTCTGAGGAGGCGGCAGCCACGGCACCCACCCCCTCCCTCGGGCACGGCCCCCTCAGACGATCGGGCCCGTGCCGGCGGCGGTACCCTGGTGCAGCACCAGAATGGCCCGCATCGCCTCGGCCAGATCGCGCCCGGAGGGCGCGGTCTCCGGCGAGAACAGCCACAGCGACATCACCCCGTTGAGCAGCGCGGCGTAGAACCGGCCGAGGGTGACCGCCATCTGCTCGTCGACCTCGCTCTCGTCCACGCCATGGAAGAGCGCGACCAGGGCCGACCAGCCGAACGGCTGCGCCCTGGAGAGCCCCTCGCGCATCTGGGGCAGGTTCTCCGCGTGCACGGCGACCTCCACGCTCAGCGCCCACAGCGGTTTGCGCTCCGGGAAGATCTCGACGATGCGGTTCCAGACCATCTCGAAACGCTCGATCGTCGACGACGCGGATTCGAGGTCGGCCCCGATCGCGGTCCCCGGTCCGAACTCGTCCGCCCACTCCTGCATCGCCTGGACGTACGCCTGCACCAGCAGGGCGTCCTTGGAACCGTAGTGGTAGCCGATGGACGCCAGAGCGGTTCCGGACGCCGCTACGATGTCCCGCGCGCTCGTACGGGCGAACCCCTTCTCCAGGAGACAGCGCTTAGCGCCTTCCAGAAGATCTTCACGGTGACCCACAGCACCACCCTTGCCTTGAAGCCGTCGGGGCATCTTAGACCGAGCGAACTCCCGCGGAACTGACAAGCGTTGGACCGTGACCGCCGAACGCAACACCGCCTCGCCGTCCGTGCAGCTTGTGGCCACTAGAGGATGCGCCGAGCGTGCGCCACACTCTGAGGCGTGTGGCGTACGCACACGCGTTCCAGATACGCCACACGTGTTCCTATGAGGCATTTTCCCAATGCCGGAACAAGTCAATCTGCAGCATGGTGTTCGGGGGACAGAGTGGTATTTGCCGAAAGAGAGCCGGAAGTCCGGGCGTTGCGCACCGCACTCGACGAGTGCCGCAACGGCGCGACACGCATCATCGTCGTCGAGGGAGCCGCCGGATGCGGCAAGAGTGAACTCATCGACGCCCTCGCCGAATGGACCGACACGGGCGACGAGCTGGCCCTGCGGGCGTACTGCTCACCGAGCGAACGGGCGCTGCCGCTCGGCCTGATGCGGCAGCTGACCGGGGACGCGCCGGCCGGCGCGCTGCCCGAGGCCTCCACCGCACCGGACGGCCAGCCGCAGGTCAGCGCGATGCGCGAGTTCCAGGCGGCGCTGGAGCGGCTGAGTGCCGGCACCCCGGTCGTCATCTCCGTCGACGACGCGCACCACGCGGACAGCGCGTCCCTGCGCTATCTCCAGCACATCGTCCGGCACTGCCGCTCCGCCAGGGTGCTGCTGGTCCTCACGACGCCCCTCCACCAGGAGGGCCAGGACGCCGCCTTCTGCACGGAGCTGCTGCGCAGCCGTAACGCGCGGCGCATCCGGCTGCGGCGGCTGAGCCCCGAGGGAAGCCGGAGCGTCGCGGCCGGCTCCCGCGGCCCCACACCGCGCGAGGCGCTCTCGGGTGAGCTGCACGCCATCAGCGGGGGCAACCCGCTGCTGCTGCGCGCGCTCCTGGAGGAGTACCGCTCGGCCCCGACCGGCACCGAGGCCTTCCGCCCCGAGCAGGGCGGGCTGTTCGGGCAGGCCGTCCTGACCTGCCTGCGGCACAGCGGACCGCACATGGTGGACCTGGGCGCGGCGCTCGCCGTGCTGGGCGACGCCTACACGCCGGAGCGGGCCGGCCGGCTCCTGGGCGTCCCGGCCCTGGCCGCCGCGCAGTCGGTCGCCTCGCTGTCCGCCTCCGGCATCCTCAACGGCCACCGCTTCCCGCACCCGCACACCGAGGCGGCGGTCCTGGACCAGGTGCCCGCCGACGTACTGGCGCGCCTGCACCTGCGCTCCGCCGAACTCCTGCACCTGGAGGGCGAATCCGTCACCCGGGTCGCCGGTCATCTGCTCGGCGCCGCCCAGCTGGGCGGATCGCTCACCGCCGTCCCCTGGGCCGTGGACGTGTTGCGGGAGGCCACCGAGGACCTGCTGGCCCACGGCGACCCCGTCCGCGCCACCAAGGCACTCGAACTCGCCCACGAACTGAGCCGCGACGAACAGCAGCGGGCCGACATCAAGACCCGGCTCGCGGCCGTCACCTGGCGGGTCAATCCGGGCCGGGCGGAGAAGCACCTGTCCGTCCCGCTCGCGGTGCTCCGGTCCGGCCGGCTGGCCGCGGAGCGCCTGGCGCCGCTGGCGGAACTCCTCACCTCCCAGGGCCGGATCGCCGAGGCGGCCGAGGTGATGTCCATGATTCTCAGCGATACCGCGGCGAGCGGCGCCGGGGACCACACGGGGAACGGATACGGAACCCGTCCGGCCGAGGGAACGGGCACTTCCGGCGTCCGGATCGAGAACCCGAGAGAACCCGGCGGGGGAAGACCCGCGGCCGACGCCGAGAACAACGCCGAGACCACGGCCGCCGAACGCTTCCTGCGCACGACCGTCCTCACCGACGAGACGCTGGAACCGGTCATGCGCGCGCTGCGCTCGCTCGCCTACTTCGGTCAGCCCGAACGGGCCGCCGTCTGCTGCCGCGAGCTGATCGCCGAGGCCGAGCGGCAGAAGGCCCCCGCCTGGCAGGCCCTGTTCTCCTCCGCGCTCGCGGCGGTACTGCTGCGCCTGAGCGATCTGCACGCCGCCGAGGAGTACGCGCGCCGCGCGCTGGACTGCCTGCCCGAGCAGAGCAGCAGCGCGTTCATCGGCAGTCCGACGGCCACCCTGATCCGGGCGCGCACCCTGATGGGGGACCACGCCGCGGTCGCCCGGCAGCTCCACCAGCCCGTCGCGGACACGCTGTTCAAGAGCACCCACGGCCTCTCCTACCTGCGCGCCCGCGGCCTCTACCTCATGGCCACGCATCAACTCCAGGCCGCGCTGGGCGACTTCCTGGAAGCGGGCCGGCTCGCCAAGAGCTGGGGCGTGGACCGGCCGGCGATGCTGCCCTGGCGCACGGACGCGGCCGACGCGCTGTTCCGGCTCGGTGAGACGCAGCGGGCCAAGGCGCTCGTGGAGCAGCAGTTCGCCGATCCGGACGCGCGCAGGCCGTGGGTACGCGGTATCAGTCTTCGTCTACGCGCGGTGACCTCGGATCCTCGCCAGCAGCTCGCCCTGCTGAATCAGTCGGTCGACGAGCTGAGCCGCTCCGGCGACCGGGTGGAACTGGCCCGTTCGCTCGCCGCGCTGGGCCGTTCCCTGCGGGCGGTCGCCGAGCCCGCACGGGCGGACGCGGTGATCCGCCGGGCCTGGAACCTGGCCCGGGAGTGCGGTGCCGAGTCGCTGTGCGAGGAGATCTGCCCGGAACTCGGTCCGGAGGACGGGATGCACCGACGCGGCGCCCCGGAGGAGTACCGTTCCGATCTCGACACCAAGTTGAGCGACTCCGAGCGGCGGGTGGCGACCCTCGCGGCGAGCGGCTACACCAACCGCGAGATCTCCCTGAAGCTCCACATCACCGTCAGCACCGTCGAACAGCACCTCACCCGCGTCTACCGCAAACTCAACATCACCCGCCGGCAGGATCTGCCGGTGGACCTCCACCTCGCGGTCTCCACCGCCGAAGCCGTCTGATCAGACCTTCCGGGTTCGCTGTGGACCGCGATATCAGCACGGCTGGAAGGACTGGTCCCGGTGACCCACGGAAAGCTGTTCGCACTCAGCGACCAGCACGTCGCCCATGAGGAGAACCGGCGCATCACGGAGTCTCTCCGGCCGGAGTCCGAGGACGACTGGCTGCTCGTCGCGGGCGATGTCGGCGAGAAGTTCGACGACATCGCCTGGGCGCTGAAGCTTCTCGCGGAGCGTTTCGCCCAGGTCGTCTGGGCCCCTGGCAACCACGAGTTGTGGACCCACCCCGCCGACTCCGTCACCCTGCGGGGCACCGCCCGCTACGAGGCGCTGGTCGAACTGTGCCGGGGCCTCGGTGTGCTGACCCCCGAGGACCCGTACCCCGTCTGGCACGGCGGTGAGGCACCCGTCACGATCGCGCCCCTGTTCGTCCTGTACGACTACTCCTTCCTCGCCCCCGGGACCCGCACCAAGGAGGAATCGCTGCGCGTGGCCCACGAATCGGGGGTGGTGTGCACCGACGAGTTCCTGCTCCACCCCGACCCGTACCCGTCGCGCGAGGCCTGGTGCCGGGCCCGGGTCGCCCTCACACAGGAGCGGCTCTCGGCCGTCGACCCCCGGTACGGCACGGTCCTGGTCAATCACTATCCACTGGTACGGGACCCGACGCGGGTCCTGCGCTTCCCCGAGTTCGCCCAGTGGTGCGGCACCGAGCTGACCGCCGACTGGCACCGGCGCTTCCGGGCGGTCGCCGCCGTCTACGGCCACCTCCACATCCCCCGGGTCACCTGGTACGACGGGGTCCGCTTCGAGGAGGTGTCGATCGGATACCCGAGGGAGTGGCGGTCCCGGCCGGCCCGCTCCCCGCTGCGCCAGATCCTGCCCCCGCCCGCATCGGGGCCCACGACATGATCGGCGGCATACTCCCCCCGGACGTGGCCGCCGTGAGCGTGTTCGGTGATCTGTCGCCCCGGGAGGGCTGCGGGCTCTTCCCTGCGGAGACGGCGGCGATCGCCCGTGCGGTGGCGCGCCGCCGCGCCGAGTTCACCACCGTACGGCTGTGCGCGCGGCGCGCCATGGAGCAGCTCGGGCTGCCACCGGCCCCCCTGCTGCCCGGGAAGCGGGGCGCGGTCAGCTGGCCGGACGGCGTGACCGGCAGCATGACCCACTGCGCCGGTTTCCGCGCGGCGGCGGTCGCCCGCACCGACGCCACCGCGTCACTGGGCATCGACGCGGAACCGAACGGGCCGCTGCCCGACGGTGTGCTGGAGGTCGTCTCCCTGCCCCGCGAGCGAGCCGGGCTCGCCGAACTCTCCCGGCAGCGCCCGGAGGTGCACGGGGACCGGTTGCTGTTCAGTGCCAAGGAGTCGGTGTTCAAGACCTGGTACCCGCTGACCCGGCGCGAGCTCGACTTCACGGAGGCGGAGCTCGACTTCGACCCGGCGGGCACCTTCTCGGCGCGGCTGCTGGTGCCGGGGCCCGAGGTGGCCGGGCGGCGGCACGGCACGTTCTCCGGGCGCTGGACGGTGGGGCGCGGCTTCGTCGTGACCGCGATCGCGCTGCCGGCGTGAGATGAACCGCACGACAGAAACAGAGAAAACATTCAACTAACCCCTTCCCCCATACGGCGAACCCAAACAGGGTCACAACTTGAAAACAAGTAAAGGGGTAGTAAATGAACTGCATTGATTGAGTAAATGCTGTTGGATGCGCAACCCCCTCGGTTACGCTCGTGATCGACCAAGCCCGCTCCGATTGTCCTACAGACAATTCGGCGTGAGGGGAATTTTTCCTGACTCGGCACCACCGGGACAGGCCCCCGAACGCCGTTGTTTTATTTCCCAGCAACTTTTCCGAGACTTCCCGCGTCTCCCCTCTCCACTGCACGGTTATACCCTGGATCATTCGTGAGTGTATTCACGCTCCATTTGTCTTAACGAAATCCAGATACCCTAGAGTTGAAGCCCACCGACCTGCGGGCACAAGGGGGGAGCAGCGAATGCCGGCAGCCAGAGGTTCCCACTCGCTCGGGGAGTTCGCACCGCAGGACCGCGGCGCATCGACGCACCGGTTCACCGGGGACGAGGCCCGGTTCGAGCGCGAGGACGTCGCCGCGGGTCTGAGCCTGAGTCCTGAGCAGTCGATCGGCGCGGAGCGGGTGCTGCGCCTCCTGGGCCTGATCCGGTCGGCCCGCGCCGCCGGCGAACTCATCGCCCCGGTGGACGCCGAGGAGGTGGGGGCGATGCTGGCACGGGCGCTCGGAGCGCAACTGCGCGAGCGTCGGCTGTACGAACGTCACCCGGACGGCGCCCGCGACGGCGAGGAGAACCGGCCGGACCGGGAGGGTCCGCCCTCCGCGGCCCCTCCCCCGGCGTGCGACCCCGCCGACGCCGCGGCCTTCCACGCGCTGATCGACGAGCTGAGCACCCGCTGCCGGGAGGAACTCCTCCTCGTCCTGCCGAGTGGCGCCCGCCCCTGCCAGGCCTTCCCGGCCGCCCGGAACATCACCCTGGACCTGCTGGCCCGCGGGGTTCGGGCCCGGCTGATCTACCAGCACGCCATCCGCGGCGACCTGGTCACCCGGTCCCTGGTGCGGGAGCTCACCCAGCACGGGGCCGAGGTCAGGACCAGCGCCGAACTGATCGATCCGCTCGTCGTGTTCGACCGCGAGACGGTCGTTCTGCCCCACTCCCCGGACTCCTCCCGGGGGGCCGGCATGACATCGGCGGCCGCCGTACGGGACCCGGCCGTGGTCGCGTTCGCCTGCGCCGTTTTCGAGAACCTGTGGAACACCGCAAGCCCGCTCATTCCCGACACGAAGAGCACCGCACACACAATCGATGAACTCAAGAAGTCGATAGTGCGCCTTCTGGCAATGGGCCACAAGGACGAAATGGTGGCACGCCGGCTCGGCATATCGGTCCGCACGTGCCGTCGCCATATCGCGGAAATAATGGATGAACAGGGAGCGCTCAGCCGCTTTCAGGCGGGTGTTCATCTGACCCGGGCGGGCCTGGTCGACGAACCCTTTCCGCCGGACCCGACAGCCGCGCCGGGAAAAGAGCCCGGCCTGCCGGGTAATCCCGAGGCCGCGGAAGGGCCCCCGCACTCGACATACACGCCCGGAACGACATCCATGTAACGAACCGGACCGTTACACACGTACCGAATACGTGCCGAAATACCGTTCCACACCGCTCCCCCATGACGACGTCGGCTCCCGGGACCACCGTGTGGTCCCGGGAGCCGACGTCGCTCGGACGGTCAGGGCTACTTGATCCACTCCGACCAGTCCATGTTCCAGCCGTTGAGGCCGTTGTCCGGCTGGATCGTCTTGTCGTGGGAGTTCTTCACGACCACGACGTCGCCGATGAGCGAGTTGTTGAAGAACCAGGCCGCCGGGGTGCCCGGGTCACCGCCGCCGCGGGCGTCCATCATGCCGACGCAGCCGTGGCTGGTGTTGGTGGAGCCGAAGACACCCGAACCACCCCAGTAGTTGCCGTGGATGAAGGTGCCCGACGTGGACAGCCGCATCGCGTGCGGCACGTCCTTGATGTCGTACTCACCGCCGAAGCCGACGGTGTCACCGTTCATCCGGGTCACCCGGAGCTTCTCGCTGATGACCATCCGGCCGTTGTACGTGGTGGTGGCCGGGGCGCCCGCGGAGATCGCGATGTCCTTGACCTGCTTGCCGTCGCGGACGACCTTCATCCGGTGCGAGCTCGCGTCCACGGTGCTGATCTGCCGGCGGCCGATGGTGAACGACACCGTCTTGGTCTGCTTGCCGTAGACCCCCGGGCGTCCCTCGACACCGTCGAGGTCGAGCTTCACGGTCACCTTGGTGCCCGCGGCCCAGTAGTCCTGCGGCCGGAAGTCCAGGCGGTCGTTGCCGAACCAGTGGCCCTCGATCTCGACGGCCGGATCGGCCGTCACCTTGACGGCCTTCTCGACGGCCTCCGGGTCGGTGATGCCACGGGTGAAGTGGATCGAGACGGGCATGCCGACGCCGACCGTGGAACCGTCCTCCGGGGTGTACTGCCCGATGAAGGTGTTCTGCGGGACCAGTGTGGTGAAGGTGGTGTCCTTCGCCGACTCACGGCCCTTCGCGTCCTTCGCCACCGCGTGGACCCTGTACTTGGTCGCGGAGGCCAGATGCCGTTCCGGCTCCCAGCTCGCGCCGTCCGCCGCGATCTTCCCCTCGACCTCGGCGCCCTTGGCGTCGGCGACCTTGACGGTGGTGAGCTTGCCCTGTTCGGCCGAGATCTTCAGCGCCCCGCTGGTGGCGACGGAGTCGGCACCGTCCTTCGGGGCGACCTTCACCACCGCCTGGGAGGCGCTGGTGTCGTCGGTCTTCGCCCCGCCCTTGCCGCCACCCTTGCTCCCGCCGCCGGTGTCCTCACCGCCGCACGCCGTCACCAGGAGCAACAGTGCGCCCAGCACCAGAGCCAGCAGTCCGGTGGCCCCACGTCCACGCCGCCCGCTGTTCGCCCCGGCAGGTGTGCCCGATATCGGCTGCCCGTTCAATGTGGTCGTCTCCCCTCGCACGGCCTGGCCCCGCCAAGACCCTGGGAGCTCTCGGGCTCCCGCCCCCGCGCGCTGCATATGCGCGCTCAGCGAAAGATAATCACACCGGCTGCGGACAGATCTCCCCCGGAATGTCACCGTTCCGTCCCAACTCGTTCAGGAGTTCGCCTGGTGGCGGGCGGTACCGGCGCTGTGGGCGGACGCGACGGACGGCGCGGCCGCACCGGCCGCGCCGTCCGGACGGCTCCGGGGCGGAGCCGAGATGTGCACGGGAGAGCCGCGGCGCCTCAGCGCACGGCGGAACCCGCCTTCCACTGGGTCCAGTTCAGATTCCAGCCGCTCAGCCCGTTGTCCGGGGCGACCTTCTTGTCCTTGGAGTTGACGACCTCGACGACGTCCCCGATGAGCGTCCGGTCGAAGAACCAGCCCGCCGGGGTGGACCCGCTGCCGCCCTGCTCGTCGCGGAGCCCGATGCAGCCGTGGCTGACGTTGGTCGAGCCGAAGATGTCGTCGTCGGACCAGTAGTTGCCGTGCAGGAAGGTGCCGGACTCGGTGAGCCGGACGGCGTGCGGCACGTCCTTGATGTCGTACTCACCGCCGAAGCCGACGGTCCGCCCGTCCATCCGCGTCACCTCGTGCATCTCGCTGACCACCATCTTGCCGTTGTACGTGGTCGTCGTCGGGGAGCCCGCCGTGATCGGGACCGTGGAGACGAGCTGTCCGTCCCGGCGCACCTCCATGGTGTGGGCGGCCGAGTCCACCCGGGAGACCTGCTCCCGGCCCACCGTGAACCTGATCGTCTTGTGCTGGGTGCCGTACACCTGCGGCGCCCCCTCCACATCGCGCAGCGCCACCTCGACGGTGACCTCGGTGCCCGGCTCCCAGTAGGCGGCCGGGCGGAAGTCCAGCCGGTCGGCGCCGAACCAGTGCCCGGCCACCTCGACCGGCGGATCACTGGTCACCCGGATGGCCCGCTGCACGGCCGCGCGGTGGGTGATCGGACGGTTGAACTCGAAGGAGACGATCATGCCGGTGCCGACCGTGGACCGGTTCTCCGGCTTGAAGTAGCCGATGAAGCGGTGTTCGGGCACCACCGTGGTGAAGGTGGTGTGGCGGGCCGAGCGGTGCCCCGCGCCGTCCAGGGCGACCGCGTCGACGCTGTACTTGGCGGCGAGCCCGAGCCGGCCCGCCGCTCCCTGCGGCGTCCACGAGAGGCCGTCCTTCGCGATCAGGCCCCTCACCTCCTGCTCCTGCGCGTCCTCGATCCGGGTCACCTTGACGCTCTCCAGCCGCCCGTCCGGGACCTTCACCTCGACCTTGCTGTCAGGTTTCACACCTTCGGCCCTGTCCTGCGGGGTGATCCGGATCGCCTCCTGCGGCGACCGGGACTTCCCGCCGACGATCGAGCCCGCGCCCGAACAGCCGGTCAGAACGGCCAGTAGGGCCAGTACGGCGAGCAGTCCCGGCCGTGTCAGCACGGTCACCGGGCTCACGCCTGCCTTCTTCGCTACGTGGTTCACGTCCCCCCAACGACCGGGGCCGCTCGGGGGAAACGTGAGTGCGGGCCCACTCGTGGGCAGAACAGAGGAGAGACCACACTCGCGGAGCCGCGGCCGGGACGCCGCGCGCTCCCTTCCGGTGCCGGTCCCCCACGAGCCGCGGGAGGCGAGCAGGTGTCGAGCGCAGCCGAGCAGGAGGCAGTGCCGAAGACGTTTCCGGGACCGCCCGGACAGGCGGCGGAACGGCCGGCAACCGCTCCGGCCGGCCCCGGACAGCGGCCGCCCGCTGTGTGGCCCGGTACGCCGATGCCGCTCGGAGCCCGCTTCCGGGTGGGGCCCGACGGGGTGGCGGGCACCAACTTCGCGCTCTGGGCGGGCGGGGCGGAGGCCGTGGAGCTGTGCCTCTTCGAGGCGGACGGCACCGAGACCCGGCTGCCGCTGACCGAGCTGACCCACGAGATCTGGCACGGTTTCGTGCCCGGCATCGGAGCCGGTCAGCGCTACGGCTACCGGGTGCACGGCCGCTGGGACCCGTGGACGGGCGCCCGCTGGAACGCGGCGAAGCTGCTCCTCGACCCGTACGCCCGTGCGGTGGACGGGTCCTTCACCCTTCCGGCCGAGGTGTACGGCCATGTGAGGGACTGGCCCCAGCAGCAGGTCGCCGACACCGTGCGCGACGAACGGGACTCGGCCCCGTACGTCCCCAAGGGGGTGGTGGTCCACGATGACGACGACTGGGCCGAGGACCGGCGGCCCAAGACCCCATGGGCCGACTCCGTCATCTACGAACTGCACGTCCGCGGCTTCACCAAGCTCCACCCTGGCATCCCCGAGGAGCTGCGGGGCACCTACGCCGGACTCGCGCACCCCGCGGCCATCGGCCATCTGAAGCGCCTCGGGGTGACGGCCGTGGAGCTGCTGCCGGTGCATCAGTTCGCCCACGAGGACCATCTGCTCCGGCGCGGGCTGCACAACTACTGGGGCTACAACTCGATCGGCTACTTCGCCCCGCACGCCGGCTACTGCGCGAGCGGCACCGCGGGCCAGCAGGTCGGCGAGTTCAAGCGGATGGTCCGCGCGATGCACGGTGCCGGGATCGAGGTGATCCTCGACGTGGTCTACAACCACACGGCGGAGGCGGGCGAGCTCGGCCCGATGCTGTCGCTGCGCGGCATCGACAACCGCGGCTACTACCGGCTCCAGTCCGACGCCCGCAGATACGCCGACTACACCGGGTGCGGAAACACCCTGCACGTGGTGCAGCCGAACGTCCTGCGGCTGATCACCGACTCCCTGCGGTACTGGGTCACCGAGATGGGCGTCGACGGCTTCCGTTTCGACCTGGCGGCGGCGCTCGCCCGCTCGATGCACGACGTCGACATGCTCTCCCCGTTCCTCGCGGTGATCGCCCAGGACCCGGTGCTGCGCCGGGTGAAACTGATCGCTGAGCCGTGGGACGTCGGCAACGGCGGCTACCAGGTCGGCGCCTTCCCGCCGCTGTGGACCGAGTGGAACGACCGCTACCGGAACGCCGTACGGGACTTCTGGCGCGGCGCGCTGCCCGACGTACGCGATCTCGGTTACCGGCTGACCGGATCGAGCGATCTGTACGCGTGGGGCGGCCGGCGCCCGTACGCCTCGGTCAACTTCGTCACCGCGCACGACGGCTTCACCCTGCGCGACCTGGTGAGCTACGAGCAGAAGCACAACGAGGCCAACGGCGAGGGCAACCGCGACGGCACCTGCGACAACCGGTCCTGGAACTGCGGCGCCGAGGGCGAGACCGACGACGCCGGCGTCAACGCGCTGCGCCGCCGCCAGCTGCGCAACCTGCTCACCACCCTGCTGCTGTCGACCGGGGTGCCGATGCTCGTCGCGGGCGACGAGATGGGCCGCACCCAGGGCGGCAACAACAACGCGTACTGCCAGGACAACGAGGTCGGCTGGCTGGACTGGTCACTCCTCGAACAGCCGCGGTGGCGGGAGCTGACCGAGCTGACGGCCCGGGTGCTGACCCTGCGCCACACCCATCCGGTGCTGCGCCGCCGGGCGTTCTTCTCCGGCCGGGCGCAGGCCCCGGACGGGCTGCGGGACCTGGCGTGGTTCACCCGGCAGGGGACCGAGATGACGGAGGAGGACTGGTACGCGCCGGCCGCGACGGTCTGGCTCTATCTCTCCGGCCGCGACATCCCGGGCCGGGACGCCCGGGGCGAGCCGGTGACCGACGAGAGCTTCCTGGCCGTGCTGCACGCCGGTGACCGCCCGGCGGACTTCCGGCTGCCGGGACCGCCGTGGGCGCAGAGTTACGAACTGGTCCTGGACACCGCACGGGAGGACCAGTCCACCGCACCGGGCACGGTCCACCGGGGCGACACGGGCCTCACGGTGCCCGCGAGATCGGTGCTGCTGCTGCGGGTACGGGAGTGAGCCCGGCCGCTCAGCCCAGGATGCCGCGGTCGTAGGCCACGGCGACGGCGGCAGCGCGGTCCTTGGCACCCAGCTTGGCGAAGACATGGGCGAGATGGGTCTTCACCGTGGCCTCGCTGATGAAGAGCACGGCGGCGATCTCCCGGTTCGAGTTCCCCTTGGCGACGAGTGCGAGCACCTCGCGCTCACGCGCGGAGAGCGTCTCGCCGCCGGGCCGGGCGGGGGCGCGCACCCGCGAGACGAGACGGGAGGCGATGGCGGGCGACAGGACGGTACGGCCGTCGGCGGCGGCGCGCACCGCGGTGAACAGGTCCTCGCGCGGGGCGTCCTTGAGCAGGTATCCGGTCGCACCGGCCTCGATCGCGGGCAGGGTGTCGGAGTCGGTGTCGTACGTGGTGAGGACCAGAACCCGGGAACGGGCGCCGCGCCGGGTCAGTTCGGTGATCGCCGCGACTCCGCCGCCGCCGGGCATCCGGAGGTCCATCAGGACGACGTCGGGATCGAGCCGGACGGCCATCTCGACGCCCTCGACACCGTCCGCCGCCTCGCCGAGCACCCGGAACTCCGCCGCCGAGTCGAACATGCCCCGCAGCCCGTTCCGTACGACGGGGTGGTCGTCGACGACGATCAGCGTGATGACGCGTGCGGGTTCCTCAGCCATAGCGGCCCACCGTACTGTGCGCGCGGCGGCGCCGTCCCAGAGGTCACCCGACAGCCTGTCAGTCGTCGCGCACCAGTGGGACCCGGGCGCAGACCGCGGTGCCGAGGCCGGGTCCTGTCTCCACCTCGACCGTGCCCGCGATGCGTTCGGCGCGTGCCCTCATGCCGCCGAGCCCGAATCCGCCGGCGCCCCGGTAGGGCGGCAGCGCGGCCGGGTCGAAGCCGCGGCCGTCGTCCCGCACGTCGAGGGTGATCTCGTCGCCCATGTAGGACAGGGTGACGCCGGCCCGGGACGCGGCGGCATGGCGGCCGGCGTTGGCGAGCGCCTCCTCGGCGATCCGGAGCAGGGTGGCGCCGACCTCGTCGTGCAGCGGCTCGGCCGTGCCGGTGACGGTGAACTCGGCGCGGACGCCGGTCCGTTCCGACCAGGTGGTGACCGTCTTCTTGAGTGCGCCGGGGAGGTCGTCGTGCTCCAGCGCGGCCGGCAGCAGATCGTGCACCGAGCGGCGTGCCTCGCCCAGGCTGTGCCGGGCGAGGGCGGTGGCCCGCACCAGGTGTTCCCCGGCCAGCTCCGGATCGGTGGCGGCCGCGGAGGTCACGGCCTGGAGCTGGGCGATGATGCCGGTCAGCCCCTGGGCGATGGTGTCGTGGATCTCGGCGGCCATCCGCCTCCGCTCGTCGGCCACCCCGGCCTCGCGGGCCTGGACCAGCAGTTGGGCGTGGAGGCCGGCGTTCTCCGCCATGGCCTGTTCGAGCCGGGCGTTGGCCGACTCCAGTTCGGTGATCGTGTCGACCTGGGTACGGACCTGATCGGCCTCCCGGTTGCTGATCTGCGCGAAGACCATGGTGAGGGTCCCGTGCAGGGTGAGGAGGATGAGGAAGGTGATCCAGTTCATGAGGCTGACCGGCGGCAGGCCGCTGCCGGACTGCGAACCCGCCATGATGACGGCGGTGGCCAGCATTCCGGCCCGCATGGCCCGTCGCGGAAGCAGCCGGCCCGCGTCGAAGTAGCCGAGCACGGCGAACATGGAGAAGAACGGGTTGCACCAGGTCAGCACGGAGGCGAGAAGCGTGCGGGTGACGAAGTAGAACTGCGCCGCCCGTGACCCCGGCCCGGAGGGGTCGCGGCCCCGCCAGAGCTGGAGGACGAGCGCCACCGGCACGAGGACCGCGACCGTGTACACGTCCCTCCGGGACATGATGAGCTCGGCGGTCACGGCCGAGACCGCGGTGGCCAGGCCGAGCAGTCCGTAGGGTCCGTACCGGAAGAACCGCTCCCACCACTGCTCGGCCGTCGCCACCCGGATCACGGCCGCTCGCTCCCCCGCCCTCATGTCCCCTACTCCCACCGGAAGTTGCGGATCGCGACCCCCGCCGCCAGTACCGTCCACAGCGCCACCACGCCGAGGTACGCCCAGCTCGGCCAGTCTCCGGAGGCCGCCCGGTCCAACGCCTGGGAGGCCGCGCCGAACGGGGTGACCTGGACGATGCGGCGGACGGTGTCGGGCATGGCCTGCACCGGCACCCAGACGCCCGCGGTGAACATCATCGCGAAGAAGACGACCGAGCTGATGGCCGCCGAGATCCTGGTGGTGCGGGAGACCGCGCAGACCAGCGCGCCCAGCGCCAGCACACAGGCCACGGCGAGCAGCAGCGCCAGCAGATAGCCCAAGGGCTGTCCGGGCAGCCGCACCCCGAAGGCGATCCGGCCGACCGCCATCACCAGCAGGGCGGAGCCGAGTGCCGCGGCGCCGTGCAGGACGATCTGCGCACCGAGGAGGGCGGAGGGCCGTACAGGGGTGGTGGACATGCGGCGCAGGATGCCGCGCTCGCGGTAGCCGGTCAGTACGGGCGGCATGGCCTGGAGCCCGGCCATGATCATGGCGAGCAGCACCGCCACGGGGACGTACAGGTCGATGACGCGCCGGCCGCCGAGGCCGTCGTCGTGCTCCCGGAAGGACGGGATCAGTCCCAGGATCGTCGTCAGTACGGTCGGGAAGACGAGGATCCAGAACAGGCTGCCGGGTTCGCGCAGGAAGAGCCTGGTCTCGGACCTGAGGACCGCGAGGGAGGCGCCCGCCGGGGCGGTGCGCGGCACGTGGCCGGTGACGGTGTTCGCTGTGGCCATCTCAGACTGCCCGTTCTGTGAGTTCGTGCCGCTCGGCGGGCCCGGGGTGCTCGGTGAGGTCTCCGGGGTGTTCGGTGAGGTCTGCGCGGTGTTCGGTGAGGTCGAGGAACGCGTCGTCCAGGGTGGCCTCGGCGACGCGCAGCTGGTGCGCGGTGACGCGGAGCCGGGCCAGCAGCGAGATCACGGCGTTGACGGTCTCGTCGGTGCCGTTGATGACGATGCGGCCGTTGCGGCTCTCGCACGAGGCCGCGCCGGGCAGCCGCGCCAGTTCGGCGTCGTCGAGCGGCCGCGAGGGCGTGAAGGAGATGACCGTGGAGCTGCCGGCCCCGGCGATGAGCCCGGACGGGGTGTCGAGGGCGACGACCCTGCCCTTGTCGATCACGGCGATCCGGTCGCAGAGCCGTTGGGCCTCCTCCATGAAGTGCGTGACGAGCAGGACCGTGACCCCGCTCGCCCGTATCTCCTCGATCAGTTGCCAGGTGTCGCGCCGGGCGCGCGGGTCGAGCCCGGTGGTCAGCTCGTCCAGGACCACGACCCTGGGGTTGCCGACGAGCGCGAGCGCGATGGACAGCCGCTGCTTCTGACCGCCGGAGAGCCGGCCGAACCGGGTGGTGAGCTTGGTGTGCAGGCCCAGGCGTTCGGCGAGCGGCCGCCAGTCGGCGGGGTCCGGGTAGAACGCGCTGTACAGGCCGAGCGCCTCGCCCACCGTGATCTTGGGCTGGAGTTCGCTCTCCTGTAGCTGGGCGCCGAGCAGCAGCGTCACCCGGTCGTGGTCCGCCACGGGGTCGAGCCCGGCGACCCGGACCGTACCGGAGTCGGGGACCCGCAGCCCTTCGACGCATTCGACGGTGGTGGTCTTGCCCGCACCGTTGGGGCCGAGAATCCCGAAGATCTCCCCCTCCTCGACGGAGAAGCTCACCCCGTCCACCGCGGGGCGTCCGGCGTAGGCCTTGTGCACCCCGTCCACTTCGATGATTGCCATGTCCACGAGCATCCCGGCCCCGGCCCGCACGCGGTATCCGCCATCGCGCTCGAACCGGCATCAGCCGATCGGCTGATGCCGGCTACGACCGCCGTACGCCCCGTCGGGTACCTGCGTCGGCGGTGGTGGCGGTCCCGGCGGCGGTGCCGGTCTCCTCGCTCCCCGACAGCCGTGCCTCCAGGCGCGCCAGGGCCACCCGCTCGCTCTCCTTGCGCACCGACGACAGCCTGGCGTCGGCCAGGAGCATCGGCAGCATCCACAACAGGCCCCAGGGACCGAACCCGTCGACCACTCCGGTCGTCCGCAGCAGCAGACTCGTCAGCGCCGAGAACGCGACCGACACCCCCCACACCGCCGCCCGGTGACGGGCCACCCAGCGCAGCCAGCCGTTCCCCGGGCCGGAGAGCGTTTCGAGTGTGACGGCGAGAACGGCGGCCCGCTGGTCGTCGGGCCGGGCCCCGGCGGCCTCCGCGGTCCGCACCCGCGCCTCCCGGAGCCCCTGGCCCCTGAGGGCGTCGGCGATCTCGTCGCTCTGTGTCTCGCGCGCCTGCCGCCTCACCGCGCCCTCGGCCGCCGACATCCGCAGGTCCTCCCAGTAGCCGCGGGCGGCCCAGCGGTGGGCTGCCCGCAGCTGTGCGTTCTCCGCGGAGTCGGGGGCGAGCTCTTCGAGGCGCCGGGTCAGCTCCACAGCACCGGCGGCCCGGCCCGGGTACTCGAACGAGTCGCTGCGCAGGCACAGCTCGGCGTACCCGGCCAGCAGCCCGGGGTGGTCCGCGTCCAGGGCCAGGCCCTTCCGGAAGGCTCGTTCGGCCTCGGTGTCGTGGTCGTCGTCGTCCTCCGACGCGTGGGCCACGGCCAGCCGGCAGTACAGGTCGGCGTGCGGACCCGCCTCGTCGAGACGCTGGGTGGCGGTGCGCCGGACCCCGGCGAGGCCTCCCGCCAGAAAGAGCTGCTCACAGGGTTCGCTGTACACATCGGCCGTCGTCATGCGTGCTGCCCCCAGTGCTCACGGACTCGACTGCGCGGATTCCGCGTCCAGCCGCCCCTCCCTCCAGGGGCCGACCAAATATCGGCTGCGGTGGGCACGGCGTCAAGCCGGTTCCGGACGGGAAAAGCAGATGAGCGATGTCAGTGGTGAACCGTAGGCTCGCCCCTGATGCCCGAAGAACATGCAGAGCCCAAGGACCGGTCCGTCGCACGCTCCCTGATGCGGCTGTGGCCGTACGTGAAGCCGGTGCGGGCGCGGCTGTCCGGCGCGGTCGTGATCGCGGTCGTCGCCTCGTGCCTCGGCCTGGTGATCCCGCTGGTGCTGAAGTGGATGGTCGACGGCCCGGTGGCCGAGCGGGACCCCGGCGGCGTCTGGCTGGGGGCGCTGTATCTGCTGCTGCTGGGGATAGCGGAGGCGTTTCTGTTCGGCCTCCGGCGCTGGATGGTGGCGCGCCCGCTGGCCGCCGTCGAGGCGTCGATGCGGGCCGCCCTCTACCGGCATCTGCAACGCCTGCCGGTCGCCTTCCACGACCGCTGGCCGTCGGGCCAGTTGCTGTCGCGCGGCACGACCGACCTGATGCTGGTGCGGATGTTCCTGGCCTTCCCGCTGACCTATCTGGTGGTCAACTCCACCACGATCGTGGTCGGTTTCGTGATCCTGCTCGGCCAGGAGTGGACGCTCGGCCTGGTGCTGCTCGTCCCCGTCGTGCCGCTGATGATCCTCTGCTCGGTCTTCGAGGCGAAGTACTCGCTGGTGGCGCGCACGGCCCAGGACCAGGTCGGCGATCTGACGACGGTGGTCGAGGAGAGCGTGCTCGGCATCCGTATCGTCAAGGGCTTCGGCCGGCACCGCAGCCAGGCCCTCGCGTTCCGCGCCCTCGCGCAGCGGCTGCGGACCACGGAGCTGGACAAGGCGCGGCTGCTCGCGGGCATCTGGGCCCTCATCACGACGATCCCCGAACTCGCCATCGGGGCGGCGCTGGTACTCGGCACGATCGAGGTCGCGGACGGCGGACTGTCCGCGGGCACGCTGGTCGCCTTCCTCTCCACGGCGCT
The DNA here is from genome assembly GCF_040655445.1 of Streptomyces sp. NPDC050423. Taxonomy (NCBI): domain Bacteria; kingdom Bacillati; phylum Actinomycetota; class Actinomycetes; order Kitasatosporales; family Streptomycetaceae; genus Streptomyces; species Streptomyces sp. NPDC050423. The sequence goes on from NZ_JBFAJY010000001.1 coordinate 46,719, forward strand.
GGCGCTGCGCTGGCCGGTCGAGTCGATCGGCTTCCTGCTGGCGATCAGCCAGGAGTCGGCGACGGCGACCGAGCGGTTCTTCGAGGTGATGGACGTGGCCGAGGAGGAGGAGACCGCGACGGACCGGCCGGCGGCCGGGAGCCCGTCCGGTGGCCCCGCCGAGGATGCCTCCGGGGCAGGCGGCATGGTCTTCGAGGGGGTCCGGTTCCGCTACCCGGACGCGGCGGAGGGCTCCGCTCCGGTGCTGGCCCGGATCGATCTGCGGATCCGTCCCGGCGAGACGATGGCCCTGGTCGGGGCCACGGGCTGCGGCAAGACCACGCTCACCGCGCTCGTTCCCCGGCTGCACGAGGCCACTTCGGGGCGGATCACCCTCGACGGCGAGGACATCACCGCGATGCCGCGCGAGCGGCTGCGGGAGCTGGTGTCCGTGGCGTTCGAGGAGCCGACGCTCTTCTCCGCGAGCGTCGGGGAGAACGTTCTGATGGGCGCCGAGGGTGCCGACGAGGACGAGCTGCGGCGCGCCCTGTCGGTCGCGCAGGCCGACTTCGTCCACGACCTGCCGCACGGGATCGACACCCAGGTGGGCGAACAGGGACTGAGCCTCTCCGGCGGGCAGCGGCAACGGCTCGCGCTGGCCCGTGCCGTCGTCGGCCGGCCGCGCTTCCTGGTGCTCGACGACCCGCTCTCCGCGCTGGACGTGCACACCGAGACACTGGTCGAGGCCGCGCTGCGCAGCGTGCTGCGGAACACCACAGCCGTGGTGGTCGCCCACCGGCCGTCCACCGTGATGCTCGCGGACCGGGTGGCGCTCCTGTCGGAGGGCCGGATCAGCGCGGTCGGCACCCACCAGGAACTGCTGCGCGGCAACGCCGAGTACGCCTGGCTGATGTCCGGCGCGGAACGCCCGGCCGGCGAGGACGCCTGCCCCGGGGGCCCCGGCCCGACCGACGACATCCTGGGCGCGAACGCCCCTGCCGAGGAGGGCAGCAGCCGATGACCAGCACCACGACGGGGCGACCCACGGAAGACGACGGCGACCGCGGCGACTGCGGCGACTGCGGCGACGAGAAGACCGCCCCGGACCCCGGCCCCCAGGACCCGGCGCCCCGGGACTCCTTCGACCGCGACGACCTGCCCACTCCCCGTGGCGCGACGCGCGGGCTGCTCGTCTCGCTGCTCCGCCCGCACCGCGGCCGGGTCGTGGTGGCCGCGCTCTTCCTGCTGGTCCAGCAGATAGCGGTACAGGCGGGTCCGCTGCTCGTCGCGTACGCCATCGACAGCGGGGTGCCCGCGTTCCGGGACAAGGACTACGGGCCGCTGATCGCCGTGGGCATCGGCTACGCCCTGTGCTCCTTCGCCGCGGGAGCCATGCAGTACGCCTTCATCCGGGCCTCGGCCGGCGTCAACCAGGACGCCCTGCTCGATCTGCGCGGCCGGATCTTCCGTCATGCCCAGGCCCTGAGCGTGGACTTCCACGAGCGGTACACCTCGGGCCGGCTGATCTCCCGCTCCACCACCGATGTGGAGTCGCTGCGGGAGCTGCTCAGCGAGGGGTTGCAGGAGCTGATCGGGGTCGTCCTCTCCTTCGTCTCCATCTCCCTGGTGCTGCTCTGGCTGGACTTCGCGACGGGCGCCGTCGCCGTGCTCTCCTTCGCCCCGCTGTATCTGCTGGTACGGCAGTACCAGCGCCGGGCCGGAGTCGTCTTCGCCGCCCGGTCGACGGCGATCGCCGCGGTCATCGTGAAGTTCGCGGAGACGATGAACGGCATCCGCCCCGTCCAGGCGTTCCGCCGGGAGGCGGTCAACGACGCGGCCTTCCGGAAGCTGAACCACGAGCACCGGCGCACGAACGGCGACGCGATGATCGAGAACGCGCGTTACGTCGTCGGGTCCCGGCTGATCGCCAACACCGCGGTGGCCGGAATCGTGCTGTGGGGTGCCTACCGCGTCGCCTCAGGCACCCTCGCCCTCGGTGTGCTGGCCGCGGTGGTGCTGTATCTGCGGCGGCTCTACGACCCGATCGACCGGCTCAGCATGTTCCTCAACTCCTATCAGTCGGCGGCGGCGTCGCTGGAGAAGATCGCGGGTCTGCTGGCCCAGACCCCGACGGTCCCGGAGGCCCTGGAGCCGCGGGAGCTGCCGCCGCTCACGGGCGAGCTCCCGGGCCGCGAGGTGGTCTTCGACGCGGTGAGCTTCGCCTACCGCACGGGTGGTGAGGTGCTGCCCCGCTTCGATCTGACCGTGCCCGCCGGCCAGACGATCGCCGTGGTCGGCTCGACGGGCGCCGGCAAGTCGACGCTCGCCAAACTGCTGGCCCGCTTCTACGACCCGACCGACGGCCGGGTGCTGCTGGACGGCACCGATCTGCGGGACCTCGCCGTCCCCGAACTACGGCGCGGGGTGGTGATGGTGACCCAGGAGGCCTTCCTGTTCTCGGGGACCGTCGCCGAGAACATCGCGATCGGCAGCCCGGACGCGAGCCGCGAGGAGATCGAGCAGGCCGCGAAGGCGATCGGCGCCCACGACTTCATCAGCGGTCTGCCCGACAGCTACGACACCGACGTACGCAAGAGGGGCGGCCGGATCTCGGCCGGCCAGCGCCAGTTGGTCGGCTTCGCCCGCGCCCTGCTGGCGAACCCGGCGGTGCTGATCCTCGACGAGGCGACCAGCTCCCTCGACATCCCGGGCGAGCGGGCGGTCCAGCGCGCGATGGACACCGTGCTGCACGGCCGCACCGCGGTGGTGATCGCCCACCGGCTGTCGACCGTGGAGATCGCGGACCGGGTCCTGGTGATGGAGCACGGCCGCATCGTGGAGGACGGGGCCCCGGCCGACCTCATCGGCGGCACGGGCCGGTTCGCGGGCCTGCACCGCGTCTGGCGGGAGAGCCTGGTCTGAGGGCGGGAGGTCCGCGCCCTTGTGGGGCAGCTCCCTTACGTCATCGGCGTTCCGCGGGCCGGGACGCGCGGCCGGGCAGCTCCCTCGCGAGTGGGCGATCCGGCAGTGGGTCGCGCCCCGAACCAGCCGCCCCGGACCCGCCGGCCCGCCGCAGCACTGGCGGACCGGCCTCGAACTCGCCGCCCGCTGGCTGCGCGCGGTGCACGGGCGGCATCCGTGGATGGCCCGCGCGACGGCCTCCTTCACCCGGCCCAAGGCGTCCCCGCACGCGATGCGGTACACGGAGTGGGTGCTGCGCGCCCTGAAGGACACCGGACTGTCCGACGAGGAGTGGATGGCGCGGAACGAGCCACAGTTCGCAGCCGTCTCGACAGGTGGTCGCTTCCCGGTTCCGCACGCTCTTTTCGAACACGACGACTTCGAGCTCGACCTCGACGTCCTCTTCGATTTCGGGCTACGCAGGACGCTGGACGGCATCGCGGTGATGATCGGCGAAACGTCCGGTTAACGAACATGACCATTACGGCAACGAACGAATTCCGGCCATCTTGTTGACGAGGTCCTGACAGCAACACCCTTCTGCTGACACTCTTCACCCCGTTCTGCGCACTGCCTGCTCTGCCCGGACGGCTCACCCAGCCGCCGGTACCCCCCTTGCAGAAGGAGTCCGCGTGAGATCCACGCCCAGCCGTCGTGCCACCGCGACCGGCGCTCTGATAGCCGCAGCAGCCCTTCTGGCCGCCGGAGTCCAGACCGGCACGGCCACCGCGACACCGGCCGGCGCATCCAGCGCCGCAGCCGCCATCAACGCCGCTGCATCCGCAGGTGCCGATCACGGTGCGCTGCCCAGGCAGCTCTCCCCCTCCCAGCGTGCGGAGCTGATCCGCGACGCGAACGCGAGCAAGGCGGCCACCGCCAAGGACCTCGGTCTCGGCTCGCAGGAGAAGCTCGTCGTCCGGGACGTCATCCAGGACAACGACGGCACCACGCACACCCGTTACGAGCGCACCTTCAGCGGACTTCCGGTCCTCGGCGGCGACCTGGTCGTCCAGCAGACGAAGGCCGGCGCGACCGAGAGCGTCACCAAGGCGTCCAAGGCCACCACCGCCCAGCTGAAGGCCGTGGACACGGCCGCGGAGGTCGCCCCGGCGGCGGCCGAGAAGCAGGCGCTCGGTGCGGCCAAGGCCGACGGCTCGGACAAGACCGTCGCCGAGAAGGCCCCCCGCAAGGTCGTCTGGATGGCGAGCGGCACACCGCAGCTCGCCTACGAGACCGTGGTCGGCGGGCTCCAGGACGACGGCACCCCGAACGCGCTGCACGTCGTCACGGACGCGACCACCGGCGCGAAGCTCTACGAGTGGCAGGCCATCGAGAAGGGCACCGGCAACACCGAGTACAGCGGGCAGGTCACCCTCGGCACCGCCCCCTCGTACACGCTGACCGACACCGGCCGCGGCAACCACAAGACGTACAACCTGAACCACGGTTCGTCCGGCACGGGCACCCTGTTCTCCGGCTCGGACGACATCTGGGGTGACGGCACCCCCCAGAACGCCGAGACCGCCGCGGCCGACGCGCACTACGGTGCGGCCGAGACGTGGGACTACTACAAGAACGTCCACGGCCGGACGGGTATCCGGGGTGACGGCGTCGGGGCGTACTCACGCGTCCACTACGGCAACAGCTACGTCAACGCCTTCTGGGACGACAGCTGCTTCTGCATGACGTACGGCGACGGCAGCGGGAACGCCTCGCCGCTGACCGCGCTGGACGTGGCCGCGCACGAGATGACGCACGGCGTCACCTCGAACACCGCCGGCCTGAACTACAGCGGTGAGTCCGGTGGCCTCAACGAGGCGACCAGCGACATCTTCGCCACCGCCGTCGAGTTCTACGCCAACAACGCCAGCGACAAGGGCGACTACCTCATCGGCGAGAAGATCGACATCAACGGCGACGGCACGCCGCTGCGCTACCAGGACAAGCCGAGCAAGGACGGCGCGTCCAAGGACGCCTGGTACTCGGGCATCGGGAACGTCGACGTCCACTACTCGTCGGGCCCGGCCAACCACTTCTTCTACCTGCTCTCGGAGGGCAGCGGCGCCAAGACCATCAACGGCGTCTCGTACGACTCCCCGACCTCCGACGGCCTGCCGGTGACCGGCATCGGCCGCGACAAGGCCGCGCTGATCTGGTTCAAGGCGCTCACCACCAAGTTCAGCTCCACCACGAACTACGCGGGCGCCCGCACGGGCACCCTCGCCGCGGCCGGTGAGCTGTACGGCACGACCAGCGCCGAGTACACGGCCGTGGCCAACGCCTGGGCCGGCATCAACGTCGGCTCACGCCCCGGTGGCGGCACCGACCCCGGCGGCACGGTCTTCGAGAACACCACCGCCACGGCCATCCCGGACCGCGGCTCGGCCGTCACCAGTTCGGTCAACGTCACCGGCCGTACCGGCAACGCCCCCAGTGCCCTCAAGGTCGGCGTGGACATCACCCACACCTACCGCGGTGACCTGGTCATCGACCTGGTCGCCCCGAACGGCACCACCTACCGCCTGAAGAACTCCTCCCCGACCGACTCGGCGGACAACGTCCAGACCACGTACACGGTCAACGCCTCCTCGGTGGTGGCGAACGGTACCTGGAAGCTGAAGGTCCAGGACGTCTACTCGGGCGACACCGGAAAGATCAACAGCTTCAAGCTCACCTTCTGAACCCAGCCGCACGGCACGCACCACAGCTGACGCGGTATCCCGCCCGGGAGGAGTACCCACTCCTCCCGGGCGGTTCCGCGCTCAGGCGGGGTTGTCCGCGTGGGTCAGCGTCTCCCCGGCGACGAACAGGTTGTCGGTCCCGGCGGGCCTGCGCTGCTCGGTGAGGGTCTGGGTGTTGGTCATCGCGATGCCCATCCGGTTGTGCAGCGCGTTGAACCCGACCTCGGTGACCGGGCCGAGGCCGTCCTTGAGGGATCCGCCGCAGAGCGACGACGGAACGGCCTCCCCCAGCTGGTACTTGGCGTGCAGCCCCAGCGCGTGGCGCAGCCGGTCGGCGATCTCCAGGTAGAGGTCCTGCCCCTGGATCCGGCCGGTCTCGGCGATGTGCGAGATGGCGGAGAGGCCGTAGCCGGTGTGGGTGAGGTCGCGGCAGATCTCCTGCGAGAGCCCGTCCATGAAGGTCGACTGGCCCTGCCAGTAGTTGACGATCTTGTCGCGGGTGTCGAGGCCGCTGCCGGGCGCCGTCTTCGGCAGCGCGCCGTCCGAGGTCAGATAGATGTACGCGGGCACCCGTCCGCGGAACTTGGTGACCGCCTTGTCGTACGAGGTGCGGTCCTCCAGGAAGACCGAGATGCCGATCGCGGCCTCGGTCATGCTCAGTTCCCAGTTCCCGTTGCTGTTCGAACCGTTGATGACCTCGGGCAGGTAGACGTCGCGCAGCATGGTGGCGAACCGGCCCGCGTTCGGCCAGCCGGTGTACGTGTACTTGATGATCTCGGCGGCACGCGGCCAGGAGGAGCCGGCCCAGCCGGTCTGGAGCGGGGCGTTGCTGTTGGTGTGGTCCTTGATCACGGCCGACCAGGCGTCCATGATCTCGACGGCCTTGGCGGCGTAGCGGCTGTCCTGGGTGATGTACCAGGCCAGCGAGAGCGTGTAGGCGGCTATCGCGTCCTCGCGCTCGTCGGTGCAGCCGTTGTTGGGGTTGGAGTACGAGCCGTACTCCACGACGGCCCGGGGTTTGGCGGTCCGGGTGAGCGAGGCGTACTTGCTCGCCATCATCTGGTCGTACGCGCCCTTCCAGGGCTGGGTGCCGGCCTGCACCTTGGTACGTACGAAGTCCAAGCACATGCGTTCAGAGGACGAAGGGCCCGGCACCGGTGGAACGGTGCCGGGCCCCGGGCAGGAACGGGAGAGCGGGACGTCAGCGCATCAGCAGACCCGCACCCTCACCCGTTCCCTCCGTCGGCTGTGCCACCAGGCCGAGTTCGGCTCCGCCGACGAGCAGCGGATGGGCCGGCAGCACCCGCACGGTGTACCCGTAGGGGCCCGTGCGGTCCAGGGCCAGCGGGCCGTCGTACAGCCAGCGGCCCTCCAGGTCCTGACCGCCGGCCGGCTTCAGCGGGAAGACCTGGGCGTCCGTGATGGCGTCGGCGGCATCCACCCGGCCGGCCACCGCCTGCACCTCCACATCGTCCGGCTCCAGTACCCCGAGGCTGATCCGGACCCGAAGCGCCAGCGTCGAGCCCAGCTCCGCCGAGCTGCCCGCCTCGGTGGGCGTCACCGCCTCGACATGGTCGACCGCCACCCGCGGCCAGGCCGCCCGGACCCTGGCCTTCCAGTCGGCCAGCTCCCGCGCCGCGGTGGCGTCCAGGGAGCGCTGGGCGAGGGCCGCGGGGGCGTACAGCCGCTCCACGTACTCACGGACCATGCGCCCCGCGAGGACCTTGGGGCCGAGGGTGCCCAGCGTGCGGCGGACCATCTCGATCCAGCGCTCCGGGAGCCCCTCGCCGCCGTGGTCGTAGAAGCGGGGCGCGACCCGGTCCTCGATCAGCTCGTAGAGGGCGTTGGCCTCCAGATCGTCGCGCCGGTCCTCGTCCATGGCGCAGCCGTCGGCCGTCGGGATCGCCCAGCCGAAGTCCGGTTCGAACCACTCGTCCCACCAGCCGTCGAGAACGGACAGGTTGAGGCAGCCGTTGAGGGCGGCCTTCATCCCGCTCGTACCGCACGCCTCCAGCGGGCGCAGCGGGTTGTTCAGCCAGACATCGCAGCCCGGGTAGAGCTTCTGGGCCATCGCCATCCCGTAGTCGGGCAGGAAGACGATGCGGTGGCGCACCCTGGCGTCGTCGGCGAACCGGACCAGCTCCTGGACCAGCCGCTTCCCGCCGTCGTCGGCCGGATGCGCCTTGCCCGCCACGACGATCTGGATCGGGCGCTCCGGGTGGAGGAGCAGCCTCCGCAGCCGGTCGCGGTCGCGCAGCATCAGCGTCAGCCGCTTGTACGAGGGGACGCGGCGGGCGAAGCCGATCGTCAGTACGTCGGGGTCCAGGACGCCGTCGATCCAGCCGAGTTCGGCGGGTTCCGCGCCGCGGGTGCGCCAGGAGGCGTGCAGCCGCTGCCGCACCTCGGCCACCAGTTGTTCGCGCAGCGTCCGCCGCAGGTCCCAGAGCTGCCGGTCGGGGATGGCGGCGGCGGAGTCCCACCGCCCGGGGGTGCCCCCGGACTCGGTGCGCAGCCGGTAGATCTCCGGGGCGACCCAGGTGGGGGCGTGGACCCCGTTGGTCACGGAGGTGATCGGCACCTCCGGGGCGTCGAAGCCCGGCCAGAGCCCGGCGAACATCTCCCGGCTGACCGCCCCGTGCAGGGTGGAGACCCCGTTGGCCCGCTGGGCGAGCCGCAGGCCCATCACGGCCATGTTGAAGACGCCGGGATCGCCGCCGTCGTACGTCTCGGTGCCCAGGTGCAGGATGCGTTCGGCACTGACGCCCGGCAGTTCTCCGTCGTCGCCGAAGTGACGGGCGACGAGTTCGCGGTCGAACCGGTCGATTCCGGCCGGCACCGGGGTGTGGGTGGTGAAGACGGTGCCCGCGCGTACGGACTCCACCGCGGCGCCGAAGTCCAGGCCGCTGCCGGAGAGCTCCTGGATGCGTTCGAGGCCCAGGAATCCGGCGTGGCCCTCGTTGGTGTGGAACACCTCGGGCGCCGGGTGGCCGGTGAGCCGGCAGTAGGTCCGCACGGCACGCACGCCGCCGATGCCCAGCAGTATTTCCTGGAGCAGCCGGTGCTCGCTGCCGCCGCCGTACAGCCGGTCGGTGACCTCGCGTTCGCCGGGGGCGTTGCCCTCGACGTCGGAGTCGAGCATGAGGAGCGGCACCCGGCCCACCTGGGCCTGCCAGATGTGGGCGTGCAGCGAGCGGCCGCCGGGGAGCGCGAGGACCACCTCGCTCGGTGTCCCGTCGGCCTCACGCAGCAGGGTGAGCGGCAGTTCGTTGGGGTCGAGGACGGGATAGTGCTCCTGCTGCCAGCCGTCCCGGGAGAGGCTCTGGCGGAAGTAGCCGTGGCGGTAGAGCAGGCCGACACCGACCAGGGGGACGCCCAGGTCGCTGGCTGCCTTGAGATGGTCCCCGGCGAGGATGCCGAGCCCGCCGGAGTACTGGGGCAGGGCCGCGGTCACCCCGAACTCGGGCGAGAAGTAGGCGATGGCGGTGGGCAGCTCGACGCCCTGCGCCACTTGTTCCTGGTACCACCTGGGGCCCTGAAGGTAGTCCCGGAGGCCGGCGGACGCCTCGGTCAGCCGGTGCAGGAACGCTTCGTCATGGGCGAGCTCGGCGAGCCTCCCGGCGGACACGGCACCGAGCAGGCGCACGGGGTCGCCGTCCGCCGCGCGGCCGGCCACCGGGTCGACGGACCGGAAGAGCTCACGGGTCTCGGTGTGCCAGGACCAGCGCAGGTTGCGGGCGAGGTCGCTGAGCGGTTGAAGGGGATCGGGGAGGACGGGACGCACGGTGAATCGACGAATGGCCTTCACGTATTCCACCTTTACAGGGGACGTCCGGATCCGAGGGGACGCACCACGGGTGTGCGCCGCTCCGTCACCCTCGACGTTAGCTGGGCGCGGCACTCGGCAACCACGGCGCACGGCCGTCCGGCGGCGTGCGACCCCGGACGGGCCGACCGCCCCTTCCGCTCCGCACTCCCGGTTCCGCTCCGCACTCCTGAGCACCGCCGGGCACTGGACGCGGCTCCAGGCGCATCCGTCACAGGCGTTATGGCCGATTCCCTCACCTCATACGGCCTTGTGGGCCTTCGCCCCACAGGGAAGGCTTCCCAGTGGCGTCCGCCGTCCCCGCGTGCGCCGGCTTTCCGTAAACCCGCGCACGCGCGGCGGAGCCCGGCGCATTCAGACCGTCACAGATACGCCCGAGTAGTTAACAAACCACCGGATTGGCCTACCGGCATCCGTGGGAAGGCTTCTCCGGTAGCCGGAGCGAATGCGTTCGGATGAAAGTTCAAGGCAATCCGTCCCGCACCCGCGGCCGGTTCATCCGCCGTTCGGCGGCGATCCGCCCGCGGTTCGTATGCAATCGGTGCGGCCCGCGCACATTCGGTCCGCACGCGTGCACCACACCCTCACCCCACCCATTCGAGTGCCATTCGAGTGAACGCGGACAGGAGCGGCCATGCCCACACCCCACCAGTCGTCAACGGAGCAGCTAGAAAGGACGGAACCCCACCGTCGCGGCGCGCGTGTTCAGCCCTCCGCAGCCGCAACGCGCCCTGCCGAGTCCGAGCTCCAGTCCCCAGGTGATTTCATGATCGGTCGCATTCCCGTCCTCGACGTCCGCCCCCTCGTCGATTGCGGAAGAAGGCCCGCCAAGGCGGTTTCCGGTGAGACCTTCCAGATCACCGCGACCGTCTTCCGCGAGGGCCATGACGCGGTCGCGGCCAACGTCGTCCTGCTCGACCCGAGCGGGCGCCCCGGCCCCTGGACACCGATGCGCGAGCTCGCTCCGGGCACCGACCGCTGGGGCGCCGATGTGACGCCGGACGCGGAGGGGCGCTGGACGTACACGGTCGAGGCCTGGAGCGACCCGGTGGCCACCTGGCGGCACACCGCCCGGATCAAGATCCCGGCGGGAGTCGACACCGCGCTCGTCCTCGCGGAGGGCGCCGAGCTGTACGAACGGGCCGCCGAGGGCGTGCCCAAGCGGGACGGCCGCGAGGCGGTGCTGTGCGCGGTCGACGCCCTGCGCGACGCGTCCCGCCCGGCCGCCGCCCGGCTGGCCGCCGCGCTCACCCCCGAGGCGGAGGAGGCGCTGGCCGGCCATCCCCTGCGTGAGCTGGTCACCGCCTCGCGCCCGCTCCCGCTCGTCGTCGAGCGCCGGCGCGCCCTGTTCGGTTCCTGGTACGAGCTGTTCCCCCGTTCCGAGGGCGCCAGGACCGAACCGGTGAAGGCGCCGCGCAAGGGCCGCTCGGCCAAGGCGCGGGCGGCCGCGGCGCAGCCGCCCCGGATCGTCAGCGGCACCTTCCGCACGGCGGCCGAACGCCTGCCCGCGGTCGCGGCGATGGGTTTCGACGTGGTCTACCTGCCACCCGTCCACCCCATCGGGACCACTCACCGCAAGGGCCCGAACAACTCCCTCTCCCCCGCCGCGCACGATGTGGGGGTGCCGTGGGCGATCGGCTCGGCCGAGGGCGGCCACGATGCCGTCCACCCCGATCTCGGCACCCTCGACGACTTCGACCATTTCGTCGGGACCGCGCGAAACCTGCGCATGGAGGTCGCACTGGATTTCGCCCTCCAGTGCTCCCCCGATCACCCGTGGGTCACGGCACACCCCGAGTGGTTCCATCACCGGGCGGACGGCAGTATCGCCTACGCGGAGAATCCTCCCAAGAAATACCAGGACATCTACCCGATCGCTTTCGACAAGGATCTGTGCGGAATCGTCACGGAGACCGTGCGCATTCTCCGGTTCTGGATGGATCACGGGGTACGGATCTTCCGCGTCGACAATCCGCACACCAAGCCGGTGATCTTCTGGGAGAAGGTCATCGCCGACATCAACCGCACCGATCCCGATGTGATCTTCCTGGCCGAGGCATTCACCCGCCCCGCGATGATGCACGCACTCGCCACCATCGGATTCCAGCAGTCGTACACCTACTTCACCTGGCGCAACAGCCGGCAGGAAATCACCGAGTACGTGAGCGAACTGTCCGGTGAGACGGCCTCCTGCATGAGGCCGAATTTCTTCGTGAACACCCCCGACATCCTCCCCGGATATCTCCAGGACGGCGGCAGGCCCGCCTTCGAGGCACGGGCGGTGCTCGCGGCGACCCTCTCCCCCACCTGGGGGGTGTACGCGGGGTACGAGCTCTGCGAGAACACCCCGATCCGCAGCGGCAGTGAGGAGTACCTCGACTCGGAGAAGTACGAGATCCGGCCCAGGGACTGGGAAGCCGCCGAGCGCGAGGGCCGGTCGCTGGCCCCGCTCATCACCACGCTCAACCGGATCAGGCGCCGCCACCCGGCGCTGCAACAGCTGCGTGACGTGCACTTCCACTCGTCCGACAACGACGCCCTGATCGTGTACAGCAAGCGCTCCGGTTCGAACATCGTTCTGATGGTCGTCAACCTCGACCCGCACCACACCCAGGAGGCGACCGTCTCGTTGGACATGCCGCGACTCGGCCTCGACCGGCACGAGAGCGTGCCGGTGCGCGACGAGCTCACCGGCACTTCCTATCACTGGGGCAGGACCTTCTATGTGCGCCTTGAGCCGGGCGTGACGCCCGCGCACATCGCCGTCCTGCGACCGTCCCCGCCGACCGGAGGGTCACCCACACCATGATCGTCAATGAGCCCGTCCACGACACGTTCGAGGACACCCCGGCCAAGGACCGCGATCCCGACTGGTTCAAGCGTGCCGTCTTCTACGAGGTCCTCGTCCGTTCCTTCCAGGACTCCAACGGCGACGGCATCGGAGATCTGAAGGGGATCACCGCCAAACTGGACTACCTCCAGTGGCTGGGCGTCGACTGCCTCTGGCTGCCGCCGTTCTTCAAGTCGCCGCTGCGCGACGGCGGTTACGACGTATCCGACTACACCGCCGTGCTGCCCGAGTTCGGCGACCTCGCCGACTTCGTCGAGTTCGTCGACGCCGCGCACCAGCGCGGGATGCGCGTGATCATCGACTTCGTCATGAATCACACCAGCGACCAGCACGACTGGTTCCAGCAGTCCCGCACCGACCCCGAGGGGCCGTACGGCGACTACTACGTCTGGGCCGACGACGACAAGCAGTTCCAGGACGCCCGGATCATCTTCGTCGACACCGAGACGTCCAACTGGACCTTCGACCCGGTGCGCAAGCAGTACTACTGGCACCGGTTCTTCTCGCACCAGCCCGACCTCAACTACGAGAACCCGGCGGTGCAGGAGGAGATCATCTCCGCCCTGCGCTTCTGGCTGGACCTCGGCATCGACGGCTTCCGGGTCGACGCCGTGCCGTACCTCTACCAGCGCGAGGGCACCAACTGCGAGAACCTCCCGGAGACCCACGGCTTCCTCAAGCGGGTCCGCAAGGAGATCGACGCCAACTACCCGGACACCGTGCTGCTCGCCGAGGCCAACCAGTGGCCCGAGGACGTCGTCGACTACTTCGGCGACTACCGGGCGGGCGGCGACGAGTGCCACATGGCGTTCCACTTCCCCGTGATGCCGCGGATCTTCATGGCCGTACGCCGTGAGAGCCGCTACCCGGTCTCCGAAATCCTGGCCAAGACACCGGCGATCCCGTCCGGCTGCCAGTGGGGCATCTTCCTGCGCAACCACGACGAGCTGACGCTCGAAATGGTCACGGACGAAGAGCGCGACTACATGTACGCGGAGTACGCCAAGGATCCGCGGATGCGGGCCAACATCGGTATCAGGCGGCGCCTGGCACCCCTGCTGGACAACGACCGCAACCAGATCGAACTGTTCACCGCCCTGCTGCTGTCGCTGCCCGGCTCCCCGATCCTCTACTACGGGGACGAGATCGGGATGGGCGACAACATCTGGCTGGGCGACCGGGACGCCGTACGCACCCCGATGCAGTGGACGCCCGACCGGAACGCGGGATTCTCCTCCAGCGATCCGGGACGGCTCTTCCTCCCCACGATCATGGACCCCGTCTACGGCTACCAGGTCACCAACGTCGAGGCGGCGATGGCCTCGCCGTCCTCGCTGCTGCACTGGACGCGCCGGATGATCGAGATCCGCAAGCAGAACCCGGCGTTCGGCCTCGGCTCGTACACCGAACTGCCCTCGTCCAACCCCGCGGTGCTCGCCTTCACCCGCGAGCACGGGGACGACCTCGTGCTGTGCGTGCACAACTTCTCCCGGTTCGCGCAGCCCACGGAGCTCGATCTGCGGTCCTTCAACGGGCGTCATCCGGTGGAGCTGATCGGCGGGGTGCGCTTCCCCGCCATCGGTCAGTGGCCCTACCTGCTGACTCTCGCGGGACACGGCTTCTACTGGTTCCGCCTCCGCAAGGACGCGCCGCCGAGCTGACCGGGCACCGGCGCACAGGCCGCTGGAGAGGCTCTCGTGCGGGGCGGTTCCCGCCGCTCCGCACGGGGCGCTCTCCCCCATACAGAACGCTTCGGGGCCCTTCGTGGATCCTCCCGGCGTTTCGTTCCCTTCGAGTCGAGTCCGTACGGACCATCCTGACCCGACACGTCCCGCACAGCCGGACAGCCAAAGCCGCAATCCGGGACACTCTTCGCATCCTGTGGTGTGCCCGGGGAAAGGACGCGATGCCATGTCGGAGGCTGCATCCGCTCAGGTCACCCTGGCGAACAGCACAGCCCTGCTCCCGTCTCTCGGACCGCTGCTCCATGAATGGCTGCCCCGGCAGCGGTGGTTCGCGGGCAAGGGACGGCCGATCACGGCCTTCTCGCTCGTGTCGGCGACCGAGATGCTGCCGGTGGAGAAGTCCGGCGGCACCGCCGCCGGCCCCGGGCTCCTGCACCTGCTGGTCCGGGTCCACCAGCCCACCATGCCCGCCCAGCCCCCCATCGACTGCTACCAGTTGCTGCTCGGCGTACGGCCCACGCTGCCGACCCGGCTGGCACCCGCCCTCATCGGCCATGTGACGGACGGCCCGCTGGCCGGCCTGACCGTCTACGACGGACTGCACGACCCGCGCCTCGCCGCCCTGCTGCTGGAGCGGCTGCGCACCCCCGGCGGACTCGGTGTCCTCCGGTTCGGCCGGGGCGCGGCCACCGTACCCGCCGGGCTCGCGCCCCGGGTGCTGGACACCGAGCAGTCCAACTCCTCCCTCGTCTACGGCAACGCCTACATCCTCAAGATCTTCCGCCGGGTGTTCCCCGGCACCAACCCCGATCTGGAACTGCCTCTCGCGCTCTCCCGCGAGGGGTGCCGGCGCGTCCCGGCCCCCGTCGCCTGGTTCGAGTCCACCGTGCCGGAGCACCTCACGCTCGGAGTGCTCCAGCCGTTCCTGCGCGATGCGCAGGACGGCTGGCAGCTCGCGCTGCGCGCGCTCGCGGCCGGCCACGACTTCGGACCCGAGGCCCGTGCACTGGGACGGGCCACCGCCGAGGTGCACACCGCGCTCGCCACGGCGCTGCCCACCCCCGTGCCGCCCCGCGGCGAGACCGACGAACAGGCCGCCGGCATGGTGCGGCGGCTGGAGGCGGCCGCCCACGCGGTGCCGGAACTGGTGCCGTACGTCCCCGGACTGCGCGCCGCCTTCGACGCCGTGACGGCGCTGGGCCACCGGGGGCGGAGCCGGGCCGCCCAGCGGGTGCACGGCGATCTCCATCTCGGCCAGACCCTGCGCGGGGCCGACGGCTTCTGGTCACTGATCGACTTCGAGGGCGAACCTGCCCGCCCGCTCCCGGAGCGCCGCGGCCCGCAGCCGCCGGTGCGCGACGTCGCCGGGATGCTCCGCTCCTTCGACTACGCGGCCCGCTCCCACCGGCCCTGGAACGCCGACTGGGCGGCCCGCTGCCGGTCCGCCTACTGCGACGGCTACGCCGAGGCCGCGGGCATCGACCCCCGCGGCGAACCGGAGCTGCTGCGGGCCCATGAGACCGACAAGGCGGTGTACGAGGTGCTGTACGAAGCACGGCACCGGCCCGACTGGCTTCCGGTCCCGATGGCCGCCATCCACCGCCTGGCCGCCGCCACCGACTGACCCCCGCCGCCGCGCGCCCCGTCCCGCGCGCGGTCCCCGGCGCCCCACCCACACCCCAAAGGAGGCTGTCCCTGTGACCGCCCGCAAGCCGTCCCGCAAAGCGCCCGATCACGCTCCGTCCACCACCGAGGCCCCGCTGTCCGCCGAGCACGCGGACGCCGCCGCAGGCCCGGCGACCGGGACCCTCGCACCGGTGGAAGCGAGCGCCCCGCCCCCCGAGCCGGTCACCACTCCGATGCCGATGCCCACGCCGGTGCCGACGCCGGACGCGACCCCGGTCACCGCACTCGCCCCCACGCCCACGCCCGCTGCCGCTCCCGCTCCCGCGCCCGCTCCCGCCAAGCGGGCGAAGCGGGCGGCGGCACCGCCGCATACCCGCCGCGCCGGCGGCGGTCAGGGGGTCCGCCCGGCCCGCGCCCTGGGCGACGGGGACCGGGCCCGGCTCCTGGCCGGTGAGCACCACGCCCCGCACGACCTGCTCGGCGCGCACCAGATCCGCGGCGGGGTGACGTTCCGGGTGCTGCGTCCCTTCGCCCGGTCCGTGACCGTGCTGGCCAAGGGGCTGCGGGCCCAGCTGCACGAGGACGGCGGCGGCTTCTTCTCCGGGCTCCTGCCGATGCCCGCGGTCCCCGAGTACCGGCTCCTGGTCACCTACGAGGACAACGAGACCGAGGTCCAGGACCCGTACCGCTTCCTGCCCGCGCTCGGCGATCTCGATCTGCATCTGATCGGCGAGGGCCGGCACGAGGAGCTGTGGACCGCGCTGGGTGCCCAGCCGATGGAGCACCAGGGCGTCACCGGCACCCGGTTCACCGTCTGGGCCCCCAACGCCCGCGGGGTACGCGTCGCGGGTGACTTCAACTACTGGGACGGCACCGGCTTCCCGATGCGTTCGCTCGGCTCCACCGGGGTGTGGGAGCTGTTCCTGCCCGCGATCGGGGAGGGCGCGCTCTACAAGTTCGACATCTGCCGCCCGGACGGCACGCACACGCTGCGCGCCGACCCGATGGCCCGCCATGCCGAGGTCCCGCCCTCCAACGCCTCGGTCGTGACGGCCGCGCACCACGTCTGGCAGGACCAGGAGTGGATGGCCCGTCGCGGGAACGTCCCGGTGCACGAGGCGCCGCTGTCCGTGTACGAGGTGCACCTGCCGTCCTGGCGGCCCGGTCTCACCTACCGTCAGCTGTCCGAGCAACTCCCCGCGTACGTACGCGATCTGGGGTTCACGCATGTGGAGCTGATGCCGGTCTCCGAGCATCCCTTCGGCGGCTCCTGGGGCTATCAGGTCACCGGCTTCTACGCCCCGACCTCCCGGATGGGCACACCGGACGACTTCCGCTTCCTGGTCGACGCGCTGCACCGGGCCGGAATCGGCGTCATCGTCGACTGGGTGCCCGCGCACTTCCCGCGCGACGAGTGGGCGCTCGCCGAGTTCGACGGCCGGCCGCTGTACGAACCCTCGGACCCGCAGCGGGCGGCGCATCCGGACTGGGGCACCCTCGAATTCGACTTCGGCCGCACCGAGGTGCGCAACTTCCTGGTCGCCAACGCCACTTACTGGTGCGAGGAGTTCCACATCGACGGGCTGCGGGTGGACGCCGTGGCCTCGATGCTCTACCTCGACTACTCGCGCGAGGAGGGCGAGTGGTCCCCGAACGAGCGCGGCGGCCGGGAGAACCCGGACGCCGTCGCCTTCCTCCAGGAGATGAACGCCACCGTCTACCGGCGCAACCCCGGGGTCGTCACCATCGCCGAGGAGTCCACCGCCTGGGACGGCGTCACCCGCGCCACCCACCATGTCGGCCCCGGCGGTTTCGGCGGGCTCGGCTTCGGGCTGAAGTGGAACATGGGCTGGATGCACGACTCGCTGGAGTACGTGTCCAAGGAGCCGGTGCACCGCAAGTACCACCACAACGAGATGACCTTCTCGATGGTGTACGCGTACAGCGAGAACTACGTGCTGCCGATCTCGCACGACGAGGTCGTGCACGGCAAGCGGTCGCTCGTCAGCAAGATGCCCGGCGACTGGTGGCAGCAGCGCGCCAACCACCGCGCCTACCTCGGCTTCATGTGGTCCCACCCGGGCAAGCAACTCCTCTTCATGGGGCAGGAGTTCGCTCAGGGGGCGGAGTGGTCGGAGGGTCACGGCCCGGACTGGTGGCTGCTCGATCCGTCGTACGCGGCGGAGAGCGACCACCGCGGCGTACGGACCCTGGTCAGCGATCTGAACACGGTGTACGGGGCGACGCCGGCGCTCTGGCAGCGCGACACGGTCCCGGAGGGGTTCGACTGGGTCGTGGGTGACGCGGCCGAGGACAACGTCTTCGCCTTCCTGCGCTTCGCCGCGGACGGCTCACCGCTGCTGTCCGTCTGCAACTTCTCGCCGGTGGTGCGGCACGACTACCGGATCGGGGTGCCGGACGGGCCGGCCGCCTGGGTCGAGGTCCTGAACACGGACGCGGCGCGGTACGGGGGCGGCGACGTCCGCAACGAGGAGCCCCTGAAGCCGGAGGCGGTGGCGGCGCACGGCAGAAGGACGAGTGTGACGCTGACGCTCCCGCCGCTCGCGACGGTGTGGCTGCGGCCCGCCTGACGGGGCGCCGACCGCCCGGGGCACCGTGCCGCGGCGGCCCCGGGTCGTTTCCCGGAACCGCCGCGGCGTCTTCCCTTGCCGGTCCCGGCGTCAGTACACCGTGTCCTGCTGGTCCGGTACGACGCTGCCGTCACCACGCCGCACGGGGCCGAAGCCGCCCTCCGGCTCGGTGCGGGCGGCGGTCGCGCAGGGGTAGGCCGTGGTCCTGCGGGGCAGTGGCTCGATGAACATGGGGTTCACGACCCAGCGGCCGTCGGCGTTGTCGTAGGCGCGGCACATCACCTCGTTCTTGTTGCGGTTGAGCACGAGGTGCGCGCCCGTGGCGTCACCGACGAACGTCACGTCGGTGTCGGCGTCACCGCCGCCGAGCGTGATCCGCCGGTCCGGGGCCTGCCGGCTCCAGGCGGCCCGGCCCTTGATCCCGTAGATCTCCTGGTTGATCCAGCAACGCTTGCCGTCGATGTACGGGATGGCCTCGCCCTGGGTGACGCCCACCCCGCCGCAGCCCTCGTTGCTGGTCGTGATGCGGCCCTTGCGGTCGAGCACGGAGCGGATGGCGACGGTGTGTGCGCGGTCGATTCCGATGCCGCGCGACCAGACCTCGGTGACCGGCTCGGAACCCGCCGAGACGATCCAGACGTCGAACCCGGCCTTCTGGAGCGTACGGACGAGGTCGCGTTGCTGTTCGTAGTACCGGACGTAGGCCGGAAGGACGTGGGTGCCGACGGTGCGGGTCGCGCCGACGGGCGCGGCGAGGGCCTCCGAGCGGGCGGCCTCCGTGTACGCGCGCAGTTCGGAGACGGTGTGTCCGGCGAACAGCTGGGGCACCCACGCGTACTGCGGAACGGTGCGCCGGTGGTTCCACTCCCCCGCGAAGGCGGCCTCGCCGCTCATCGTGGTGCCGTCCTCACGGATCTGGAGGATCTCGTCGGCGCAGCGGGCACGGGTGGAGGTGGGCAGGGGCGCTCCTACCCTGACGTCGGTGCCGCAGGCCTTGGTGAGTGCCTTGTCCGCGGTGTCCGTCAGCCACTTGCTGGTGTCCTTCCAGCGGGCGGGCCGGAGGATCCTGTCGTGCCGCAGGGACCAGCTGATGGTGGCGTCGGTGACGTCGTTCTTGGTGATGGTGTTGTCCCAGTCGAACGCCGCGACCGGGCGCGGTCCACTCCTGCCGTGGCAGGTGCCGCGCTCGTCGATCACGCGCTGCAGCTGGGCACGGTTGTCGCCGTACCAGGTGAGTTGGTCGGAGAGTTGAGGGCAGCGAGCCGTCGGCGTCACGGACATGCGATCGGCCGGAGCGGCGGCCACGGGGCCGGCTGCTGCCGCGACCGCGAATGCGGCGGTCACGGCTGAGGTCCACGCGAGAACAAGTCGGGTTCGCATGCGAGTGGACCGTACATCAACGTTTCCGCGATGTTGAGAGGGCGCGCTCCACCGCGTGGACGCGGGCCGGGGCGCGATCGCCCCTGCCCTTCGCGGTGTTCAGCCTCCCGTCCGCGTCCGCCGTCATCGGCTTCGCGCACATCAGCGCGCTGTCGGCAGCACGTCCTCCAGCTCCTGGAGCAGCCGGCGCTTCGGCCGGGCGCCGACCATCGACTTCACGGGCTCGCCCGAGCGGAACACCATCAGGGTCGGCATCGACAGCACCGCGTACCGGGAGGTGATCCCGGGGTTCCGGTCGACATCGATCTGGACGATCTTGATGCGCTCGCTCTCCTCGGCCGCGATCGCTCCCAGCACGGGGGCGAGCTGCCGGCACGGTCCGCACCAGTCGGCGGTGAATTCGACGAGGACGGGGAGCCCCGCCCCCAGTACCTCCGCGTCGAAGGTCTCGTCGGTGACCTCGGCCACGCCCTCCACCTGGATCATCAGTCGTCCTCCCAGTTCAGTTCACATCGTGGCTCGGGGCCGCCGGGCAGCTCGGCGGAAGCCTCCAGTTCGGCGCGGGCCAGCTGGGCGCCCACCTCCGTGCGGACCGACTGGAGCTGGCCGATGAGCGCGTCCAGCTCGCCGAGCTTGCGCCGGTAGACGGCCAGTGACGCCGGACAGGAGTCACCGGCCGGATGGCCGGCGCGCAGGCAGTCGACGAAGGGCCGGGTCTCCTCCAGGTCGAACCCGAAGTCCTGGAGGGTCCGGATCTGCTGGAGCAGCCGCAGGTCGCCCTCGTCGTACGTGCGGTACCCGTTCTCCGCCCGCCGCGTCGGCAGCAGCCCGCGCGACTCGTAGTAGCGCAGCGTCCGCGTCGTCGTTCCGGCCCGCTCGGCCAGCTCCCCGATTCGCATGGCACGACCGTAAGCGTTGACGTCGGCGTCAACGCAAGGGCGGCGGCTCGGGGGTGCGGGCGGGCGCGCGGACACGCGCCGGGCCGGTACGGAAGTTCCGTACCGGCCCGGCGCGCATGGGGGGTGTTACACCTTCGCGAGCGAGGGCTGCTCCTCGCCACCGTCCCTGGCCTCGGGGACCTGCGGCTCGGCGGGGCCCTCGTCCGCGAGCATCGCCTCGTCGAACGGCAGCGCTCCGGAGAGGACCTGGTCCACCCGCTCCCGGTCGATCTCCTTGGTCCAGGTGCCGACGAGCACCGTGGCCACGGCGTTGCCCGCGAAGTTCGTCAGGGCGCGGGCCTCGCTCATGAAGCGGTCGATGCCGACGATCAGACCGACACCGTCCACCAGCTCGGGGCGGTGCGACTGGAGGCCTCCCGCGAGAGTGGCCAGTCCGGCGCCGGTGACGCCCGCCGCGCCCTTGGAAGCGATCACCATGAAGACCAGCAGCGAGATCTGCTCGCTGATGCTCAGCGGGTCACCCGTCGCGTTGGCGATGAAGAGCGAGGACATCGTGAGGTAGATCGCGGTGCCGTCGAGGTTGAACGAGTAGCCGGTCGGCACGGTGATGCCGACGACGGGCTTGCTGATGCCCAGGTGCTCCATCTTCGCGATCAGCCGTGGCAGGGCCGACTCGGACGAAGAGGTGGAGAGGATGAGCAGGAACTCCCTGGCGAGATACTTCAGCAGGGTGAAGATGTTGAGCCCGGCCACCAGGCGCAGGATCGTGCCCAGGATCAGGAACACGAAGAGCCCGCAGGTGATGTAGAAGCCGACCATGATGACCGCGAGGGACTTCAGCGCGTCCACGCCGGTCTCGCCGACCACCGCGGCCATGGCACCGAACGCACCGACCGGGGCCATCCACATGATCATGGCGAGGACACGGAAGACGAGGCGCTGGATGTGGCCGATGCCGCGCAGGACCGGCTCGCCGGCCGAACCGAGGGCCTGGAGCGCGAAGCCCGCGAGCAGGGCGATGAGCAGGGTCTGGAGGACCTGGCCCGAGGTGAAGGACGACACCATGGTGTCGGGGATGATGCCGAGCAGGAAGTCCGCGGTGGACTCGCTGTCCCCCGCCTGCGCCGCACCCGCGGCGCGGGTCGCCTCGGTGATGTGGAGGCTGGAGCCGGGCTCCAGGATGTTGCCGACGACCAGGCCGATGGCCAGGGCGACGGTCGACATCACCAGGAAGTAGCCGAGGGCCAGACCGCCGACGGCGCCGACCTTGGCGGCCTTTCGTACGGAGCCGACCCCCAGCACGATCGTGCAGAAGATGATCGGCGAGATCATCATCTTGATGAGATTGACGAAGCCGGTTCCGATCGGCTTGAGCTCAACGGCGGCATCCGGGGCGACCAGGCCCACGAGGATGCCGAGCCCCACCGCCACGATCACGGCGATATACAGATATTTCGTACGGTCCCGCTTGGCGGCGGCCACTCCCACGGGGGTCTCCTCGGCTCGTCCTTGTCCCTCCCCCGTCCCTGGGGGCCCCGGCGACTATTCCGCTCCCTGTGACACCGGTCACCGTTACGTGCATTTCGTTCACAAGAGGGGCCGCCCCCAGTGGCCGGCCCCACGTAGGTTTTCGGCCAGGCAGACTGTGGCTATGCAGTTTCCCCGTGCCCGTCCACGCAGCCTGGCCGGACAGCTCTTCGCCATGCAGGTGGTGCTGGTGGCGGCCGTCGTGGCGGGGTGCGCCTTCTTCGCGTACGCGTCCGGCAGCGCTCAGGCCCGGGAGACGGCGACCCGGCAGGCGAGGGCGGTGGCCGTGTCGGTGGCCGATTCACCGTCGGTGCGGGAGGCCATCCGCACCCCGGACCCGTCGGCCGTCCTCCAGCCGTACGCGGAAGCGGCCCGCCGGGACACCGGGATCGCCTTCGTCACGATCATGGACCCGCACCGGGTCCGCTGGACGCACCCCGACACCGACCGGATCGGCGAGACCTTCCTCGGGCACACGGCGCAGGCCTTGGGCGGCGAGACGTTCTCGGAGACGTACACCGGCACGCTCGGCCCGTCGATCCGGGTCGTCACGCCGGTCCGGGACGGCGGCCGGATCGTCGGCCTGGTCAGTGCGGGCATCACGGTCGAGCGGGTCTCCTCCCAGGTGCGGGCGCAACTGGGCGCGCTGGGGCTCGCGGCCGGTGCGGCGCTGGCGCTCGGCGGCATCGGCACCTATGTGATCAACGCCCGGCTCCGGCGGCACACCCACGGGATGAACGCCGCCGAGCTGAGCCGGCTGCACGACTACCACGAGGCCGCGCTGCACGCGGTGCGCGAGGGGCTCCTGATGCTCGACGGGCAGCGCAGGATCGCCCTGATCAACGACGCGGGCCGGGAGCTGCTGGGCCTGGCGCCGGGTGCGGTCGGGCGCCGGGCCGCCGAACTCGATCTGCCGGCGCCGCTGACCGGGGCGCTGCTCGCCTCCGAGGAGCGGGTCGACGAGGTGCATCTGACGGCGGACCGGGTGATCGTGGTCAACACCCGCCCGGTGGTGGGCGGCGAGCGGCGCGGCACGGTCGTCACCCTGCGCGATCACACGGAACTCCAGGCGCTGTCCGGCGAACTGGACTCGGAGCGCGGCTTCACGCAGGCGCTGCGCTCGCAGGCCCACGAGGCGGCGAACCGGCTGCACACGGTGGTGTCGCTGATCGAGCTGGACCGGGCCGAGGAGGCCGTCGGCTTCGCCACGGCGGAGCTGGAACTGGCGCAGACCCTGACCGACCGCGTCGTCGGCGCAGTCGCCGAACCGGTGCTGGCGGCCCTGCTGCTGGGCAAGGCGGCGCAGGCGAACGAGCGGGGGGTGGAGCTGGTGCTGGCGGACGACAGCCTGATCGACGACGGGGTCCTGCCCGCGTCGCTGCCGCAGCGCGATCTGGTCACCGTCCTCGGCAATCTGATCGACAACGCGGTGGACGCGGCGTCGGAGGCGGTGGCGGGCCCGCCCGGTGCCGCGGAAGGCCCGGGGGACGGCCCGGGGGACGGTTCCGTCCCCGCCCAGCGCGGCCCGTCGCCGCACCGCCCCGCACGCGCCCGGGTCACCGTCACGGCACTCGCCGGGGACGGCGAACTCCTGCTGCGGGTCGCCGACAACGGGACCGGCGTCGACCCGGCCGATGCCGCGGAGGTGTTCCGGCGCGGCTGGTCGACGAACGGCGCCGGCCGCGGGATCGGCCTGGCGCTCGTACAGCAGGCCGCGCACCGCAACGGCGGCGTGGTCACGCTGGAGCGCGGGCCGGACGGCGGCGCGGAGTTCACCGTACGACTGCCGCTGTCCGAGGGCGGCGGCGCGCGAAAGGGCAGGACCACATGAACCCAGTGATCAGGGTGCTGGTCGTCGAGGACGATCCGGTCGCCGCCGCCGCCCACCGGCTCTACGTGGACCGGGTCGCGGGATTCGAGGTGGCCGCGGTCGCGCACTCCCGCGCCGAAGCGGTACGGGCGCTGGAGCGCACGCCGGTCGATCTGCTGCTCCTGGACCTGTACCTGCCGGACGGGCACGGTCTGCACCTGCTGCGCTCGCTGCGGGCGGCCGGTCACACCGCCGATGTGATCGCCGTGACCTCGGCGCGCGATCTGACGGTGGTCCGGGAGGGGGTGTCGCTCGGCGTCGTCCAGTACGTGCTGAAGCCGTTCACCTTCGCCACCCTGCGCGACCGGCTGGTCCGCTACGCGGAGTTCCGGGCGGCGGCCGGCGAGGCGAGCGGACAGGACGAGGTCGACCGCGCGCTCGCCTCCCTGCGCTCCCCGCAGCCCGCCCGGCTGCCCAAGGGCCTGAGCGGTCCGACGCTGGAGGCGGTGACCCGGGTGCTGCGCTCGGCCCCGGACGGGGTGACGGCGGCCTCGGCGGGCGTGGAGCTGGGGATCTCCCGCATCACCGCGCGCCGCTATCTGGAGCATCTGGTGACCACGGGGCGGACTGTGCGCAGTCCACAGTACGGACAGATCGGACGTCCGGAACTGCATTACCGGTGGGTGGCCGAGGCCCGCTGAGCGGGCTCCCGGGCCGTCCCTGGGCCCCCGCAGGGGGTGCCCGGCCGCCCGGATTTCGCCCTAGGAGCTTCCTACGAGCCGTGGCCTCGGCAGAACACACCGTAGTCATACCGCCTCTGACCTCCTACGGTAGGGCCGTGCACCCCACCCCGCCTTTCAACGCCCCCGCCGCGCGCAGACTGCGCGAGGCCCTGGGTATGGCTCCCGGTCATGTCGCCTACGGCCTCGGCGCCCAGTACGGACTCCGGATCAGCGCCGAGACCGTAGCCGCTTGGGAGCGTGGACTCGCTCTGCCGACCGAGTACGAACTCACGGCGCTCGCGGGGGTGCTGTGGTGCGCCCCCGGTGAGCTCCTGACCGCCGCCCGGACCCTGCGCGAGCACCGGGTCGCCCGGGACCTGGCGCCGGACGAGCTGGCGAGGCTGCTGGGGATGGCCACGTCCGCGTATCTGCGCATGGAGGAGTCCGGGCGGTGGCGGGGCAACGAGCGCCAGTCCGCGGCGCTCACCGAGGCGCTGGGGCTGACGGCCGCCGGCTTCGTGACGGCGTCCGGACGGGACGAGGAGCTGGCCGAGCTGCTGCGCAGCGCCGTGACGACGCGCTGGCAGGCGTATGTGCGGCCGGTCTCGAAGGTGGTGCCGGTGGACCGGAAGGTGGTCCAGGGCGTACTGGAACAGCTGCACTCCGAGTACCAGGCCGTGATGGTGTCCACGCTGAGCTGGAGCAGTACCGGTACCGAGCGGGAGGGTGCGACGGGCGAAGCGGGCCGGGCGTTCCTGGCGGAGATCGTGGACCGGTTCTGGCAGACCGCCGAGGCGTGAGGTCCGCCGCACGACGATGAGCGGGGCCGTGGCCGTCCAGGGTGGACGGTCACGGCCCCGCTCGCCGTTACTGCGGTTGCTGCGGTTGCTGCCGTTGCTCAATAAGGTTGCTGCCGTTGCCCAACAAGCTCGCCGGGACCGGCCGGCCCGGTCAGAACACCGACTCGGCCTCGTGCATCCGGTCCAGCGGGACGCGCTTGAGCTGGGTCACCGCGTCGGCGAGCGGCACCATCTCGATGTCGTTGCCGCGCAGGGCCGTCATCCGCCCGAAGTCACCCCGGTGCGCCGCCTCCACCGCGTGCCAGCCGAAGCGGGTGGCGAGCACCCGGTCGTACGCGGTCGGCGTGCCGCCGCGCTGCACATGGCCGAGGATGACCGGCCGGGCCTCCT
This sequence comes from Streptomyces sp. NPDC050423, assembly GCF_040655445.1. Lineage (NCBI taxonomy): Bacteria > Bacillati > Actinomycetota > Actinomycetes > Kitasatosporales > Streptomycetaceae > Streptomyces > Streptomyces sp. NPDC050423. Next base: position 72,444 of record NZ_JBFAJY010000001.1, read on the forward strand.
TGCCGAGCCGGGTCTCCAGCTCGACGGCCAGACGGTTGCCGATGCCCTGGAAGCGCTCGTGGCCGAACTGGTCGATCGCGCCCTTGGCGTACGGCATCGAGCCCTCGGCCGGGTGCGCGCCCTCGGCGACGCAGATGACCGCGAACTTCTTGCCGCGCGCGAAGCGTTCCTCGACCATCTTGACCAGGTCCTCGACCTGGAACTTCCGCTCGGGCAGGCAGATGCCGTGGGCCCCGCCGGCCATTCCGGACTCCAGCGCGATCCAGCCCGCGTGGCGGCCCATCACCTCGACGACCATGACGCGCTGGTGGGACTCGGCGGTGGTCTTCAGCCGGTCTATGGCCTCGGTGGCGACGCCGACCGCGGTGTCGAAGCCGAAGGTGCGGTCGGTGGCCGAGATGTCGTTGTCGATGGTCTTCGGTACACCGACCACGGGCATTCCGGCGTCCGAGAGCATCCGGGCGGCGGTGAGGGTGCCCTCGCCGCCGATCGGGATCAGCGCGTCCATGCCGTAACGGCGGCTCAGCTCGGCGCAGTTCTCGGCCGCCTCGCGCAGCCGGTCGCGCTCCAGCCGGGCGGAGCCGAGGATCGTTCCGCCGCGGGCGAGGATGCCGCTGACCGCGTTGAGGTCGAGGGGACGGAAGTGACCGTCGAGGAGGCCCTTGAACCCGTCCTCGAACCCGATGACCTCGTCGCCGTGACCCACCACGGCACGGTGCACGACCGAGCGGATCACTGCGTTCAGGCCTGGGCAGTCGCCGCCTGCGGTGAGAACTCCGATGCGCATCGTGCTTTGTCTCCTGCTCGCTAGGGCCTGTCCGCCGGTAACTACAGAATCCCCCGTACCGTGAGCCACGGTGATTGTCCCATGCCTGGTACGTACCTCGCGCTCCCGGCCTGCTCCGGGGGCCGCCGGCCGCTCGCGGCGGCGGCGCCGGCGGCCGCGGAGAGGGGCTTTCGCCCGGCGGGCGGCCCCTCGGCCCCCGCAGGTATCGTCAAACAGGCGATACCACCCAAACCGCCAGGCAAGGACGGGAGAGCACGCGTGACGCGCAGCGTGTACGTGACCGGGATCGACCGGGGCGACGGCCGACAGGTCGTCGATCTGGGAGTCATGGAGCTCCTGACGCGTCAGGTGGACCGGGTCGGGGTGTTCCGCCCACTGGTCCACGACGACCCCGACCGGCTGTTCGAGCTGCTGCGGGCCCGCTACCGGCTCTCCCAGGACCCGGGGACGGTCTACGGGCTCGACTACCACGAGGCCTCCGCGATCCAGGCGGAGCAGGGTACCGACGAACTGGTCTCCCGGCTCGTCGACCGCTTCCACCGGGTGGCCCAGAAGTACGAGGTGGTCCTCGTGCTCGGCACCGATTTCGCCGCCACCCAGCTCCCCGACGAGCTGGCCCTCAACGCCCGCCTCGCCAACGAGTTCGGCGCCTCGGTGATCGCGGTGGTCGGCGGCCAGGACCAGAACGCGGAGTCCGTGCGGGCCGAGACGCGCAATGCCTACCGCGCGTACGCCGGTCTGGGCTGCGACGTCGTCGCGATGGTGGTGAACCGGGTGGCCTCCGCGGACCGCGAGGTCATCGCGGACCGGCTCTCGGCCACGCTGCCCGTCCCCTGCTCGGTGCTGCCCGACGACCCGGCCCTCTCGGCGCCGACGGTCGCCCAGATCACCGCGGCGCTGGACGGGACGGTGCTGCTCGGCGACGACGCGGGGCTGGCCAGGGACGTGCTGGACTTCGTGTTCGGCGGCGCGATGCTGCCGAACCTGCTGAAGGCGCTGACACCGGGCTGCATGGTGGTGACCCCCGGGGACCGCTCGGACCTGGTCGTCGGCTCGCTCGCCGCGCACAGCGCGGGCACCCCGCCCATAGCGGGCCTGCTGCTGACGCTGGACGAGCGGCCCGGCGAGGAGATACTCAAGCTGGCCGCACGGCTCGCACCGGGCACCCCGGTCGTCGCGGTGGTCGACGGTTCCTTCCCCACCGCCGGGAAGCTCTTCGCCCTGGAGGGCAAGCTGAACGCGGCGACGCCGCGCAAGGCCGAGACGGCGCTGGGACTCTTCGAGCGCCATGTCGACACGGGCGCGCTCCTCGACCGGATCTCGGTCGCCCGCAGCAGCCGGGTCACGCCGATGATGTTCGAGCACGAACTGCTGGAGCAGGCCCGCGCGGACCGGCGCCGGGTGGTGCTGCCGGAGGGCACCGAGGAACGGGTGCTGCGCGCGGCCGACGTACTGCTGCGGCGCGACGTCTGCGACCTCACCCTCCTGGGCGACCCCGACGTCATCCGCAAGAAGGCCGCCGACCTCGGCATCGATCTGGCCGGCACCCAGCTCATCGACCCGCAGACCTCCGAGCTGCGCCAGACCTTCGCGGAGCGGTACGCGCAGCTGCGCGCCCACCGGGGGGTGACGGTCGAGCTCGCGTACGACGTCGTCGCGGACGTCAACTACTTCGGCACCCTGATGGTCCAGGAGGGGTTCGCGGACGGCATGGTCTCCGGGGCCGTGCACTCCACGGCGGCGACGATCCGCCCCGCGTTCGAGATCATCAAGACAAAGGCGGCCGAGCGGAGCTCGTCAGGCAGGGTGGCGGCGGGCGCTGGGCGGACAAAGCCGGGAGCCTCGATCGTCTCCTCGGTCTTCTTCATGTGCCTCGCGGACAAGGTCCTGGTGTACGGGGACTGCGCGGTCAACCCGGACCCGGACGCGGAGCAGCTCGCGGACATCGCCGTGCAGTCCGCGGTGACCGCCGCCCGCTTCGGCGTGGAGCCCCGGATCGCGATGCTCTCGTACTCGACGGGGACCTCGGGCACGGGAGCGGACGTCGACAAGGTCCGCGAGGCGACGGACCGGGTGCGCGCGAGCCATCCGGACCTGATGATCGAGGGTCCGATCCAGTACGACGCGGCGGTGGAGCCCAGCGTCGCCGCGACGAAGCTGCCCGGCTCCGAGGTGGCGGGCCAGGCGACGGTCCTGATCTTCCCGGACCTGAACACCGGCAACAACACCTACAAGGCCGTGCAGCGCTCGGCGGGAGCGGTGGCCGTCGGCCCGGTCCTCCAGGGGCTGCGCAAGCCCGTCAACGACCTGTCCAGGGGCGCGCTGGTGCAGGACATCGTCAACACCGTGGCGATCACGGCGATCCAGGCACAGGGCGAGGAGCGACCCGCATGACCACCCCGACCGAAGGTGCCGCGGCAGCCGAGGGGGCGAGCCGGGTGCTCGTGCTCAACTCCGGCTCCTCCTCCCTGAAGTACCAGCTCCTGGACATGCGCGACCACACCCGGCTCGCGGCCGGTCTGGTCGAGCGCATCGGCGAGGAGACCTCCCGGCTCGTCCACACCCCGCTGACCGGCGGCGGTGGCGAGAGCCGGGAGACCGAGGGCCGGATCGCCGACCACGACGCGGCGCTCAGGGCCGCCGCCGAGGAGCTGGCCGCCGACGGGCTCGGCCTGGACTCCCCCGAGCTGGCGGCGATCGGCCATCGGGTGGTGCACGGCGGGCTGCGGTTCACCGAGCCGACCGTGATCACCGACGAGGTGCTGACGGAGATCGAGCGCCTGGTCCCGGTGGCGCCGCTGCACAACCCGGCGAACATCACCGGCATCCGCACCGCCCAGGCGCTGCGCCCCGACCTGCCGCAGGTGGCGGTCTTCGACACCGCGTTCCACACGACGATGCCGGAGTACGCGGCCCGGTACGCGATCGACGTGGAGACCGCCGACGCGCACCGGATCAGGCGCTACGGATTCCACGGCACCTCGCACGCGTACGTCTCGCGCAAGACGGCCGAGCTGCTGGGCCACGCCCCCGAGGACGTCAACGTCATCGTGCTCCACCTGGGCAACGGCGCCTCGGCCTCCGCGGTGGCGGCCGGCCGGTGCGTGGAGACGTCGATGGGGCTGACCCCCTTGGAGGGGCTGGTCATGGGCACGCGCTCGGGAGACATCGACCCGGCCGTCACCTTCCACCTCAAGCGGGTGGCGGGGATGTCGGCGGACGAGATCGACGTCCTGCTCAACAAGAAGAGCGGTCTGGTCGGCCTCTGCGGCGACAACGACATGCGGGTGATCCGACGCCGGATCGACGAGGGCGACGAGCGTGCCGCGCTCGCCTTCGACATCTACGTCCACCGGCTGAAGAAGTACATCGGCGCCTATTCGGCGGTCCTCGGGCGGGTGGACGCGGTGGTGTTCACGGCGGGGGTCGGCGAGAACTCGGCACCGGTACGGGAGGCTGCGATCGCCGGTCTGGAGGAGCTCGGCCTGGTGGTGGACGCTGATCTCAACGCCGTACGGTCCGGCGCACCGCGGCTGATCTCGCCGGATTACGCACGGGTCGCGGTCGCCGTGGTGCCGACGGACGAGGAGCTGGAGATCGCGGACCAGACCTTCGCACTGATCGACAACTGAGCACCCCCGCGCCCCTTTGTATCTTCCACCAGCCGGAATATTCCGCAGCTAAACAAACCGATAGGATCCGCCTCATGCGCCGTTCCAAAATCGTCTGCACCCTCGGTCCCGCCGTCGACTCCCATGAGCAGCTCGTCGCTCTGATCGAGGCCGGCATGAGCGTGGCCCGATTCAACTTCAGTCACGGTTCCCACGCGGAGCACCAGGGTCGTTACGACCGGGTCCGCAAGGCCGCCGCCGAGACCGGCCGGGCGGTCGGCGTACTCGCCGACCTCCAGGGCCCGAAGATCCGCCTGGCGAAGTTCGCCGAGGGCCCTGTCGAACTGGTCCGGGGGGACGAGTTCGTCATCACCGCCGAGGACGTCCCCGGGGACAAGTCGATCTGCGGCACCACCTACAAGGGCCTGCCCGGAGACGTCACCAAGGGCGACCCGATCCTGATCAACGACGGCAACGTCGAGCTCAAGGTCGTCTCCGTGGACGGCCCCCGGGTCCACACCATCGTCATCGAGGGCGGGGTGATCTCCGACCACAAGGGGATCAACCTGCCGGGTGCGGCGGTCAACGTCCCGGCCCTGTCCGAGAAGGACATCGACGACCTCCGCTTCGCCCTGAAGATGGGCTGCGACCTGGTCGCGCTCTCCTTCGTGCGGGACGCCGGTGACGTCAAGGACGTCCACAAGATCATGGACGAGGAGGGCCGCCGGGTCCCCGTCATCGCCAAGGTCGAGAAGCCGCAGGCCGTCGAGAACATGGAGGGCGTCGTCGCGGCGTTCGACGGTGTGATGGTCGCCCGTGGCGACCTCGCCGTCGAGTACCCGCTGGAGAAGGTCCCGATGGTGCAGAAGCGCCTGGTGGAGCTCTGCCGCCGGAACGCCAAGCCGGTGATCGTGGCGACCCAGATGATGGAGTCGATGATCACCAACTCCCGTCCGACCCGCGCCGAGGCGTCCGACGTCGCCAACGCGATCCTGGACGGCGCGGACGCGGTCATGCTCTCCGCGGAGTCCTCCGTGGGCGCGTACCCGATCGAGACGGTCAAGACGATGTCGAAGATCGTCGTCGCCGCCGAGGAGGAGCTGCTCTCCAAGGGCCTCCAGCCGCTGGTGCCGGGCAAGAAGCCCCGCACCCAGGGCGGTTCGGTGGCCCGCGCGGCGTGCGAGATCGCGGACTTCCTGGACGGTGCGGCCCTGGTCGCGTTCACCCAGTCCGGCGACACCGCCCGCCGCCTCTCCCGCTACCGCGCGGCCCAGCCGATCCTGGCCTTCACCACGGACGAGTCCACCCGCAACCAGCTGGCCCTCAGCTGGGGCGTCGAGGCCCACGTGGTCCCGCACGTGGACAACACGGACGCGATGGTGGACCTGGTCGACGCGGAGCTGCTGAAGCTGAGCGGCTACAACGCCGGCGACACGATGGTCATCACGGCCGGCTCACCCCCCGGCGTCCCGGGCACGACCAACATGGTGCGCGTGCACCACGTGGGCGGCCAGGGCCGCGACTGACCGCACGGCGGTCCCGTAGACGACACGAGGGCGGTGCCCCGGTTCGAATTGAACCGGGGCACCGCCCTCGGCGGTTGGGCGGGCCTCACGCGGCTCCCGAACGAAAGCTCCTAGCTGTTGCCGCCCGTGAAGTAGTTCTGCAGTCCCGGCACCGTCAGCGTGCCGCCGAACTGGCCGGCCTGGGTCACCTTCACGTTGGTGAAGAAGGCGAACGGGACGTTCAGCGGGGGCGGGGTCTGAGGGCTGAAGGTGATCGGGATGAGGCCGAAGAGGTTGCCCTTCAGCTCCTCCGTGTACATCGTCACCGTGCCGTCGCGGATGGTGGAGGTCGAACCCTTCCGCGCCTTCACATGACCGGTGACGCCCGACTGCGGGCCGACCGTCAACTGGTGGAGGTCCTTGATGTCAACGGAGGAGGCGGTGAACTTCAGCACCTTCTTCGTGCTGCCGTCGCCCTTCTCCACCTCCACGATGCCCTTGTAGTCGAGCCCGCTCAGGGTGAGCAGCGAACTCTCCAGGATCCACGGGTCGTTCGGGACCCGGGGGATGCCCTGCTCCAGATCGGCCGCGGCCAGTGCCTTCGGGTCGGCGGTCGGGCACGGGAAGGAGGGCTTGGCGCCGTCCGGGATGTCCTCGTCCTTCTTGGGGTCGAGTCCCTTGACGTCCTTGTCCAGCTCCTCGACCGGCTTGCCCGCCTTGCCGGCCGCCTCGCGGATGGCCTCGGTGGTCTTGTCGACCGTGTCCTTCGCCGCGTCCGTGACCTTGTCGACGGGCTTGTCGTCCGCCTTGTCGGTGGACTTGTCACCGGTGCTCGCGGACGGCTTCGGGGAGGCGGTGGTGGCGCTCGGAGACGGGCTTGCCGTCTCCTTGTCCGGTCCGTCGAAGAGGTCCTTGAGGGCGTCACCCAGTCCCAGCGGGTCGAGCGGGTTCTTCGACTTGGTGGGCGAAGGGGTCGCGCTCGGCTTCTCGGTCTCGGCGTCGGTGCTCTTCTTCGCCGAGTCGGCCGCCTTGTCGCCCGCTGTGCCGGCCGCCTTGTCGCCCGAGGCGCTCGCCGACGGGCTGGCCGAGGGCTTCGGGGTGGCCCCGTCGCTCCGGTCCGGCGTGGCCTTGCCGCTCGCGGTGGCGGACGGGGACGGCGACTTCGTCTCCGACGCGGAGGGCGACGGCGACTCGCTCGGCTCGTCGGAGCGGGTCACGCAGGGGCCCGGCGCGAAGGGGATGTCCGCGCTGTCGTCGGCCATCGCCAGCTTCGGGGTGAGCCCCATCCCGACGAACACCGCGGTCGGCATCGCGGCGAGCGCGAACGCCTTCTTGCCCGCGGGCATGTGGAGCTTCGTCAGCAGGGACTTCCTGGGGGCGGCGTGGCGGGGCCCTCTTCGCTCCTGGGGCCCGCCCCCGCCCGCGGCGTCCGCCAGATTGTCGTCACCCCGCACGATGCCTCCCGCCGTCGACCTCAACTGTCGTGTCGTACTGCGCCGGCTCCTGCTGGGGAACGGCGCTCCCGTAGAGCTCGCCCCCGGAGTGTTCGGGGGTCTGCTCGTCCTTCGTGAACGAGGGGCCTTCCGGCGCCGCTTCGGCGGGAACTCCCGCCGCGGGCGCGGCCTCTTCCGTCCCCGGCTCACCAGGAGCCCAGGAGAGGGAGAGCGCACCACCGAGCATGGCGAACAGAAAGCCGATCAGAAAGCCGCCGATGTTGGCGACGGGGATCGAGATCAGCGCGAGAAGGATCGCCGCGACGCCCGCGAACACTCGGACGATGCTGTGGAACCACATCGTCAGGCCCAGCGTGATGAGCAGGACTCCGATGATGAGCGACCCGGCGCCCGCGGTGGTGGACATGGCCAGCGTCACGTTGCCGAGGTGCATGTTCGCGTACGGGAAGTACGCGATGGGTACTCCGCCCAACATGGTGAACAGACCCGCCCAGAACGGCCGGTTACCCCGCCAGGTGCGGAACGTCCGCCGGAAGACGCTGAGGTAGTGCTCGTTCTGCCCTTGGGATTCGGGGCTCATGGAAAACAGCTCCCTGGAACCGGTACTGCCGTGAGAAAGAGAAGGGTGGGTGGCCGGAAGGCAGTGCGCCCCCCGGCCACCCTGGCGGGTGCCTAGTGGTAGCACTCCATGTCGGTGCCCTTGTGCAGGCGCAGCTTCAGACCGCTGAGGTTGAAGGTGCCGGCCGTCGTGGCCCACGCCTTCTGCTTGACGTCGGTCAGCACGGCCTCCTCGGCACGCTGGGAGAACCCGTTGGGGTCGGCCTGGGTGCCAGGCTGGATGCCCGTGCCCTTGTCCGTGCGCGGCAGCGAACCGGCAGCCACACCGATGTCGATGTTCGAGAACTTGGCGTCGCCGTCGAGCTCCGCCACATCGAGGTAGAGGTCCTTGGCGTAGACACGCTTGTGGCCCTCGCCACCGGCCTCCAGCCTCATGGTGATGGTGCCGAGGCCGAACGGCAGGTTGGGCGTGACGACCGACTGGCACATGTTCGTGATGTAGGCCTTGCTGAAGCCCGACACGGCCACGGCGTGCGCCTTGCCCGCGACCTTGGGGTCGGCGCCGCGTTCGGCGGCCACACTGCCGTACTGCACGAAGTCGTAGCCTTCGAGCTTCTTCGCGCTGACCTTGAACTCCTGCCCGGACACGCTGAACGACGCGGCGAGCGCGCCCTGTGCCAGGCCGACACCCACCGCGGCGGTGGCTATGACGCTGGGCACCATGACGACAGCGAAACGCTTCCATCTCGTGCCACCGCGAACCTGGGAACTCATACTTTTCCTCCTTCTCGGACGTACATCTCCGGTCTGGCATCCTGCCCGACCTGGGATGGGAGAAGTGCTACGTCCTCGGAAAGGAGAGCGCCCGCGAACGGGGACGTGAACCGCGCCCGAATCACCGGCGATCACCCCCGAGCGACAACCACTGGCCACGCGTTCGCGCAACCTCTTCGGACAGGCCCTGCGAGTCAGCAGGAACCCCCCTGTCCGGAGCCGGCACCACTGCAGCCGGCCCACCCGGTGGGGACCCAACGGAGCCGCCGCACCGACTGGCAGCCGGACTGGCGTCATTGGACCGAGCGTGGCCGATCGTGGTCCATTCGCGGCCGTGACACAAGGGGGTTCGTTACTCACTGGTAACGGCGCGATAACCCGCCCACGACCGGGCGGCACCGCCCGGCCACACAGGGTTGCCCCGGACCCGCAGACGAATCACGGCATTGACGCGCGAAGTCGGACAGATCCCGGTGCACGATTTACTCGGAGTAACAGCCCGTGCTTTTATCAAGATTTGGTAAAGCGTGGGCCTCTCTTATCGCCCCGACGCGAAAACGGCCGCGACTCCCGGAAGGAGTCGCGGCCGTGTTGTCAGATCAGAACAAGACGCGTGCGAGGGCGGTACGCGCGGCGCCCACACGGGGATCATCGGGGCCGATCACCTCGAACAGCTCCAGCAGCCGCACCCGCACCCGGTCGCGGTCGTCACCGAAAGTCCGGCGGACCGTCTCGACGAGGCGCCCGAACGCGTCCTCGACATGACCGCCCACCAGATCCAGGTCTGCCGCGGCGAGCTGGGCCGGCACATCGGCCGGGTTCTCGGCGGCGTCCTTGCGGACCTGCTGCGGGTCCGTCTTCTGGACCCGGGCCAGGAGTTCCGCCTGGGCGAGGCCGAGCTTGGCCTCGCTGTTGGCCGGCTCGTCCGAGAGGACGTTCTTGTACGCCTGGACGGCGCCCGCGAAGTCGCTGGCGTCCAGCGCCTGCGCGGCCGCCTCCAACAGGGCGTCGTACGGGCCGGCGGGCACCGGGGCGGGCTCCTGCGCGGCCGCGTCGGGAGCCGCCGCGTCCTGGTCGACCACGATGCCGGTGAGTCCGAACCGCTCCTCGCCGACCTGGATCAGCTGGTCCAGGGTCTGGCGGATCTGGGATTCGGGGGCCGCGCCCTGGAAGAGCGGGAGTGCCTGGCCCGCGACGACCGCGAAGACCGCCGGGATGCCCTGGATCCCGAACTGCTGCATCAGCATCTGGTTGGCGTCGACATCAACCTTGGCCAGCACGAAGCGGCCGCTGTACTCATGGGCCAGCCGCTCCAGGAGCGGCCCCAACTGCTTGCACGGCTCGCACCACTCGGCCCAGAAGTCGATGACGACGGGGACTTCGGCCGAGCGCTGCAGGACGTCGCTCTCGAAGCCCGCCTCATCGACGTCGAAGACGAGGGAGGAAACGGGTACGGCGGCGGGGCCACCCTGCCGGGCGGACTCGGCACGGGCCTGCTCCGCCTTCGCCTTGGCCTCACCGGCCGCCTTCACCGCGGCGAGGTCGACGACGCCGCTCATGGACATGTTCCTAGGCTGCATACGTACATCCTCCCCCCTTGGCGCACCGATCCGGAAAGCAATGTGTGAACCGCGCCCGTCCGCGCCCCCCGCCGGTGTGCGAGGTGTACGGACAGACACGGTCCGAGGGCCCCTGAAAGACCCGGTTCGGCACCCGGTCCCCACCCGGTGCCTGTGGCTGTCGTTCGCCCGTGGCGCCACAACGGCCGGACCGTTGTTCTTACGCTACGACCCGTAGCGTAACTGGCCACCACCCCCGCTGCACAGGAGTGCCCGGTGATCTGTCTCACGGCGAACGGGACCGGCCGGTACTAGCTACTGGCGGGTATGGTCGCGTCATGCTGAGCCACAGCCACCCCAAACCCTCACGAACGGGACGTCCGCGCAATGCCGCGGCCGATGAGGCGATCCTTGAGGCCACCAGAGCCTCGCTGGTCGATCTCGGCTGGTCGAAGTTGACGATGGGCGATGTGGCGACGCGGGCCGGGGTCGCCAAGACGACGCTGTACCGGCGCTGGGCGGGCAAGAACGAGCTGGTCGTGGACGCGGTCGCGGTTCTCTTCGACGAGCTGGAGCTGCCGGATCTGGGCAGCCTGTCCGCCGATGTGCAGGCGGTGGTCATCCAGTTCGCCGCGCTGCTGGAGCGGCCGGAGACCCAGACCGCGCTGATGGCGGTGGTCGCGGAGTCGACCCGGGACGAGGCGCTGCGGACCCGGATCCGCGACTCGATCGTGGCCCGGCAGAAGCGGCTGGTGCTCCAGGGTCGCCAACGGGCGCAGGACCGGGGTGAGTTGCCGGTGGAGCAGGACGAGGTCACGGCGGCCCTGACGGCGGATCTGGCCTTCGACGTGATCGCCGGCGCGGTGGTGCACCGGGTGCTGGTGAGCGCCGAGCCCGTCGATGCCGACTGGGCCCGGCGCTTCACCCTGCTGCTCCTGGCGGGGCTGGGTGCGGCCGCCGGGGGACAGTAGCCCTCGGGCTACTTCTGCCAGGCGCAGCTGCCCAGCGTGGCCTTGCCTGCGGAGACCAGCCGGTCCGCCCGCTTCGGCGCCATCAGCTTGCTGTGGTCGCTGTGGCAGACGACCGTGCGGTCGCCCTGTCCGGCCAGGTCCACCAGGATCTGGTCCCAGTGGCGGTACTGGACGTCATGGCCGGAGTCGGCGTACGTACGGACCACCGGGGTGACCGGCAGCGCCTTGCGCCAGGTGGCGAGGCTGGCCGGCGGCACGGTGGTGTCCTTGTCGCCGCCGTACAGGAAGACGGGTGCCTTCAGCTTCGACAGGTCGGGGCCGGGACGCTCGCAGTAGAGCCGCTGCTCGTGCACCTGCGGAGCCGGATCGGACTTCTGGCCGCGCTGGTTGTACGTGCGGGCGCCCTCCTCGTACGCGGTGTCGGCGAAGCCCGGGATGGACTTGACCGCACTGTCGTCGGGGAACGCCCACCAGGAGCGCGGGTCGGCGATCGAGTCCTTGACCGCGTCGGCCAGCGCGTCGTCGCTCAGGCCGCAGTACGCGGCCTTCTCGCCGTACGGCGGGAGCGCGGCGGCCAGATGGAGGGCCTTGACACGGCCGGGGGCGCGGGCGGCCAGCTCGGCGGCGTACGGCCCGCCGCCGGATATCGCGATCACCGAGACCTTCTTGACGCCGAGCCGGTCCAGGACCTCCAGGGCGTCCTTCGCGAAGTCGGCCTTGCCGAGGGAGGGGTCGTACTCCGTGTCGCCGAAGCCGTTGCGCTCCACGGAGATCAGCCGGAGGCCGAACGACTCCCGGGTGGAGCGGAGGAAGTCCGTCATGTGCGCGGCGCGCGCGCTGGTTCCGGTGCCGCCGATGTAGAGGACCGGGGTACCGCCCCGGCGCCCCTCGTCGATGTAGTGCGCGGTCCGGCCGGTGGACAGCTTCGCGGCCTTCACGTCCGGGCCGAGCGAGTCGAAGGTGTCCTGCACCCTCGGCTTCGGTGCCGGTGCGGCGCCGACCGCCGTCGAACCGCTGACCAGCAGCGTTCCGAGTACGGCGAGTGCGGCGCCCGCGGCCGCTGTCATTCTCCCGGACAGTCTCACTGTGTTCCTCCAGAGGCGTGACGAGTATCGCGGCTGCGCCTACCCGGGCCCCTGGAGGTGACACCTGTAACTGCCAACTATCTGTCAGAAGCCGGGCGGCTCCGTGTAGGTGCCCCACTCCTCGCGCAGCACCCCGCAGATCTCACCGAGGGTCGCCTCTGCCCGTACGGCGTCGAGCATCGGGGCGATCATGTTGGAGCCGTCGCGGGCGGCGGCCAGCATCGCGTCCAGCGCCGCACCCACCCGGGCGTCGTCGCGGGCGCCCTTGCGGCCGGCGAGCTCGCTGACCTGGTCGCGCTCGACCTCGTGGCTGACCCGCAGGATCTCCAGGTCCCCGGTCACCGAGCCGTGGTGGACGTTGACGCCGACGACCCGCTTGTCGCCCTTCTCCAGCGACTGCTGGTAGCGGAAGGCGGACTCGGCGATCTCGCCGGTGAACCAGCCGTCCTCGATGCCGCGCAGGATGCCGGAGGTCATCGGGCCGATCGGGTGCTGCCCGTCCGGGTGGGCCCGGGTGCCGCGCTCCCTGATCTGCTCGAAGATCTTCTCGGCGTCCGCCTCGATCCGGTCGGTGAGCTGCTCCACGTACCAGGAACCGCCCAGCGGGTCGGCCACATTGGCGACGCCGGTCTCCTCCATCAGCACCTGCTGGGTGCGCAGGGCGATCTCGGCGGCCTGCTCGGAGGGGAGCGCGAGGGTCTCGTCGAGGGCGTTGGTGTGCAGGGAGTTGGTGCCGCCGAGGACGGCGGACAGGGCCTCGACCGCGGTCCGTACGACGTTGTTGTACGGCTGCTGGGCGGTGAGCGAGACACCGGCGGTCTGGGTGTGGAAGCGGAGCCACTGCGCCTTGTCGGTCTTCGCGCCGTACGTCTCCTTCATCCAGCGGGCCCAGATCCGTCGGGCCGCGCGGAACTTGGCGATCTCCTCGAAGAAGTCGAGGTGCGCATCGAAGAAGAAGGAGAGGCCGGGCGCGAAGGTGTCGACGTCCATCCCGCGGGAGAGGCCGAGCTCCACGTAGCCGAAGCCGTCGGCGAGGGTGTACGCCAGCTCCTGCGCGGCCGTCGCTCCGGCCTCGCGGATGTGGTAGCCGGAGACGGAGAGCGGCTTGTAGGCGGGGATGTCGCGGGCGCAGTGCTCCATCAGGTCGCCGATGAGACGCAGATGGGGCTCGGGCTGGAAGAGCCACTCCTTCTGCGCGATGTACTCCTTGAAGATGTCCGTCTGGAGCGTGCCGTTGAGTACGGCCGGGTCGACGCCCTGGCGCTCGGCGGCGACCAGGTACATGCAGAAGACGGGCACGGCGGGGCCACTGATCGTCATCGACGTCGTGACGTCACCGAGCGGGATGTCCCCGAAGAGGACCTCCATGTCGGCGGCGGAGTCGATGGCCACACCGCAGTGGCCGACCTCACCGAGTGCGCGGGGGTCGTCCGAGTCGCGCCCCATCAGGGTCGGCATGTCGAAGGCGACGCTCAGTCCGCCGCCGCCCGCGGCCAGGATCATCTTGTAGCGCTCGTTGGTCTGCTCGGCGTTGCCGAAGCCGGCGAACTGGCGGATCGTCCAGGTGCGGCCGCGGTAGCCGGTCGGGTGGAGACCGCGCGTGAAGGGGTACTCGCCGGGCCAGCCGATCCGCTCGAAGCCCTCGTACGCGTCCCCGGGGCGGGGACCGTACGCGGGCTCGACCGGATCCCCGGAGAGCGTGGTGAAGTCCGCGTCACGCTTGCGGGCCTTGTCGTAACGAGCCTGCCAGCGTTGGCGGCCTTCCTCGATAGCGTCAGCGTCCATGCGTACAAATTTACTAGGACGTCCTAGTAAATGTCGATGGCAAACCGCCCGGTGCTTTGCACGGGGCGGTTCGGACCGGACTTCGGTCAGGCCTTCGCGGGGACCGGGACGGCGTCCGTGAGCAGCGGCTCGACCTCGCGGACGACCTTGCGCTCGACGAAGAACGCGGCCGTCGGGATCGTGCCGGCGATCAGCACCCAGAGCAGCTTGCCCATCGGCCACTTCGCCTTGGAGCCGAGGTCGAAGGCGAAGATCAGGTAGATGATGTAGAGCACGCCGTGGACCTGCGAGACGACGAGCGTCAGGCCCTCACCGGTGTCGAAGCCGTACTTGAAGATCATGCAGGTGCAGAGCACCAGCAACATGACGGCGGTGACGTAAGCCATCACCCGGTACCGGGTCAGCACGCTGCGTTTCATGCCATCGAGCCTAACCGGACACCCGGGGCGATCTTGCAGCGGGCCGGGACCCGGAACCCGGTCTCTCAGATCTCCTCGAAGTCCTGGGCCGCGATGCGCAGCGGCCGCAGCAGCGCGAAGATCTCGCCGCACTCCTCGGCGTCGTACGCCCCGAGCCCGAACTCCATCGCGACCAGGTCCCCGGTGGCGGCCTCGACGACCTCACGGCCCTTGTCCGTGATGGAGGCGAGCGTGCCGCGGCCGTCGTTCGGGTTGGGGCGCTTGTCGACCAGGCCGGAGCGCACCAGCCGGTCCACGGTGTTCGTGACGGACGTGGGGTGGACCATCAGCCGCTCGCCGATCTTGGACATCGGCAGCTCACCGGCCTTGGAGAAGGTGAGCAGGACCAGCGCCTCGTAGCGGGCGAACGTCAGCCCGTACGGTTTGACCACCGCGTCGACCTCCGCGAGCAGGATCTGCTGCGCACGCATGATCGAGGTGATCGCACCCATGGAGGGCACCGGACCCCAGCGCTGCTGCCAGAGTTCGTCGGCGCGGGCGATGGGATCGAAGGGAAGACTGAGCGGCTTGGGCACGGCATCGACCTTACCCACTGGTCATATGCTGCTCCTCCCCGTCTCGAACTTCGGTCCGAATACGGTGAGCGGGTGCGGTTCTGCGGACCTCCGCCACGAGCAGCAGCAGGCACAGCGTGCCCAGGACTCCGGACCCGGCGACCACCTGGTGCACCGGGAAGAACTCGGCGGCCAGGCCCGCGAGGGCCATGCCCACGCCCTGGAGCGTCATCAGTCCGGCGGTGAGCAGGGTCATGGCCCGCCCGCGCAGTTCGTCGGGCACGGCTTCGACGAACCACTGGTCGAGCCCGATGATGTACGCCGACCCCGCACCGGCCAGCACCAGCGCGGCGGCGATCGGCACGATGCCGGGGCTGACCCCGTACAGCAGGAAGGGCAGCAGCCCCACCGCCGCGACCGGCAGCACGAGCCGGGAGCGGGTGCGCGGGCTCAGCACCGCGCCCACGTACAGCTCGGCCGCGATCTGGCCGACCGGCATCGCGCACATCAGCAGCCCGAGCGCGACGGTGCCCGCACCGATCTCCTCGGCGTACGGGGCCGCCAGCGCCTCCGGGGCGACGACGAACACCGGGGGCAGCCAGAAGAGCAGCAGCAGCGCGCGGATCCGGCGGTCGCCGAGGACGAGGCGGGCCCCGGAGAGCGACTCCCTGAGCAGCGTGCCGCCCTGGCCGCCGCCGGTCCGGGCCGGCCGGTCCCGGGTGCCGAGGCGCAGGAGGGCGGCCGAGCCGAGGAAGGTGACGACGGTGATCGTGATCGCGCCGCGCGGCGAGACCACCGCCAGCAGCAGCCCGCCCACACCGAAGCCCGCGAGCAGCGCGCCCTGCGAGACGATCCGCAGGAGCGAGCGGCCCAGGACGTACAGGTCGTCCTCGCCGAGGATGTCGGCGAGCGCGGCCATCCTCGTGCCGGTGAAGACGGGCGACACCGCGGCCACCAGGCAGCGCAGCACGAGCAGTCCCGCGACGGGGGTGCCCGGCAGCACCATCACGGCGACGCAGCCGGCGCAGATCAGGTCGCAGGTGACCAGGACCCGGCGGGCGGGGTAGCGGTCGGCGATCCCGCTGAAGAGGGTGCCGCCGACGAGGTACGGCAGCATGCCGAGCGCGAAAGTGAGGGCGCTGAGCAGCGGCGAGCCGGTGAGGTCGTACACGAGGACGGTGAGCGCCAGCTCGCTGACGACGACGCCGAGCAGTGAGAGCAGATGCGCGGCGAAGACGGCCCGGAACTCGCGGACGGCGAAGACGGCACCGTAGCCGCGGGGCGGTTCCCCGGCGGGCGGGGGCGCGGGAGCGGGCGGGGCGGTGGCCCGGAGCGCGGGCGGTCCGCTCGGGTCGGGGGGACCGGCGCGCTCCGGGTGCGGTGCCGGGAGAGGGGCCGGTCCGGTGCGGGTGGGGCTCGCGGGGCGCGGGACGGGCGGCCGGGCCCGGTGCGGGAGCGGCCGTTCGCGGGGTGTGTCCGGCGCGTCGCGGGGTCCGCCCGCCTGGGGATCGTTGTCTCTCGGCATGGACGCAGCCTGCGGGAGGGCGGCCCTCGCTCCGTAGACTTTCGGTCCACACCGAATCTTCCGAGGCCCGCGTATGCCGTTCCATCTGCATTTCGAGGAGAGCGATCTGCTCCGCTGCCGGTTCGCGCTCTCCCCGCTGGGGGAGACCCAGGCCGCCGTGCGGGTGCTGGCCGCGCCGGAGCGGCAGGGTTACCACCTGCCGTGGCTGCGCCGGATCCGGCACGCGGCCGCCGGGCTCGACCTCGGGCCGCTGTGGCTGCTGATGAACGAGCGCGGTCACAGCCCGGACTTCTTCTGCCCGCCGCCGCTGGGGCCCCTCGCCTCGTTCGAGGAGGAGATCGCGGGGGTGCGGGCGGTCGATCCGGCGCTGGCGCGGGAGGACATGGCCTGGGCACTGTCCGACCGGCCCGGAGCGCTGGACTCCCCCGCCGGGCAGGCGCTGCTGGCCGATCCCGCGCGGACCGTGCGGGAGCTGGCCGATCTGCTGGAGCAGGCCTGGCGGGTGTTGATCGAGCCGCACTGGCCGCGGCTGCGGGCCCTGCTGGAGGCGGACGTGGCGTACCACTCGCGGCGGCTCGCCGCGGTCGGCTTCGAGCGGCTGCTGGGTGAGCTGAGCGGGCAGCTGAGCTGGTCGGAGTCGACGCTCACCATCTCGCGCACGGCCGGCCGCCACTCCCGGGTGCTCGGCGGGCAGGGCCTGGTGCTGATGCCCAGCGTCTTCGCCTGGCCGAACGTGGTCGGCGGGTTCGAGGCGCCCTGGCTGCCCGCGGTCATCTATCCGGCACGCGGCATCGGCGGACTCTGGACGGAGCCGGGCGACAGCACGCCGGAGGTGCTCGCGCGGCTGCTCGGCCGGGCCCGCGCCGACGTCCTGTGCGCGCTGGACGAGCCGACGGGCACGGGCGCGCTCGCCCACCGGCTCGGCCTCGCGCCGTCCTCGGTGTCGGAGCACCTGTCGGTGCTGCGGGCCGCGGGGCTGCTGACGTCGCGCAGATACGGCCACCAGGTGCTGTACGAGCGGACGCCGCTCGGGATCGCCCTGGCGGTGCCCCAGGACCAGGCACCGCGATGACGGGAGCGGCCAGGGGCCACGGCCCCGGGGCGGAGCGGCGGCAGGTCACCCGGCCTGCCGCTCGCCCGGGGCCCCGGCGTCAGTCGGCCAGGTAGCGCTCGACCGTCTCGACCTTGGAGGTGAGACCGTCGGTCACACCCGGGCGGATGTCGGCCTTCAGGACGAGGGAGACCCGTCCGGCCCGCGCCTCGACGGCCTCGACGGCACGCTTGACGACGTCCATGACCGCGTCCCACTCCCCCTCGACGGAGGTGAACATGGCGTCCGTGCGGTTGGGCAGCCCGGACTCGCGGACCACGCGTACGGCGTCGGCGACGTACTCGCCGACGTCCTCGCCGACACCCAGCGGACTGACGGAGAAGGCGACGATCATGCGCTGACCGTGCCTTCCCGGCGGGCGCGGGCGGCGATGAGGCCGTCGGCCTCGTAGCGCTTCAGCACCTTGTCGCCGTACAGCCCGCCGAACGGCAGCACGCAGAGCAGGAAGAAGAACGCGACGCGCTTGAACGGCCACTTGGTCTTGGACCAGACATCCAGCAGCGCCACGACGTAGATCACGAAGAGCACGCCGTGCAGCATGCCGAGCGGCATCATCAGGAAGTCGATGTCCGAGATCCGGCTCAGGACCGAGCCGAAGAGGATCAGCGCCGGGAACGAGAGCGCCTCGGGAATCGAGATGAGGCGCAGCCGGTGCAGGGCGGTAGCGGTCTTGATGTCCACGGGGGCACCTTCGGTGGGAGGACGGCGATGGCTTGTGAACGCACGCACAAGCGCCACCATTGTGGCACCGGCCCCTGCCGGACGGAGTGGCGGGGGGCCGTTTCGCGCCCTTCAGGCACTTCTTGTCCTCCAATCGCCGGACGGGCTCCTTTTCCGGCGGCTACCGTCGCACCGTGGCAATGTTCCGACTCCAAGGCAGCAAGACGCTCGCCGTCGACCTGACCGGCGACGCCGTCAAGGCGAAGAACGGTTCGATGGTCGCCTACGACGGCCGGATGGCGTTCAAGAAGATGACCGGCGGCGGTGAGGGCCTGCGCGGCATGGTGACCCGCCGGCTGACCGGCGAGCAGATGGCCGTGATGGAGGTGAAGGGGGAGGGCACCTGCTTCTTCGCCGACCGTGCGAGCGAGATCAGCCTCGTCTCGCTGCGCGGCGAGAAGCTGTACGTCGAGGCGAGCAATCTGCTCTGCACCGACGCCGGTCTGCGCACCGGCACCACCTTCACCGGGCTGCGCGGCGGCGCGACGGGCAACGGCCTGTTCACCACCACCGTGGAGGGGACCGGCCAGGCGGCGATCATGTCGGACGGCTCGGCCGTGGTGCTGCGGGTCTCCGCCCAGTACCCGCTCTTCGTCGACCCGGGGGCCTACATAGCCCACCAGGGCAACCTCCAGCAGCACTTCCAGTCCGGGGTGAACTTCCGGACGCTGATCGGCGAGGGATCGGGCGAGTCCTTCCAGATCCGCTTCGAGGGCGAGGGGCTCGTCTACGTCCAGCCCAGCGAACGGAACACGATCGGGGGCGATGTCTGATGCCGTTCCGCGAGATCAACTCGAAGATGGTCGAGGCGACGGTGCTCCCCGGCCAGAAGATGTTCAGCCAGCGCGGCGCGATGCTGGCCTACCGCGGCGAGGTGTCCTTCACCCCGAACATCCAGGGCGGCCAGGGCGGGGTGATGTCGATGATCGGCCGCCGGATGGCGAACGAGGCGACCCCGCTGATGACGGTCGAGGGAAGCGGCACGGTGATGTTCGGTCACGGCGGCCACCACATCCAGGTGATCAACCTGGCCGGGGACACCCTCTACGTGGAGGCCGACCGGCTGCTCGCCTTCGACGGCTCACTCCAGCAGGGCACGATGTTCATGGGCTCGCAGGGCGGTGTGATGGGCATGGTGCGCGGCCAGGTGAGCGGGCAGGGCCTGTTCACCACGACGCTCAAGGGGCACGGCGCGGTGGCGGTGATGGCGCACGGCGGGGTGATCGAGCTGCCGATCACCCCGGGCCGCGAGGTCCATGTGGATCCGCAGGCGTACGTCGCCCACCACGGCGACGTGCGCAACAAGCTCTCCACCGCGCTCGGGTGGCGCGAGATGGTGGGGCGCGGCTCCGGCGAGGCGTTCCAGCTGGAGCTCAGCGGCAACGGTGCGGTGTACGTCCAGGCGTCGGAGGAGAAGCTGTGAGCACGCCCGTGGTCTTCGATCCGATGACGCTGCCGTCGGACGACAACGTCAACTCGTACACCTTCTGCGTGGAGCTCAAGGGGAGCCAGTGGTTCCTGCAGAAGGGCAAGATGATCGCCTACTACGGGCGGATCGAGTTCAACGGCATCGGGCACGGCCGCTTCGAGCGGCTGGTGCGTACGAGCTTCCACTCGCCGCTGCACGCGAGCGACTGGGTGGTGGCCGAGGGCAGCGGGAAGATGCTGCTCGCGGACCGGGCCTTCGATGTGAACTCGTACGACCTGGAGGACGGGAACCTGACGATCCGCTCCGGCAACCTGCTGGCCTACCAGCCGACTCTGGCGCTGAAGCAGTCGATCGTGCCGGGGTTCCTGACGCTGATCGGCACCGGGAAGTTCGTCGCGGCGTCCAACGGTCCGGTGGTCTTCATGGAACCGCCGCTGCGGGTCGACCCGCAGGCGCTGGTGGGCTGGGCGGACTGCCCCTCGCCGTGCCACCACTACGACCACGGCTACATGACGGGCGTACTGGGCGGGCTGCGCGCGTTCACCGGGATCGGGGGCGCCTCCGGCGAGGAGCACCAGTTCGAGTTCGTGGGCGCGGGTACGGTGCTGCTCCAGTCCACCGAGGTGCTGATGGCCGAGCAGCCGACGGGGGCGACACCGCAGCAGGCGGGTGTTCCGGGCGGCGGCGGTCAACCTGGGTCCACCCCCCGCGCCCCCGGCCGCCCGGGGGACCTCCAGCGGCGCTTCGGATTGTGAACGGTAGTCTGCGCAGTGTGACGCCGAACGTCCGCACCCGGCTCGTAAGCGCGTGCCGGGCGTCACATCAACTGACTTCGTCCGGATTTCAACTTCTTAGGTAGAATCCATATATGGAGACCGAGACGGCCACTCGCTGGCTGAGCAACGCGGAGCAGTGCGCCTGGCGCACCCATCTGGATGTCAGCAGGCTGCTGATGCACCAGCTGGAGAAAGATCTCCAGCCGTTCGGCCTGACCAACAACGACTACGAGATTCTCGTCAACCTCTCGGAGTCCGAGGACCAGCGCCTGCGGATGAGTGACCTCGCCACCGCCACTCTGCAGTCCAAGAGCAGGCTCTCGCACCAGATCACCCGCATGGAGGGCGCGGGCCTGGTCCGCCGGGAGAACTGCGAGTCCGACCGGCGCGGGCTGTACGCGGTCCTCACCGAGGCCGGCGCGGAGACGATGCGGAAGGTGGCACCGCACCATGTGGCGTCGGTGCGCAAGCACTTCATGGACCTGCTGACCCCGGAGGCGCTGGAGCAGCTGCACACGGCCCTCGCCCCGGTCGCCGACCACCTGCGCGCACGCCGCGTCTGACAGCGGCCCGGATCACCGGGAGCGGCGCTCAGCGAGAGCCGGGCAGCCACAGCTCGAACCGGGCGCCGCGCTCCCCCGCACCGGCCACGGTCAGCCGCCCTCCGTGCCGGCCGGCCACATCACGGGCGATGGCGAGGCCCAGACCGGCCCCGCCGTCGTCGCGGGCGCGGGCGTCGTCCAGGCGCACGAAGCGCTCGAAGATCCGCTCGCGCTCCGCCTCCGGCACCCCGGCCCCGTCGTCCGTGACCGCCACGGCCACCCCGCCGCGTTCCGCGCGCACCTCGACGGCCACCGAACTCTCCGCGTGCCGCTCGGCGTTGTCCAGCAGATTGCCGATCACCCGGGCCAGCTGCCCGCGTGAACCGGTCACTTCCAGCCCGCCGGGCTCCGGCACGGACACCGTCACCGGGATCCGGTCGCCGATGCGCTGCGAGACCTCCTCCCGCACCAGTGCACCGAGGTCCAGCCGTGCGTTCCCGGGCTGCTCCCCCGCGTCCAGCCGGGCCAGCAGCAGCAGATCGGCGGCCAGCGTCTGGAGCCGTACGGTGTCGGCGACCGCGCCCGCCACGTCCAGCAGCTCCGGGTGCGCGGCACCCACCTCCAGCTGGGTGCGGAGCGAGGCGATCGGGGAGCGCAGTTCGTGCGAGGCGTCCGCGACGAACCGCCGCTGTCGGTCGACGGAGGCCTCCAGGGCGGTCAGCGTCTCGTTGGTGGTACGGGCCAGCCGGGCGATCTCGTCGCGCGAAGCGGGCTCCGGCACCCGCCGGGTCAGATCCTCGGACGCGGTGATCGCCGCCATCTCGCGCCGGATGCCCTCGACCGGACGGAGCGCCCGCCGGGTCACCAGCCAGGTCACCCCGGCGACGACGAGCAGCACGACGGGCAGCCCGGCCAGCATCGCACCGCGCACACTCGCGACGGCCCGCTGCTCGGCGGCGAGCGGGGCACCGGCGTGGACGGTCAGGGTCAGTCCGGCGGAGTTCGTGGCCTCGACGGAGGCGAACCGGTATGCGGCGCGGTCGCCGTCGACGGTGGCGGTGCCGTTGCTGAAGTGCGGTTCGTCGGTGGAGACCTCGCCGCGTCCCGGGTCGGCGCTCGCGCCGTCGTCATCGTCGTCGTCGCGGTCTCCGTCGTCGCCCTTCTCCGCGGCGGCGGGCGAGGGCTGCGGGATGACCCGGTCCGTGCCGGTGCCGGAGATCGCGTCCAGGTCCTCGGAGACGGCGACCACCCGCCCGTCCTCGTCGGTCACCTGGACCGGATGGTCCTCCCCGTCGCCCGTCTCCAGCTTGTCGTACGGCACGTCGAGGGCCAGCTGCCCGGCGGTCTCGCGGGCCGCCACCTCGGCCTGGAGACCCGCCTGGTCGGTGAGGTTGGCGCGCAGGACCAGCAGGACGCCGAGCCCGGCGGCGACGACCGCGAGGGCGACCACCACCGTGGCACCGAGCGCCGCCCTGGCCCGTACCGATCTCACAGCGCCTCCAGCCGGTAGCCGGCGCCGCGCACCGTACGGATGGCGGCCGCGCCGAGCTTGCGGCGCAGCGTGCTCACGTACACCTCGACGATGTTCGGGTCGCCGTCGTAGGCGAAGTCCCAGACGTGCTCCAGGATCTCCGCCTTGCTGACCACCTGCCCGGCGCGCAGCGCGAGCTGTTCGAGCACGGCGAACTCCTTGGTGGTGAGGACGGTCTCTTCCTCGCCGAGATGGACCCGGCGGGCGGCGGTGTCCATCCGCAGGGAGCCGACGGTGAGCACCGGTGACGCGCAACCGCCGCGCCGGCGCAGCAGCGCGCGGACCCGGGCCACCAGCACCACGTAGCTGAACGGCTTGGTCAGATAGTCGTCGGCGCCGGTGTCGAGGCCCTCCGCCTCGTCGTACTCCCCGTCCTTCGCCGTCAGCATCAGGATGGGCACCTCGTGGCCGGCGGCGCGCAGCGCGGCGCAGACCCGGTAGCCGTTCATCCCCGGCAGCATGATGTCGAGGACGAGGAGGTCGTACGTGCCCTCGGAGGCCCGGTGGAGTCCTTCGAGCCCGTCGTGCACGACGTCCACGGCGAATCCCTCGGCGGTGAGCCCCCGGGCCAGGGAGACCGCCAGCCGCTTCTCGTCCTCCACGATCAACAGGCGCATGTGCACAGCCTCCCAAACCGAAGCTGAAGACGGCTTCAGGTGGCTTCAGGCTGCGTTCAGCATCACCCCGGCAGTGTGGACCTCGTCGCAACGGACCATCCGACCGGGGAGGACCCCTCATGAAGCGAAAGACCGTCATCGCCGCCGTCACCGCAGCCGTACTCGTCGGTGGCGGGACCGCGACGGCCGTCGCCCTCGCGGGCGGCGACAGCCACGGCCCGGCAGGCAGCAGCAGCACCGCGAGCAACGGCTCCGCCCGCGTCACGGTCGGCGACGCGGTCAAGGCCGCCGTCGGCGCCGTCCCGGGCACGGTGACCGAGGCCGAGCTCGACGACGAGGACGGCCGGCTCGTCTGGGAGCTGGATGTGTACGGCTCCGACAAGTCCTGGCACGACGTGACGGTGGACCCGGGCAACGGCAAGGTGCTCGGCCAGCATGTCGACAACGACGACGACGGCGACCGGCACGCGCCCCCCAAGACCTCCGTCACGCTCGACGAGGCGGTCGGCGCCGCGCTCCGCTCGGCGCCGGGCACGGTGACCTCCGTCGAGCTGGAGGACCACGACGGCCGCGGCGGCCGGGCGGTGCACTGGGAGGTCGACGTCCGGGGCAAGGACGGCAGCAAGCACGAGCGAGACGTGGACGCGAAGACGGCGAAGGTCACGGTGGACCGGTCGGACGACGGCCACGGGGACGACGACGGGGACGACGGCGGGGACGACGGCGAAGACGGCTGAGGCGGTCGCCGCCGCGGTCCTTGCTCTGTCTGGGCGGCAAGTCCTCCCGCAGCGGCCCCAGCATGTGCCGCTCGCCCTGGCACGCATGACACGTGACCGGCGGCATTCGTGTCACGGCCGGGGCGGGTGCGGCAGAGCGGGAAGACGTGAACGGCGCACTCCCGCCCCATGGCTGACGCGCTATCAGCCATGGGGAACCGCTCAGGCCTCCCCCGTCAGCCCCGCCACCAGTTCGTCGGCCGCCGTGTACGGGTCGAGCCGGCCCGCCACGATGCGCTCCGCGAGAGCGCCGAGGCGGCGGTCGCCGTGCAGGTCACCGATGCGTTCACGCAGGCGGGTGACCGCGATCGTCTCGACCTCGTGGGCGGCGCGGGACGCGCGCCGCTCGGCGAGCACCCCGTGCTCCTCCATCCACGCGCGGTGTTTCTCCAGCGCCTCGACGACCTCGTCGATGCCCTCGCCCCGGGCCGCGACCGTCTTCACGATCGGCGGCCGCCAGTCGCCGGGGCCACGGGACTCCCCGAGGCCCAGCATGTGGTTGAGCTCGCGGGCGGTGGCGTCCGCACCGTCCCGGTCGGCCTTGTTCACCACGTACACGTCACCGATCTCCAGGATTCCGGCCTTGGCCGCCTGGATGCCGTCGCCCATGCCGGGGGCGAGGAGGACGACGGAGGTGTCGGCCTGGGAGGCGATCTCCACCTCCGACTGGCCGACGCCCACGGTCTCCACCAGGATCACGTCGCAGCCCGCCGCGTCCAGCACCCGGATCGCCTGCGGGGCCGACCAGGCGAGGCCGCCCAGATGTCCGCGGGTGGCCATGGAGCGGATGTAGACGCCCGGGTCGGACGCGTGGTCCGACATCCGGACCCGGTCACCGAGCAGCGCGCCGCCGGAGAACGGCGACGACGGGTCGACGGCGAGCACGGCCACCCGCTTGCCCTGCCGCCGGTACGCGGAGATGAGAGCCGACGTCGATGTCGACTTGCCGACACCGGGCGACCCGGTCAGGCCGACGACGTAGGCGTTGCCGGCCAGCGGCGCGAGGGCCGCCATCACCTCGCGCAGTTGCGGCGACGCCCCCTCCACCAGGGAGATGAGCCGGGCCACGGCCCGCGGCCTGCCCTCGCGGGCCTGCTCCACCAGGGTGGGGACGTCCACCATCACCGCTCGTCTCCTCGCTCGCCGCGTGCTCTGCGTACTACGTGCTACGTGCTACTTGCCCGGAACGCGGAGGATCAGCGCATCGCCCTGACCGCCGCCGCCGCACAGCGCCGCCGCTCCGGTGCCGCCGCCGCGCCGCTTCAGCTCCAGCGCCAGGTGCAGCACCACCCGGGCGCCGGACATCCCGATGGGGTGGCCGAGCGCGATGGCGCCGCCGTTGACGTTGACCTTGTCAGAGGTCACGCCGAGGTCCTTCATCGACTGGACGGCGACGGCCGCGAACGCCTCGTTGATCTCGATGAGGTCGAGGTCCCCGACGCCGATGCCCTCCTTCTTGAGAGCGCGCCGGATCGCGTTGGACGGCTGGGACTGGAGTGAGTTGTCCGGGCCGGCCACATTGCCGTGGGCGCCGATCTCGGCGATCCAGTCCAGGCCCAGCGCCTCGGCCCTGGCCTTGCTCATGACGACGACCGCGGCGGCGCCGTCGGAGATCTGCGAGGAGGTGCCCGCGGTGATCGTGCCGTCCTTGGCGAAGGCGGGGCGCAGCCTGCCGAGCGACTCGGCGGTCGTCTCGGGGCGGATGCCTTCGTCCTTGGAGAAGAGGACCGGGTCGCCCTTGCGCTGCGGGATCTCGACCGGGGTGATCTCGGCCTCGAAGAGCCCGTTCTTCTGGGCGGCGGCGGCCCGCTGGTGGGACTGGGCGCCGATCTCGTCCTGAGCGGCGCGGTCCAGGCCCAGGCGGGTGTTGTGCTTCTCGGTCGACTCACCCATCGGGATGTTCTCATAGGCGTCGGTCAGGCCGTCGTGCGCCATGGAGTCGAGCATCTCGATCGCGCCGTACTTGTGGCCCTCGCGGGACTTCGGGAGCAGGTGCGGGGCGTTCGTCATGGACTCCTGGCCGCCGGCCACGACGATCTCGAACTCGCCGGCACGGATCAGCTGGTCGGCCAGCGCGATGGCGTCGAGCCCGGAGAGGCACACCTTGTTGACGGTGAGCGCCGGGACGTTCATCGGGATGCCCGCCTTGACCGCGGCCTGCCGTGCCGGGATCTGCCCCGCCCCGGCCTGCAGCACCTGGCCCATGATCACGTACTCGACCTGGTCGCCGCCGATGCCGGCCCGCTCCAGCGCCGCCTTGATGGCGAATCCTCCGAGGTCGGCTCCGGAGAAGCTCTTCAGCGAGCCGAGGAGGCGGCCCATGGGCGTACGGGCGCCCGCGACGATCACAGAAGTCGTACCGGTCGTTCCTGACATGAGGCGCAGCCCCTTGGATTAGAAGTGAACGAGGGTTTACCTGAATGTACTGAGCGGTACTGCGCCCGTCATCCGGCAGCGGGTGTGATCGCGCGCACGTTGCGTAACCATCGGCGGAGCGCTGCACTGTTCCCATGCTGACGCGAATCGACCACATCGGGATCGCCTGTTTCGACCTCGACGCCACCGTCGAGTTCTACCGCTCGACCTACGGGTTCGAGGTCTTCCACTCCGAGATCAACGAGGAGCAGGGCGTACGCGAGGCCATGCTCAAGATCAACGAGACGTCGGACGGCGGCGCCTCCTACCTCCAGCTGCTGGAACCGACCCGCGAGGACTCCGCCGTCGGGAAGTGGCTGGCCAAGAACGGCGAGGGCGTGCACCACATCGCCTTCGGTACCGCAGACGTGGACGCGGACGCCGCGGACATCCGGGAGAAGGGGGTCAGAGTGCTGTACGAGGAGCCCAGGACGGGTTCGATGGGGTCCCGGATCACCTTCCTGCACCCCAAGGACTGCCACGGCGTCCTCACCGAACTCGTCACGTCCCGCACGGAGCACTGACCCGGGAAGCCGTTGTCCGGATTCAGCGGGAGCCGGACAACAGCTTCTCAGGGATACCCGGCCCGGTAGAGTGGGCTGTTCCGGGCCGGGGCCGGGTCGGGGCCGCGCCGCGTCCTCAGCCGTTGATCTGTCACCATTCCCCGGGGGGACCGTTCGCCGGCGAACGGTACTCGTGTGGAGTTTGCGACCAGGGCTGGGGTCTCCCCTGTTCGAACAGAGTTGAGAGCTCGGGGAAGGATGGGACCGCGCAGTGCGGGGCTACGAACGCCAGGAGAGCCACCGAGCTGAAGACGACCATCTCTCGCGGTTCGAAGCCGAGATGGACCGGCTGAAGACCGACCGGGAGAAGGCCGTCCAGCACGCCGAGGACCTCGGTTACCAGGTCGAGGTCTTGCGCGCCAAGCTGCACGAGGCCCGCCGCAGTCTGGCGACCCGTCCCGCCTACGACAGCGCGGACATCGGCTACCAGGCGGAGCAGTTGCTCCGTAACGCCCAGGTCCAGGCCGAGCAGCTGCGCAACGACGCCGAACGCGAGCTGCGCGACGCCCGTGCGCAGACGCAGCGGATCCTGCAGGAGCACGCGGAGCACCAGGCGCGGCTCCAGGCCGAGCTGCACAACGAGGCCGTGCAGCGGCGCCAGCGGCTCGACCAGGAGCTGGCGGAGCGCCGCCAGACCGTCGAGTCCCACGTCAACGAGAACGTGGCGTGGGCCGAGCAGCTGCGGGCCAGGACCGAGTCCCAGGCCCGCCGGCTGCTGGAGGAGTCACGGGCCGAGGCCGAGCAGGCGCTGACCGCCGCACGCGCCGAGGCCGGCCGGCTGGCGGACGAGACGCGGCAGCGGCTCGGTTCCGAGGCGGAGTCCGCCCGGTCCGAGGCCGAGTCGATCCTGCTGCGGGCCCGCAAGGACGCCGAGCGGATGCTGAACGCCGCGTCCGGCCAGGCACAGGAGGCCACCGCTCACGCCGAGCAGCTGCGCACCTCGACGACGGCCGAGACCGAGCAGACCAGGCAGCAGACCGCCGAGCTGAACCGGACCGCCGAGCAGCGCATGCAGGAGGCCGAGACGCAGCTGCGCGAGGCCCGCGTGGAGGCCGAGAAGGTCCTGTCCGAGGCGAAGGAGGCCGCGGTCAAGCGGCTGGCCGGCGCCGAGTCGCAGAACGAGCAGCGCACCCGTACCGCCAAGTCGGAGATCGCCCGGCTGGTCGGCGAGGCCACCAAGGACGCCGAATCCCTGAAGGCGGAGGCCGAGCAGTCGCTCGCCGACGCCCGCGCCGAGGCGGACCGGCTCCGTTCCGAGGCGGCCGACGCCGCGCGCACCGCCGCCGCCGAGGACGCCGCGGCCCAGCTCGCCAAGGCGGCCCGTGCCGCCGAGGAGGTGCTGACCAAGGCGTCGGACGACGCGAAGTCGACCACCCGGGCGGCGGGCGAGGAGGCCGACCGGATCCGCCACGAGGCGGAGGCCGAGGCGGACCGGCTGCGCGGCGAGGCCGCCGAGCAGGCCGACCAGCTCAAGGGCGCGGCCAAGGACGACACCAAGGAGTACCGGGCCAAGACGGTCGAGCTCCAGGAGGAGGCCCGCAGGCTGCGCGGCGAGGCCGAGCAGCTGCGCTCCGAGGCCGTCGCCGAGGGCGAGCGGATCCGCGGCGAGGCCCGCCGGGAGGCCGTCCAGCAGATCGAGGAGGGCGCGAAGACCGCCGAGGAGCTGCTGTCCAAGGCGAAGGCCGACGCGGACGAGCTGCGCGGCGCCGCGGGCACCGAGAGCGAACGGGTCCGCACCGAGGCCACCGAGCGCGCCGCCACACTCCGCAAGCAGGCCGAGGAGGCCCTGGAGCGGGCCCGCGCCGAGGCCGAGACGCTGCGCACCGAGTCCGAGGAGCAGGCGGAGTCGACGACGTCGGCGGCCGAGCAGGCGGCGGCGGAGCTGCGCGAGGAGACCGAGCGCGCGGTAGCGGCGAGGCAGGCCGAGGCGGCCGACGAGCTGACCCGGCTGCACACCGAGGCCGAGACCAGGGTCGCCGCCGCCGAGCAGACGCTGGGCGAGGCGCGCACCGACGCGGAGCGCGTCCGGCGCGAGACGAACGAGGAGTCCGAGCGGCTGCGCGCCGAGGCCGCCGAGCGGCTGCGCACCCTCCAGGAGCAGGCCGAGACCGAGACCCAGCGGCTGCGCGACGAGGCGGCGGCCGATGCCTCGCAGTCCCGTGCGGAGGGCGAGAGCGTCGCCGTACGGCTGCGCTCCGAGGCTGCCGCCGAGGCGGAGCGGCTGAAGACCGAGGCGCAGGAGAGCGCCGACCGGGTGCGGTCGGAGGCCGCGGCCGCCGCCGAGCGGGTGGGCACGGAGGCCGCCGAGGCGCTGGCCGCCGCCCAGGAGGAGGCGAACCGGCGCCGCCGCGAGGCGGAGGAGACCCTGGACGCGGCACGTGCCGAGGCGAACCAGGAGCGCGAGCGGGCCCGCGAGCAGAGCGAGGAGCTCCTCGCCTCCGCCCGCAAGCGGGTCGAGGAGGCCCAGGCCGAGGCGCAGCGTCTGGTCGGGGAGGCGGACAGCCGGGCGACCGAGATGGTCTCCGCGGCCGAGCAGACCGCCCAGCAGGTACGGGACGCGGTCAGCGGGCTTCAGGAGCAGGCCGAGGCGGAGATCGCCGGGCTGCGCTCCACCGCCGAGCATGTCGCGGAGCGGACGAAGTCCGAGGCGCAGGAGGAGGCGGACCGGGTCCGCGCCGACGCCTACGCCGAGCGGGAGCGGGCCGGCGAGGACGCGGCCCGGATCCGTTCCGTCGCGAAGGAGGAGACCGAGGCCGCGAAGGCGATGGCCGAGCGGACGGTCTCCGACGCGATCGCGGAGTCGGAGAAGCTGCGGGCCGACACCGCGGAGTACAGCCAGCGGATGCGTACCGACGCGTCCGACGCCCTGGCCTCCGCCGAGCAGGATGCCTCGCGCAGCCGTGCCGAGGCCCGCGAGGACGCCAATCGGATGCGGTCGGAGGCGGCGGTCCAGGCCGACCGTCTGATGTCCGAGGCGACCGCCGAGAGCGAGCGCCTCGTGACGGAGGCCGCTCAGCAGGCGGCGCGGACCGGTGACGAGGCGGCGGGCGAGTCGGAGCGGCTGCGGGCGGAGGCGGCGGCGACCGTCGGTTCCGCGCAGGAGCACGCGGCCCGGACCCGCGAGGAGTCGGAGCGGCTGCGGGCCGACGCCGAGGCCGCGGCCGAACAGATGCGTGCCGAGGCCCGCCAGGAGGCGGACCGGCTGCTCGACGAGGCGCGCGAATCGGCCTCGAAGCGCCGGGCCGACGCCGCGGAGCAGGCCGACCAGCTGATCAACAAGGCCCAGGAGGAGGCGCTGCGCGCCGCCACCGAGGCCGAGGAGCAGGCCGACACGATGGTCGGGGCGGCCCGGAACGAGGCTGTCCGGATCACCTCCGACGCGACGGTCGAGGGCAACTCCCTGGTCGAGCGGGCCCGGACGGACGCGGACGAGCTGCTGGTCGGCGCGCGGCGGGACGCCACGGCCATCCGGGAGCGGGCCGAGGAGCTCAGGACCCGCCTGGAGGCCGAGATCGAGGAGCTGCACGACCGTGCCCGGCGGGAGACCTCCGAGCAGATGAAGACGGCCGGCGAGCGCGTCGACAACCTGATGAGGGCGGCGACCGAGCAGCGCGACGAGGCCGCGGCGAAGGCCAAGGAACTTCTGTCCGACGCCGGTTCGGAGGCGAGCAAGGTCCGGATCGCCGCCGTGAAGCGGGCCGAGTCGCTGCTGAAGGAGGCCGAGCAGAAGAAGGCCAGCCTGGTGCGCGAGGCCGAGAAGCTGCGCTCCGACGCCGAGGCCGAGGCCAAGCGGACGGTGGACGAGGGCCGGCGAGAACTCGATGTCCTGGTGCGCCGGCGGGCGGACATCAACACGGAGATCTCCCGTGTCCAGGACGTACTGGAGGCATTGGAGTCATTCGAGACCCCCGCGGCGGGCGGTAAGGGCGCCGACAGCGTCAAGGCCGGGGCCGCGGCAGGTACTCGTTCGAGTGGCAAGCCGTCCGATGGGTAGGTCCTGTCCGCGGGCCTCCCGCAGCCCCGCAACGACATTCAGCCCCCCGAGTGGCAAGGGTTGCGGGGGTTAGCCACTCAAAAGGGGTGTCATTCTCCAGATCAAACCGGCATCTGCTCGATGACACGCCGTCCGGGCCCCTAGGATTCCCCCTATCACCTCACCGGTCTTACTTCGACAGGAAACCCATGAGTGACCCTTCCTCCCCCTTCGGCTTCGAGCTCGTGCGGCGTGGTTACGACCGCGGTCAGGTGGATGACCGCATTACCAAGCTCGTCGCCGACCGTGATAGTGCTCTCGCCCGCATCACGTCTCTGGAAAAGCGCATCGAGGAACTGCACCTCGAAACGCAGAACGCCCAGGCCCAGGTGAGCGACGCGGAGCCGTCGTACGCCGGTCTCGGCGCGCGTGTGGAGAAGATTCTCCGCCTTGCCGAGGAGGAGGCGAAGGACCTGCGAGAAGAGGCCCGTCGCGCCGCCGAGCAGCACCGCGAGCTGGCCGAGTCCGCAGCCCAGCAGGTGCGCAACGACGCCGAGGCCTTCGCCGCCGAGCGCAAGTCCAAGGCCGAGGAAGACGGCGTCCGCATCGTCGAGAAGGCCAAGGGTGAGGCCACCACGCTTCGCTCGGACGCCCAGAAGGACGCCGCCCAGAAGCGCGAGGAGGCCGACGCCCTCTTCGAGGAGACCCGCGCCAAGGCCGCCCAGGCCGCCGCGGACTTCGAGACCAACCTGGCCAAGCGCCGCGACCAGTCGGAGCGCGACCTCGCGTCCCGCCAGGCCAAGGCCGAGAAGCGTCTGGCCGAGATCGAGCACCGCGCCGAGCAGCTCCGCCTGGAGGCCGAGAAGCTCCGTACGGACGCCGAGCGCCGGGCTCGTCAGACGGTGGAGACCGCGCAGCGGCAGTCCGAGGACATCGTGGCGGACGCCAACGCGAAGGCCGACCGGATCCGCAGCGAGTCGGAGCGCGAGCTGGCGGCACTCACCAACCGCCGCGACTCGATCAACGCGCAGCTGACCAACGTCCGCGAGATGCTGGCGACGCTGACCGGCGCCGCCGTGGCCGCCGCCGGCACCCCCGCCGACGAGGAGCCCGCCTCCCGCGGCGTCCCGGCCCAGCAGACCCGCTGACGCCAGGGAACAACGCGGTAACGACCGGTGGTCCCCCGACGCACCGGCCGGTCCGACACCGACGCGCCCGGTTCCGCCCTTGTGGTGGCGCCGGGCGCGCGGCCGTTCTAGCGTGAACGCATGATCGAGCTCGATGGCCTCACCAAGCGGTTCGGCAGCAAGGTTGCCGTCGACCAGTTGTCGTGCCGGATCAGGCCGGGGATGGTGACGGGCTTTCTGGGTCCCAACGGGGCGGGCAAGTCCACCACGATGCGGATGATGCTCGATCTCGACAACCCCACCAGCGGGTCGGTACGCATCGACGGCAAGCACTACCGCGAGCTGGAAGAACCCCTGAAGTTCATCGGTGCGCTGCTCGACGCCAAGTCGATGCACGGCGGTCGCAGCGCGTACAACAACCTGCTCTGTCTCGCGCAGAGCAACCGGATCCCGCGGAGCCGGGTGGCGGAGGTCCTGGACACCGTCGGTCTGACCGCGGTGGCGAACAAGAAGTCCAAGGGCTTCTCCCTCGGCATGGGGCAGCGGCTGGGCATCGCCTCGGCGCTGCTCGGTGATCCCCGGATCCTGATGTTCGACGAACCCGTCAACGGTCTGGACCCCGAGGGAATCCACTGGATCCGGAATCTGATGAAGGCGCTCGCCTCGGAGGGCCGGACGATCTTCGTCTCCTCGCACCTGATGAGCGAAATGGCGCTCACCGCGGATCACTTGATCGTGATCGGCCAGGGGAAGCTGCTGGCCGACACCTCGATGGCCGACTTCATCCACCAGAACTCCCGCAGTTACGTACGGCTGCGCTCGCCGCAGCAGGAGCGGCTGCGCGACGTACTGCACGCGGAGGGCATCATCGCGGTCGAGTCGGGCAACGGAACGCTGGAGATCGACGGCGCCACCACCGAGGACCTGGGCGAGCTCGCCGCCCGGCACACCATCGTGCTGCACGAGCTGAGTTCCCAGCGGGCCTCGCTGGAGGACGCCTTCATGCAGATGACGGCGGACTCCGTGGAGTACCACGCGCACTCCGAGCGGGGACCCGAGCCGCCGCCGGTGGGACCGCACTGGGGCGACCGGTGGGGGCAGCCGCCCGGCGCCGATCCCGGTCCTCCCGACGGCACTCCCGGGGCCCCCGGCGGGTCCGGCACCGGCAAGGGGGCGTGACGCGATGGCATCGGTACCCGCGGTCCTGAGCTCCGAATGGACCAAGATCCGTACGGTCTCCTCGACCACCTGGACGCTGATCTCCGCGTTCGTCGTCACCGTCGCGATGGGCGCCGCGCTCTGCGCCGTGATGAACTCCCAGTTCAGCAACCTCTCCGACGTGGAGCGGGCCACGTTCGACCCCACCTTCGTCAGCTTCTCCGGGATGATTCTCGGTCAGCTGGCGATGGTGGTCTTCGGTGTCCTGGTGGTCGGTACGGAGTACAGCTCCGGCATGATCCGCACCTCGCTGGCGGCCGTGCCGCAGCGCGCCACGTTCCTCTTCAGCAAGATGCTGGTGGCCGGCGTGCTGGCCCTGGTGGTCGGCCTCGCCACCAGCTTCGTCACCTTCTTCCTCGGCCAGGCCCTGCTCGGCGACCACAGCACCGGCATCGGTGCGGACAACGTGCTGCGGGCGGTCTTCGGCGGCGGCATCTACATGGGGCTGATCGCGGTCTTCTCCATGGCGGTGGCGGCGATGCTGCGCAGTTCGATGCTGTCGCTCGGCATCCTGATGCCGTTCTTCTTCCTGGTCTCCCAGATCCTGTCGGCCGTCCCGGGTGCCAAGAGCGTCGCCCGGTACTTCCCCGACCAGGCCGGGTCCAAGATCATGCAGGTGGTGCCCGACGCGATGAACAGCAGTCCGGCTCCCTACGGGCCGTGGGGCGGACTGCTGATCATGGTCGCCTGGGTGGCGGCCGCGGTGATCGGCGGCTTCCTCGTACTCAAGAAGCGGGACGCCTGACCCGGGGCCGTCCGGGGCCGTGGACCCCGGTCCGCGGCCTTCACCCGGGGGGCGCGCCGCCGCAACGACTTGGCCGGAACCGTAAAGGCTTGGTTATCCTCCTAACTCTTACGGGGGCGTGCGGCCGGACGGCCTGGGCCCCGACGACAGATAAGTCGATGGGGCTGGAGCATGATCGAGGCAGTCGGCCTGACCAAGCGCTATGGCGCGAAGACGGCCGTGCACAACCTTTCCTTCCAGGTGCGGCCGGGCACCGTCACCGGATTCCTCGGTCCCAACGGGTCGGGCAAGTCGACGACCATGCGCATGATGCTCGGCCTGGACCGGCCGACCGCCGGCCATGTGACGATCGGCGGCCACGCCTACCGCA
Source organism: Streptomyces sp. NPDC050423 (assembly GCF_040655445.1). Taxonomy (NCBI): domain Bacteria; kingdom Bacillati; phylum Actinomycetota; class Actinomycetes; order Kitasatosporales; family Streptomycetaceae; genus Streptomyces; species Streptomyces sp. NPDC050423. The sequence continues at coordinate 106,944 of NZ_JBFAJY010000001.1, forward strand.
GCCTGCCGAACGCCCCGCGCCAGGTGGGCGCGCTGCTGGACGCCAAGGCGGTGCACGGCGGCCGCAGCGCCCGCAACCACCTGCTCTCGCTGGCCCAGCTCGCCGGCATCCCCGCCGCCCGGGTCGATGAGGTGCTCGGTGTCGTCGGCCTCCAGGACGTCGCCCGGAAGCGGTCCAAGGGCTTCTCGCTCGGCATGGGGCAGCGGCTGGGCATCGCGGCCGCGCTGCTGGGCGACCCGCAGGTGCTGCTCTTCGACGAGCCGGTCAACGGGCTCGACCCGGAGGGCATCCTCTGGGTCCGCAATCTCATGAAGATGCTGGCGTCCGAGGGCCGCACGGTCTTCGTCTCCAGCCACCTGATGAGTGAGATGGCACTCACCGCCGACCATCTGATCGTGATCGGCCGCGGCCAGCTGATGGCCGACATGAGCATCACGGACTTCATCTCGGCCAACTCGGCCGACTTCGCCCGGGTCCGGGTCCAGGACAACAGGTCCGAGCAGCGGGAGAAGCTCACTGCCACCCTCATCGAGGCGGGCGGCCAGGTCATGTCGGAGCCGGACGGCGGCCTGCGGATCACCGGGCTGAAGCTGCCCCGGATCAGCGATCTGGCCCATGACTCCGACGTACGCCTGTGGGAGCTCTCGCCGCACCAGGCCTCGCTGGAGGAGGCGTACATGCGGATGACGCAGGGTGCCGTGGACTACCGCTCGACGGCGGACCAGAAGGCCGGACTGCAGCAGCCGTTCCCGGACGGCGGATACGGGCAGCAGCACCCCGGGTACGCGCCGCCGCAGCCCGCCGTCCCGGAGGTGCCGCAGCAGGGCTGGTACGCCCCGCCGCCGCCCGGGGACAACCCGTACGCGACAGCCCCCGGACCGGGCGGGCAGGCGGCCGCGGCCCCAGTGGCGCCTCCCGCCGCCCCCGCCCCGGCCACTCCCCCGACTCCGGCCCCCACCGCTCCCGCCCCCGCCCCGGCTCCCGCCGACCCGACCGCGCGCGACACCAGCGAGGACCCCCGATGACAACGCCGTCCACGCCGCCGACGCCGTACCAGCCGCAGGCGTACCAGCAGCCGCCCGCCCCGCAGGGGAACGCGCAGGCCGGCTTCTACACCTCGCCGATCCCGGTGCGCCGGGCCACCCTCGGCGACGCGATCGCCTCCGAGTGGACCAAGATCCGTTCGGTGCGCTCCACGATGTGGACGCTCGGCGTCCTGATCGTGCTGCTGCTCGTCATCGGCCTGCTCTCGGCGATCGCGGTCGACATGTCCGACACCGACCTGGGCTCCACCCCGGTGCTCAGCCTCGGCTTCTTCGGCGTACTGCTCGGCTCGATCTGTGTGATCACGCTCGGCGTGATGACGATCGCCTCGGAGTACGGCACCGGGATGATCCGTACGACGATGACGGCCTGCCCCAGCCCCGGCCGGGTGCTCGGCGCGAAGGCCATCGTCTTCTTCCTGCTCACCTTCGTCCTGACGACGGTGATGACCTCGGTCGTCGCTGTACTCCAGACGGCCATCCTGGACGCCGATACGCCCAGCGGCGCGGACTGGCTGCGCAGCACGGTCGGCGTCGGCCTCTACATCGCGACGCTGGGGCTGCTCTCGCTGGCGGTCGGCGCGCTGATCCGGCACTCGGCCGGTGCGATCACCGTCATGATCGGTGTGGTGCTGCTGCCGCTCGTGCTGGCGATCTTCATGTTCGCCGAGTCGCTCGCGAAGCTCCAGGAGTGGCTCCTGGAGTACTCGATCCCCAACCAGCTCAGCAACTTCTACGACACCTCGGTCACCGCGTCGGGGCCGTCCGGCTGGGAACCGCTGTGGATCATCCTCGGGGTGACCGCCGTGGCCATGGGCGGCGCCTATCTCGCGATGAGCCGCCGGGACGTCTGACCGGCCGCCACCCCCGGCGCCGCCGGGGCGTTCAGTACCGAGGCGCGTTCCTGGACCGCTGCACCCGTGTGGTGCGGCGGTCCTTGGCGTTCCAGCACGCCTTGTGCCAGTGCCTGCGGTCGTCGATCCCGCCGTACTGGGGCCAGGCCACCAGGTGCGGGACGCCGGACGGGATCTCCTGGTCGCAGCCGGGGCACCGGTAGCGCTTGCCCGCCGCGCTCGCGCCGCTCACCGGGCGGACGGACCAGTCCTCGCCCTGCCACTCCTCCGCGCGCCCGCCACCCCCGTACCGGTCCCCCACCGCGCCGGCGCTATCGGTGGGACTCTCGCCGCCTCGGGGGCGGTTGCGGCGCGGGGACACGTGACACCTCACGGGGCAGGGCTGGGCAGTTCCCGTCCAGCGTAGGGCCATTCGGCCGGGGCAGATGTCCCGCACCACGCAACACCGGGCCCGGGACGGGACGGGTTACCGGAAAATCGCAACAGCTTCACGCCCGACCGTGCCTTTGGCACGTGTCAGACGTTGTTGCCAATAGGGGAAAGCCGCGTCGGCCGCAAGGAGGCAATAGGCGATGCGTGTGGGAACGTTTGTACTGGCAGCCCAGTTTCCGGGGCAGGGGCCGGGCGAAGCGCTGCATCGCGCGATCCGGTCCGCCGAGGTCGCGGAGGAATCCGGTCTCGACTCGGTCTGGCTGGCGGAACACCATTTCGTACCGTACGGGGTCTGCCCGTCGGCCGTGACCCTGGCCGCGCTGCTGCTCGGCCGCACCCGCAGAATCCGGGTGGGCACGGCGGTGAGCGTGCTGCCGACGCAGCATCCGGTCGCACTCGGCGAGCAGGCGGCGCTGCTCCACCTCACCAGCGGCGGCCGGTTCACCCTCGGCGTCGGCCGGGGCGGCCCCTGGATCGACCTGGAGGTGTTCGGCGGCGGCCTGGAGGCGTACGAGAGGGGCTTCCCGGAGTCCCTGGGGCTGTTGCTCGACTGGCTGCGCGAACCTCGCGTGGCGGGCCGCGGAGAGCGTTACGCGTTCCCCGAGGTGGCGGTGGTGCCCCGGGCCGACGAGCTGTTCGACGGGGAGAGCGGCGAGAGCCCCGGCGGTCCCGAGGTGGTCGTCGCGTGCACCTCGCCGAAGAGTGTGCGGCTCGCGGCCGAGAACGGCCTCCCGATGCTGCTCGGTATGCACTGCGGGGACGAGGAGAAGGCCGAAATGGTCGGCTTCTGGCGGACCGCCGCGCTGGCCGCGGGCCGTTCGCCGGAGAGTGTGCGGCAGGCCGGGCACGTGTCGGCGGGAGTGGCCCAGATCGCGGACCGCACCGAGGATGCCACCGAGACGCTCGTGAAAGCGATGCCCGGCTGGCTGCGGCAGGGGCTGGACGCCCATGTGACGGTCGACGGCCGGCACCGGGTGATGAGAGACCCGGTCGGCTATACGGAGATGCTGAGCGGCATTCACCCGGTGGGCCCGCCCCGGCTCGCGGCGGACCGGCTCGCGGCCACGGCGGAGCGCACGGGTATCACCCGCTTCGCGCTCCTGGTCGAGGGTTCGGGAGATCTCGTGGCCACGGAGGAGAACGTAGCGCGCCTGGGCACCGAGGTGCTGCCACTCCTGAAATGATGCGCCGGAACCACTGTTCCGCCGTACGAACGGGAGCTGCCGCCCCGGACCAGTGGCACCTCCCGCGGCCCGGAGCGACAGCAAAGGCGTTCAGCAGTCCCGTAGTTCGGGCGACTGGTTGAGCAACTGGCCCCTCACCGAAGTGAATCGGGCCAGCCGGTCGTCGACCGAGGCGTCCAGCGGGAACACCGCGACACGGTGGCAGTTCTGGAATGCCAGACGCACCCCGAAGTGCCGCTGCAGCGCGCCGCGGATGGCATCACTCGCGAGCGCACGCAGCAGCTGGCCACGTGCCTGCTCGTCCGGCGGCGGCGTCTGGTTGTCGGCGAACTCGCCGCCGTCGACCTTCAGCTGAGCCACCAGCGAGCTGATCATCTCCCACGCGAAGGGCAGGGAGGTCCGGACGCAGTCGACGAAGTCGGCTTCGTCGACCTCGCCTCGCTCGGCCTGTTCCAACAGCGCCGGTGAGACGTCGAGCGACATGGGTTCTCCTCTCGCGACCCCGACGGAGGGCCGGGGCCTTACGGGCAGGGAAGGAGGACGGCGACGCAGCGTGCACAGACGGCGACCTCCTGCATCCACGGTAAGGGTGCAGTCCGGGCCGCACCAGGAGATTGGGAACACAACCGGCCAATAACGAAGGGGTTCAAAGACGGACAAGACAGATTCGGTCAGGTCGGGGCGGGGACGGAGTGACGGGTGGGTGAATCGCGTCGACCGCCCGTCGTCGAGTAGCGTGGCCCACCATGCGTCTCGTCATCGCCCGCTGCTCCGTGGACTACGCGGGCCGGCTCACGGCCCACCTGCCCTCCGCTCCCCGTCTGATCCTGGTGAAGGCGGACGGGAGCGTGTCGATTCACGCCGACGACCGGGCGTACAAACCGCTCAACTGGATGTCGCCGCCCTGCACCCTGAAGGAGGGCGCCGACGACACCGCGGGCGTCTGGACCGTGGTGAACAAGGCGGGCGAAAAACTGATCATCACGATGGAGGAGATCCTCCATGACTCGTCCCACGAGCTGGGCGTCGATCCCGGCCTGATCAAGGACGGCGTGGAGGCCCACCTCCAGGAACTGCTCGCTGACCGGATCGAGACCCTCGGCGAGGGCTACACCCTGATCCGCCGCGAGTACTTCACCGCCATCGGCCCGGTCGACATCCTGTGCCGCGACGCCGACGGTCAGACCGTGGCCGTCGAGCTCAAGCGACGCGGCGACATCGACGGCGTGGAGCAGCTGACCCGCTACCTGGAGCTGCTCAACCGCGATCCGCACCTCGCGCCGGTGAAGGGCATCTTCGCCGCCCAGGAGATCAAGCCCCAGGCCCGCGTGCTGGCGACGGACCGCGGTATCGGCTGCGTGGTCCTCGACTACAACGCGATGCGCGGCATCGAGGACGACAAACTCAGGCTGTTCTGACCCGGGCACCGGAAGCCTCAAGCCCGTCCGACGACTGAGGGCGGAGCCCCGGCCACTTCAAGCCCGCCCACCACGTGAGGACAAGGCGCCCGGCCGGGGCGCGCCCCCCGCTCAGGCCACCGACGCGCTCTCCGACGGCTCCCGGGACGCGTCCGCGCTCGTCACCCCGGACGGCCCACTCGCGGAGTCCGACGAGTCGGGCAGACCCGGATCGTCCGTCGCGCTCTCCGTGGGCGGCGGGGTCTCACTCGCCGGCGGAGAGCTCGGCGGCCCACTCGTCGGCGGCGGATCCGACTTCGTCGGCTTGGGCGACTTGGACGTGGAGTGCGTCGGACTCGGCCTGTCGCTCGACGGCTTCCCCGAGGAGGAAGGGGTGTCCTGCGAGGCGCTCGCGGCCGGGGACGAACTCCCGCTCCCGGTCGGCGCGGCCTCGCTCCCCGTCGGCCCCGGCGTCGACGACGTGGAGCTCGGCGCCTGAGCGGACGGAACCGTACCGCCCTCCGTCGACTCGTCGGCCGGTGGCTCGTTCTCGCTGCCGTCGTCCTCGCTCACCGACTGCTCGGTGGGGGCGGCGGGGTCGTCCTGCGCATCGCTGTTCGACGTCAGGCCGAGCGTCACCACCGTGCCGAGCACACCCGCCAGCAGCACGCCCGCACCCGCGGCGACCAGGTTGCGCCGCGCCCCGCCCAGTACCGAGAAACGGCCGTCCGCGCCGCTCCCGGCACTCTTCGGAGCGGTCTGCCGGGACAGCACTGCGGTGTCGTCCGCGTACGACCGCGGCATCGTGACCGGTATGCCGGCCGTCGGGCCGCCGGGCGAGGACGCCTCGAAGCGGCCTGCCGGTATCTCCTCGCTCAGGGGCACGCCGCCCGCCGCCGACGCGCCGGAGAGGTCCTCGACCAGGGCGAGCGCCCGGCGCCCGGCCACCGCACCCGGCTTGTCGGCCAGGGCTCCGCGCATGCTGATGGAGGTCTCCAGCTCGGCCCTGGCCCGGTCCGGATGGCCGGTGCAGAGCGCGAGTACGCCCAACTCGTGGTGGAAGTAAGCCTCTTCGGCGACCTCGCCGGCGATCCGGGCCGCCTCCTGGCCGATCCGCAGGGACTTCTCCCAGGCGCTCCAGTGCAGCCCGGCCGCGAAGGCGGGCGAGGCGCTGCGGGCCAGCAGCACGGCGACGCTGGTCTGTCCGGCACCGTCCCCCGGCACCAGCTGCGTCATCGCCGCGAGGATCGCGTCGGCCTCGGCGACCGCCCGTGCGGGGGTGACGGAGGGGTGGCCGGCCCACCAGGCGTAGTGCTGGGCCGCCGTACGGGCCCGGCCCGTGGCGTCGTCCCCGTAGCCGGCGGCCTCCAGTTGGGCGAGAACACCGGCGGCCAGCCGGTAGCGGGGCCCGGCCGGGGAGAGCAGCCCGCAGCCCGCCAGTTCACCGAGCGCGGCATCGGCGTGGGTGTCCCCCACGAGCGCCGGCAGATGCGCCTGGTGCGGCACCTCGCCGCCCAGGGCGACCGCGAAGCGCAGAGTGTCGCGCGCGGCGTCGCTCAGCCGTGAGGCGAGCAGTGCGGCGGGCGCGGCGCCCTCGCCGAGGCTGGGCAGCGGCAGTTCGGGGGCCTCGGCCGGCAGCGGCGCCTCGGCGGGCCGGCTGTCCAGGTAGCCGTACTCGTCGTACGCGGTGGGATCGGCCCCCAGCAGGTCGCGCTGGCGCAGCAGGGCGCCCGCCTGGACGAAGCGCAGCGGAAGGCCCTCGGACTCGAACCAGAGGTCGCCCGCCCAGTTGGTCTCCTCCTCGGTGAGCGACCGTTCGACCACCCGCTCCATCAGCGCGACCGAGGCCTCGCCGTCCAGCCCGGCGAGGAAGACCTCTTCGAGGTGGGAGTCGGGGCCGGGCGCGGCGACGTCGGGTGTCGCGGCGAGCAGGAAGGCGCATTCGGGCGTCGCGTCGAGCAGTTCGTCCAGCGCGGCGCCGCCGAACTCCAGGTCGTCCAGGACGACGACGGCGCCGGTGGCGCGCAGTTTCGCCAGCAGCAGTGCCCGGTCCGGGCGGTGCAGCGGTGCGTCGTGGACGGCGTCGAAGAGTCCGTGCAGCAGGTCGGTGACGGTCCGCTTGTGGCCGCTGAGCCGTACGACCCCGTCCGGTGCGAGCTGGGCGCAGTCGGCGGCGACGGCTTCGAGGAGCGCGGTTCGGCCGGATCCGGCCGGTCCGGTGAGCCGTACCGAGCGTCCGCGGGCCAGCAGGCGCACCAGCCGCTCGCGTTCGTCCTCGCGCTGCAGGAGGGCCGGCTGGAGGACGGGCGGGCCGGGCGGCACGGGGGGCGCGGCGGCCCGTTCGCGGTCGGCGCGCTCGGCGGGGGTGCGCCGGACCGGTTCGGCGGGCCGCTCGCCCGGCCGGCACGGTTCGACCTCGCTGCCGTCGACCGGGTTGACCGTGAGCAGGAGGTCGCCCGATATGAGCGGGACGATACGTGCCTGTTGCGGTGTTTGCTGACCGAAATCAGGGGTCAGTGGATCGCGGGAGGGACGCCGTCGGCCGGCGTCCTGCGCGGAGCCGTTGCTGTCGTGGCCGAACTCATCCGGCCCCCGGTGTGTCGGGTCCATCGCCAAAGCCCCCAAGACGCGTCGAGCACGGTTGTCCCTCCCGGCCTCGCACGTCCAGCTGTCGCTTCCGGTCCGGTGTCAGCCAGGTGGGTCCGTCAATCGGCAGACGGCCGAACCCTAAACCTTCGCACAGTATCTACGAACATCCGGGGTGCCGTGCCGCCCGACAGATCACGGTCTCGTGAGGATTGCGCGGCTTCGGCCGCGGGGTGCGGACGGGTGTCCGCCGCCGCCCGGGACCTCAGACACGCGGCAGCGATTCCGCCGCGATCCCGCCCTCGATGGCCAGGATGCGGTGCAGCCTGGTGGCCACCAGAAGGCGTTGCATCTGCGGTGGTACGCCGCGGAGCACCAGCCGCCGTCCGGCCCGTCCGGCCCGTCTGTGCGCGCCCATGATGACACCGAGTCCGGTGGCGTCCCATGAATCCAGCTCGGTCAGGTCCAGCACCAGATCGCCGACTCCGTCGTCGAGGGCCGAGTGCAGGACCGTACGGGCGTCCGCCGCGCTTCGGACGTCGAGGCGGCCCCCGACGACCAGCTCGGCGTGGTCGCCCCTGATGTGCATATGCGCTCCCCTGGAATGCTCCGTGGCAAGGTCCGTCTGTCTGAAACTGCCTCTGCCCCAACTGACTGCGGCAGCGACAGGGAAGTTGCCGTCTGTAAGCGAACCGATACCGAATTCACTCCGTGGAGTGACTGAGGCCCGCCGTGGATCCGATGGTCCCGGGAGGCGACCCCCGGGGCCTCCGTTGCCTGATTGACGGCGGATCAGGCAACGGAGGACCAAAAACGATCAGTAGGTGTAAAAGCCCTGCCCACTCTTACGGCCGATGTCACCTGCATCGACCATTCGGCGCATCAGCTCCGGAGCGGCGAACTTCTCGTCCTGGGACTCGGTGTAGATGTTGCCGGTGGCGTGCAGCAGGATGTCGACGCCCGTCAGGTCCGCGGTCGCGAGCGGGCCCATGGCGTGGCCGAATCCCAGCTTGCACGCGATATCGATGTCCTCGGCCGAGGCGACGCCCGATTCGTACAGCTTGGCGGCCTCGACGACCAGCGCCGAGATCAGCCGGGTGGTGACGAAGCCGGCCACGTCCCGGTTGACCACGATGCAGGTCTTGCCGACCGACTCGGCGAACTCCCGCGCGGTGGCTAGGGTTTCGTCGCTCGTCTTGTAGCCGCGTACGAGCTCGCAGAGCTGCATCATCGGGACCGGCGAGAAGAAGTGCACGCCGACGACGCGTTCCGGGCGCTCCGTCACGGCCGCGATCTTGGTGATCGGGATGGCGGAGGTGTTGGAGGCGAGCACGGCGTCGTCCCGGACGATCCGGTCGAGGGCCCGGAAGATCTCGTGCTTCACCTCCAGCTTCTCGAAGACCGCCTCGACGACGACATCCGCGTCGGCGACCGCGTCGAGATCGGTGGTCGTGGTGATGCGGGCGAGCGCGGACTCGGCGTCGGACGCCGCGAGCTTGCCCTTGGCGACGAACCTGTCGTAGGAGGCCTTGATGCCGTCACGGCCACGGGTCAGGGCCTCGTCGGTGACATCGCGCAGCACGACGTCCCAGCCCGCCTGGGCGGACACCTGCGCGATGCCGGACCCCATGAGTCCGGCTCCGATGACGGCGAGCTTCCTGGCCACGTTGGCACCCCTGCTTTCCATACGGTTCTCGTCCATGCTCTCCGGCGGAGGTTAGTACCCGTGAGGGGCGCTGGGGCCGCTAAGAGATGCGCGTCACGTCTCAAATGACGGACATCACACCGGTGAGCCCCATTCGGGGGCGCGCCGGGCGTAGTTGAGGACCTTTTCGCCCGGCCCCGGGAGCCGCGCCGGTCTCCGGGCCCTGGTCCCTTCCGCGGAGCGGGCACGTAACTAGGGCGTGTTTCGAAAGTCCCGCCTGCCCGGCGGCGTCCGGCACGCACGCTCGCCGCGTTGTCGGGATCGCCCCGGTACAACCGGTATTGGGGCGACCCTCCGCCTTGCGATCGCACGCACCGGACACCGCCGGGCCCGCCCTTCGGGCGGACGGCGCTGCTTTCGAAACACGCCCTAGGCTGACCTCATGGTCAATCTGACACGTATCTACACCCGCACCGGCGACCAGGGCACCACCGCCCTCGGCGACATGAGCCGGACCGCCAAGACCGATCTCCGGATCTCCGCGTACGCCGACACCAACGAGGCCAACGCGGTCATCGGGACGGCGATCGCGCTCGGGCAGCTCACCGATGATGTCGTGAAGGTCCTCGTCCGGGTGCAGAACGACCTGTTCGACGTGGGCGCGGACCTGTCGACGCCGGTCGTCGAGGAACCGAAGTACCCCCCGCTGCGGGTGGAGCAGTCCTACGTCGACAAGCTGGAGGCGGACTGCGACCACTTCCTGGAGCAGACGGAGAAGCTCCGCAGCTTCATCCTGCCGGGCGGCACACCGGGTGCGGCGCTGCTGCACCAGGCGTGCACGGTGGTCCGGCGCGCGGAGCGGTCCACCTGGGCGGCGTTCGAGGTGCACGGCGAGGTGATGAACGCCACCACGGCGACGTATCTCAACCGGCTCTCCGATCTGCTGTTCATCCTCGCCCGGGTGGCGAACAAGGAGGTCGGCGACGTGCTGTGGGTACCGGGCGGCGAGCGGTAGAAGACAAGCCCGTCCGGCACCCCCTCAAGCCCGTCCGGCGACTGAGGACAAGCCGTCAGCCGGGCGGGCCCCGCACCTACTCCGCGTCCCGCCCGGGGCCCCGCTTCGGGAACACCGTGTAGCTCGCCGCGATCACCAGGTTGATCCCGATCACGAACAGCATCGTCTGCTGCCAGGACCGCAGTGACGCCACGTCCCCGTCGCCCCCCACGTACCAGACCGCCCCCTGGAGCAGCGCCAGCGCCGTCACCGCGGCCAGCGTCCACCGCCCGGCCACCCGCCACTCGTGCACCGCCCGCGCCATCCCGTACTTCGGCGGCCGCACCGGTGGCGGGCCGCCTGCGAAGCGGTGGGCGACCCGGGCGTCGACCCAGCGGATCGTGGAGTGCCCGAGGCCCACCGTGAAGCCGATGTACACGGCGGCGAGGCCGTGCTTCCAGTCCGGAGCGGCACCGTTCTTCAGGTCCACGGCCGTCACCACCAGCAGGATCACCTCCAGCAGCGGCTCGCACAGCAGCACCGCGCCACCGAGCCGCGGCTTCTTCGCCACGTACCGCAGCGCGAGTCCCCCGGCCAGCAGCACCCAGAAGGCGATCTCGCAGAGAACGATCAGTGTGACGATCATGGTCCGGCTCCTTGTCTCTCCCCTCCAGCGTCCCCGCCGGGGCGCGCCCGGTCGTCGACCGCAGTGACGAACCGGCGCTGCATCCTTCGATGTAGTCGCGGCTCACCCCCGGTACGGACGTCCGGCGACGGCCCGCCGTGTTGGATGGGAGGGTGTTCTCTCATCCCCGCCCCCACCGGGACGACGTCCTCATCGCGGTCAGCGGTCTGCTCGGCGGAGTGGTGCTGTGGCTGCTCGGTCTGCACATGCAGAACGGCCGGCCCCTCGACGCCCCCGGGATCGAGCTGGTCCCGCTCGCCGTGATGTCGGCGCTGGCGCTGCTGCGCAGGAGCGCGCCGCAGGCCGCCCTGATCGTCGGCACCCTCGCGCTGGTCATGGACCAGTTCACGGCCGGGAACCTGGCGACCGTACTGCTGTACACCGACGTCATGTACGCCGCCGTGCTGTACGGCACTCCGGCGGCCGCCCGGCGGATCCCGGTGACCACCTTCCTGATCACGGTCACGGTCACGATCGGGTTCCTGGCCTGGTTCCGCAGTGCCGAGGCGCTGCTCATCGGCATCGTCACCGGACTGGTCTCGTTCGTGCCCGCCCTCACCGGGGTCAGTGTGCGCAACCACCGCGACGCCGCCGAGACCGAGCGGCTGCGGGCCGATCAGACGGCTCTGCTGGCCGAGATGGACCGGGCGCAGGCGGTGGCCGCCGAACGGGCCCGGATGGCGCGCGAGCTGCACGACATGGTGGCCAACCATCTCTCCGCGATCGCCATCCACTCCACCGCGGCGCTCTCCATCGACAACCCGGAGACGTCCCGGAACGCCCTGGGAGTCATCCGGGAGAACAGCGTCGACGGTCTGGCCGAAATGCGCCGTCTGATCGGACTGTTACGCACGAACGGACCGGATCCCGGCCCCAGCAGCTCCCCGACTCTCGGCTCGCTGGACGCCCTGGTCGAGCAGCACCGCACGAACGCCGCGTCCAGCGGGCTGACGTGCGTGCTGGAGGACTCCCGCAGCGAGCCCGGTCCGCTGCCCGCGCCGGTCGAGCTGGCCGCGTACCGCATCGTGCAGGAGTCCCTCACGAACGCGCTCAAGCATGCCGGGCCCGGCCCGGTCACGGTCCGGCTGGGGCAGTCGGGGCGGCGGCTGACGGTGGAGGTCACCAGCGTCCTCGGGAACCGGCCGGGACCGCGTGCGCCCGGTTCGGGGGCCGGACTGATCGGGATGCAGGAGCGGGTGGCGCTGCTCGGCGGGGAGATCGAGGCGGGCCCGGTGTCCACCGGGAGCGGGACGAAGATCTGGCGCGTACGGGCTGAACTGCCCGTCGGGGAAGGGAGCGTGAGGGCATGACCATCCGGGTTCTGGTGGCCGAGGACCAGTCGGCGGTGCGTGCGGGGCTGGTGCTCATCCTGGGCAGCGCACCGGACATCGAGGTCGTCGGGGAGGCCGGCGACGGGGAGGCGGCGGTGCGGCTGGCCCGCGAGCTGCGCCCCGACCTGGTGCTGATGGATGTCCAGATGCCCAGGCTGGACGGGGTGTCGGCGACGAAGCAGGTGGTCGCGGAGCGGCTGGCGGATGTGCTGGTGCTGACGACGTTCGACCTGGACGAGTACGTCTTCGGCGCGCTGCGGGCCGGGGCGTCGGGCTTTCTGCTGAAGGACACCGAGGCGCACGGTCTGCTCGAAGCGGTACGCACGGTGGCGCGCGGCGAGGGCCTGATCGCCCCGGCGGTGACGCGCCGGCTGATCGCGGAGTTCGCCGGGGCCGTCCCCGTACCGCCGGACGCTCCGGACAGAGCCGTGCTGGACTCCCTCACCCGGCGCGAGCGCGAAGTGCTGGGCTGCCTGGGCGAGGGCCTGTCGAACGCCGAGGTCGCGGTGCGGCTTTCGATGGCGGAGGCGACGGTGAAGACGCACGTCAGCAGGCTGCTGGGGAAGCTCGGTCTGCGCAGCCGGGTCCAGGCGGCGGTGCTGGCACAGGAGTTGGGTGTCTGAGGTTTGGGGAGACCGCACTCCGATCTTTGGTCTGGACCTCTTGACGATTGGTCCAGACCTTCCTAATCTCACCGAACACACTGCGGTGAGCCCGCCATGACAAGACGGGCTCAGGGCGGCGCAGGGTTGCAGTTCACGGACCACCCCCGTTTGTCCGGACCTCACCCGAGGAGCACCGTTGAGCACTGAGACCCCCCGCCGGACCCGATTCAGATTCGGGGCCGGGAAAGCCACCAGATCACGAGCCGTCGCGGGCCTCACCGCACTGCTCCTGCCGCTCGCCGCGATGGTCGGCATGGCCTCCCCGGCCGAAGCAGCGACCTCGGCAACCGCCACGTACCTCAAGAAATCCGACTGGGGCAGCGGCTTCGAGGGCCAGTGGACGGTGAAGAACACCGGCACCACCGCCCTCAGCTCCTGGACCATCGAGTGGGACTTCCCCTCCGGCACCGCTGTCGGTTCCGCCTGGGACGCCACCGTCACCAGCTCGGGCACCCACTGGACCGCCAAGAACGTCGGCTGGAACGGCTCGGTCGCACCGGGCGCCAGCGTCTCCTTCGGCTTCAACGGCACCGGCGCCGGCTCCCCCACGGGCTGCACGCTGAACGGCGCCTCCTGCGACGGCGGCAGCGTCCCGGGTGACAACGCCCCCTCCGCGCCCGGCACCCCCACCGCGAGCTCCGTCACCGACACCTCGGCGAAGCTGAGCTGGAGCGCGGCCACCGACGACCACGGCATCAAGAACTACGACGTCCTGCGGGACGGCGCGGTCGTCGCCACGGTCACCGGCACCACGTACACCGACACCGGCCTCACCGCCGGCACCGACTACTCGTACGCCGTGCAGGCCCGCGACACCGCCGGCCAGACCGGTCCGGCCGGCGGCGCGGTCAAGGTGCACACCACCGGCGGCGGGGGCACCGACCCCGGCGGCCCGGGTACCGGCGGCAAGGTCAACCTCGGCTACTTCGCCGAGTGGGGCGTCTACGGCCGGAACTACCACGTCAAGAACATGGACACCTCCGGTTCGGCCGCGAAGATCACCCACATCAACTACGCCTTCGGCAACGTGACCGGCGGCAAGTGCGCGATCGGTGACTCCTACGCCGACTACGACAAGGCGTACACCGCCGACCAGTCGGTCGACGGCGTCGCCGACACCTGGGACCAGCCCCTGCGCGGCAGCTTCAACCAGCTGCGCAAGCTCAAGGCGAAGTACCCCCACATCAAGATCCTTTGGTCGTTCGGCGGCTGGACCTGGTCCGGCGGCTTCGGCCAGGCGGCACAGAACCCGGCCGCGTTCGCCCAGTCCTGCTACGACCTGGTGGAGGACCCTCGCTGGGCCGATGTCTTCGACGGCATCGACATCGACTGGGAGTACCCCAACGCCTGCGGTCTGACCTGTGACACCAGCGGCCCGGCCGCGCTGAAGTCCCTCACGTCCGCGCTGCGCACCAAGTTCGGCAGCAACAACCTGGTGACCGCCGCCATCACGGCCGACGGCTCCGCGGGCGGCAAGATAGACGCCGCCGACTACGCGGGCGCCGCGCAGTCGCTGGACTGGTACAACGTGATGACGTACGACTTCTTCGGCGCCTGGGACGCGAAGGGCCCGACGGCTCCGCACTCCCCGCTCACCCCGTACACCGGCATCCCGAAGGCCGGCTTCAGCTCCTCCGAGGCCATCGCCAAGCTGAAGGCCCAGGGCGTTCCCGCGTCGAAGCTGCTGCTCGGCATCGGCTTCTACGGCCGCGGCTGGACCGGCGTCACCCAGGACGCGCCCGGCGGCACCGCCACCGGCGCCGCCCCGGGTACCTACGAGGCGGGCATCGAGGACTACAAGGTCCTCAAGAACACCTGCCCCACCACCGGTACCGTCGCCGGCACCGCCTACGCGCACTGCGGCACCAACTGGTGGAGCTACGACACCCCGGCCACCATCTCGTCCAAGATGGCCTGGGCGAAGAACCAGGGCCTGGGAGGCGCGTTCTTCTGGGAGTTCAGCGGGGACACCAGCAACGGTGAACTCGTGAGCGCGATGAACAGCGGCCTCAAGTAGTCACCGCCGCACCGCATCCCGCGTAACCCCGAAAGCACCGGGGAGACAGGTCCGCCCCCTGTCTCCCCGGTTTTCCGTATGTGTGGTGCGAGGCCTCAGGCCACGTTGACCCTCTGGCCGGGCGGTGCCGCCTCCAGCCAGGCGAGGAACCCGGTCAGGGCGTCCTCGCTCATCGCCAGCTCCAGGCGGGTCTCCCGGTGGAGACAGCCGAGCACGACGGCGTCGGAGAGCAGTGCGAGCTCCTCCTCGCCCTCGGGCAGCCGACGGGCGACCACCTCGATCGAGGACCGCTCCAGCACCCGGCGCGGGCGCGGGGAGTAGCTGAAGACCCGGAACCAGTCGACCTTGTCCCCGTGGTAACGGGCGACCCCGTACACCCAGCCCTTGCCCGAGAGATCGGGCTCCACCGGCACATTCCAGCGCAGGCTGCAGTCGAAGGTCCCGCCGGAGCGCTGAATCAGCCGCCGGCGCAGACCGAAGACGAAGAGACCAACCAGGACCAGTGCGACGACCAGCCCGCCCACCCACAGCGCGAGGAACATCTCCACCGACCTCCTCGCGTCATCGAGTAAACGGATACCGCCCGAACTTCACCTGCACCTGCATCGCCTCAGCCGCGACACGGTCTGGAGAGGTCTCCAGCTCGGGCCGCGGCTGAGGGTAAAGACGTTTCGCGGGGTGGCTAGTGCACCGCCACCGCACGCAGTCGCACATCGGCGCGACGCTCGGCGGCGCCGTCCGTGTCCGACTTCGCACGCTCCAGCGCACGCTCAGCGCGCTGGACATCGATCTCGTCCGCC
This sequence comes from Streptomyces sp. NPDC050423, assembly GCF_040655445.1. NCBI lineage: Bacteria > Bacillati > Actinomycetota > Actinomycetes > Kitasatosporales > Streptomycetaceae > Streptomyces > Streptomyces sp. NPDC050423. The sequence goes on from NZ_JBFAJY010000001.1 coordinate 122,577, forward strand.
AGCTCGGCGATCTCCGCCAGCAGCGACAGCTTGTCGTCGGCGAACGAGATGAAACCGCCGTGCACAGCGGCGATGACAGTGGAGCCATCGCTCGTACGGATCGTCACCGGGCCCGATTCCAGCACACCCAGAAGCGGCTGGTGACCGGGCATGACGCCGATGTCGCCGGACGTGGTGCGCGCGACGACCAGGGTGGCCTCGCCGGACCAGACACTACGGTCCGCCGCGACCAGCTCGACGTGCAGCTCAGCAGCCAAGGGTGGCTCCTCGGGTCACCACCCGGCGGTCATGCCGGGTGTTGGGTCAATTCTACGGGGCGTGGTGAGGGGGACGGGACGCACCCGCCCCCCTCGGTGAGCCGGAGGCTCAGGAGACGCCGAGCTCCTTGGCGTTGGCCTTGAGGTCCTCGATGCCACCGCACATGAAGAACGCCTGCTCGGGGAAGTGGTCGTACTCACCGTCGCAGATCGAGTTGAACGCGGCGATCGACTCGTCGAGCGGCACGTCGGAACCGTCCAGGCCGGTGAACTGCTTGGCGGCGTGGGTGTTCTGCGACAGGAAGCGCTCGACGCGACGGGCACGGTGGACAACGAGCTTGTCCTCCTCGCCCAGCTCGTCGATACCGAGGATCGCGATGATGTCCTGGAGGTCCTTGTACTTCTGCAGGATCCCCTTGACACGGCTGGCCGTGTCGTAGTGGTCCTGCGCGATGTAGCGCGGGTCCAGGATGCGGGACGTGGAGTCCAGCGGGTCCACGGCCGGGTAGATGCCCTTCTCGGAGATCGGACGGGAAAGAACCGTCGTCGCGTCGAGGTGGGCGAACGTGGTGGCCGGGGCCGGGTCGGTCAGGTCGTCCGCGGGGACGTAGATCGCCTGCATCGAGGTGATCGAGTGACCACGCGTCGAGGTGATGCGCTCCTGGAGCACACCCATCTCGTCGGCCAGCGTCGGCTGGTAACCCACCGCGGACGGCATACGGCCGAGCAGCGTGGAGACCTCGGAGCCGGCCTGCGTGAAGCGGAAGATGTTGTCGATGAAGAGCAGCACGTCCTGCTTCTGCACATCGCGGAAGTACTCCGCCATGGTCAGGGCGGACAGTGCGACCCGCAGACGGGTGCCCGGCGGCTCGTCCATCTGGCCGAAGACCAGCGCGGTCTTCTCCAGGACGCCCGACTCGGTCATCTCGTCGATGAGGTCGTTGCCCTCACGGGTGCGCTCGCCGACACCGGCGAACACCGACACACCGTCGTGCAGCTTCGCCACACGCATGATCATTTCCTGGATGAGGACCGTCTTGCCGACGCCCGCACCACCGAACAGACCGATCTTGCCGCCCTTGACGTACGGGGTCAGCAGGTCGACGACCTTCAGGCCGGTCTCGAACATCTCGGTCTTGGACTCGAGCTGGTCGAAGGCCGGGGCCTTGCGGTGGATCGGCCAGCGCTCGGTGATCTGAGCCTCGGCGTCCGGGTCGTTCAGGATCTGACCAAGGGTGTTGAACACCTTGCCCTTGGTGATGTCGCCGACCGGCACCAGGATGCCGGCGCCGGTGTTGGTCACCTGGGCCTGGCGGACCAGACCGTCGGTGGGCTGCATCGAGATCGCACGGACCACGCCGTCACCCAGGTGCTGGGCGACTTCGAGGGTCAGTGTCTTGCGGGCACCGTCCTCGGCCGGGTCCGCCACCTCTACGTGCAGGGCGTTGTAGATCTCCGGCATGGCGTCGACGGGGAACTCCACGTCGACGACCGGGCCGATGACCCGGGCGACGCGGCCCGTGGCAGCGGCCGTCTCAACTGTCGTCGTCATTACTTGTCACTCCCCGCGGACGCGTCGGACAGAGCACCTGCACCGCCGACGATCTCGCTGATTTCCTGGGTGATTTCGGCCTGGCGGGCCGCGTTGGCAAGCCGGGAGAGGCTCTTGATGAGATCCCCGGCGTTGTCGGTCGCCGACTTCATCGCGCGGCGGCGGGCAGCGTGCTCGGAAGCGGCTGCCTGCAGCAGTGCGTTGTAGATACGACTCTCGACGTAGCGCGGCAGGAGGGCGTCGAGGACGTCCTCCGCCGACGGCTCGAAGTCGAACAGCGGAAGGATCTCGCCCTTCGCCGTGCTCTCCTGTGCGGCCTTGTCGAGCGAGAGCGGCAGCATGCGGTCGTCGACCGCGTTCTGCGTCATCATCGACACGAACTCGGTGAAGACGATGTGCAGCTCGTCGACGCCGCCCTCGGCCGTGTCCTTCTGAATGGCCTCGATCAGCGGCGCGGCGACCCTCTTGGCATCCGAGTACTCCGGGCTGTCGGTGAAGCCCGTCCAGGACTCCGCGACCTTGCGCTCGCGGAAGCCGTAGTAAGCGACACCCTTACGGCCGACGATGTACGCGTCGACCTCCTTGCCCTCCGCCGCGAGCCGCTCCCGGAGCCGCTCCGCCGCCTTGAGGGCGTTGGCGGAGTAGCCGCCGGCCAGACCGCGGTCGCTCGTGATGAGCAGAACCGCGGCGCGGGCCGGGGCCTCGGCCTCGGTGGTGAGCGGGTGATTGGTGGTGGAGCCGGTCGCGACCGCGGTCACCGCACGGGTGAGCTCGGCCGCGTACGGCATCGACGCCGACACCTTGCGCTGCGCCTTGACGATGCGCGAGGCGGCGATCATCTCCATCGCCTTGGTGATCTTCTTGGTCGCGGTGACGGCTTGGATGCGGCGCTTGTAAACGCGAAGCTGAGCGCCCATCGATCAGCCCTCGCCCAGAAGCTTGCCGTCCGAGGTCTCGAACTGCTGCTTGAAGGCGGCGATCGCGTCGGCAACCGACTGCAGCGTGTCGTCGGACATCTTGGCGCCCTCGGCGATGCTGGTCAGGAGGTCCTTGCGCTCACGGCGCAGGTACTCCAGCAGCTCGCTCTCGAAGCGGCGGATGTCCTCGACCGGGACGTCGTCCATCCTGCCCGTGGTGCCGGCCCAGACCGAGACGACCTGCTCCTCGACCGGGAACGGGGCGTACTGCGGCTGCTTCAGCAGCTCGACCATGCGCTTACCGCGCTCCAGCGAGGCCTTCGAGGCCGCGTCCAGGTCGGAACCGAAGGCGGCGAACGCCTCCAGCTCGCGGTACTGGGCGAGGTCCACGCGGAGTCGGCCGGAGACCTGACGCATGGCCTTGTGCTGGGCGGAGCCACCGACTCGCGAGACCGAGATACCGACGTTCAGGGCCGGACGCTGGCCGGCGTTGAACAGGTCGGACTCCAGGAAGCACTGGCCGTCGGTGATGGAGATGACGTTGGTCGGGATGAACGCCGACACGTCGTTCGCCTTGGTCTCGACGATCGGGAGGCCCGTCATCGAACCGGCACCCATCTCGTCGGAGAGCTTGGCGCAGCGCTCCAGCAGACGCGAGTGGAGGTAGAAGACGTCGCCCGGGTAGGCCTCACGGCCCGGCGGACGGCGCAGCAGAAGCGACACGGCGCGGTACGCGTCGGCCTGCTTCGAAAGGTCGTCGAAGATGATCAGGACGTGCTTGCCCTGGTACATCCAGTGCTGGCCGATGGCCGAACCGGTGTACGGCGCCAGGTACTTGAAGCCGGCCGGGTCGGACGCCGGGGCGGCGACGATGGTCGTGTACTCAAGCGCGCCGGCCTCTTCGAGGGCACCGCGCACGGAGGCGATGGTGGAGCCCTTCTGACCGATGGCGACGTAGATGCAGCGCACCTGCTTGTTCACGTCGCCCGAGCGCCAGTTGTCACGCTGGTTGATGATCGTGTCGACAGCCAGCGCGGTCTTACCCGTCTGACGGTCACCGATGATCAGCTGACGCTGGCCGCGGCCGATCGGCACCATGGCGTCGACGGCCTTGTAGCCGGTCTGCATCGGCTCGTGCACCGACTTACGGACCATGACGCCAGGGGCCTGCAGCTCGAGGGCGCGCCGGCCATCGGTCGCGATCTCGCCGAGACCGTCGATCGGGGTGCCGAGCGGGTCGACGACGCGGCCGAGGTAGCCCTCGCCGACGCCGACGGAGAGCACCTCACCGGTGCGCTGCACCGGCTGGCCCTCCTCGATTCCGCTGAACTCGCCGAGGACGATCGCACCGATCTCGCGCTCCTCGAGGTTGAGGGCGAGACCGAGGGTGCCGTCCTCGAACTTCAGCAGCTCGTTCGCCATGGCGGAGGGCAGGCCCTCCACCTTCGCGATGCCGTCGCCGGCAACGCTGACCGTACCGACCTCCTCGCGCGAGGCCGCGTCCGGCTTGTACGACTGGACAAAGTTCTCCAGCGCATCCCGGATCTCCTCCGGCCGGATCGTGAGCTCCGCCATCTGGGTTCCCTGCTCTCCTTGTTGGGCCCGAAGTTTCTTAAGGGGGTCTGGGGGCCGACCCCCAGGAATCTTCTGCAATTTCTGCACGGCCCAACCGGGCCGCTGGTCTTGCTCTGTCTCTGTTACTGCGCCGGGCAGGGTCAGCCGGCCATCCGCCGGGTCGCCTCGTCGAGGCGCTCCGCGATGGTGCCGTTGACGACCTCGTCACCGACCCGCACCGTGACTCCGCCGAGGACCTCGGGGTCCACGTCGAGATTCAGGTGCATCTGGCGGCCGTAGATCTTCGCCAGAACGGCGCCGAGGCGCTGCTTCTGCCGATCGCTCAGCGGCACTGCCGAGGTGACGATCGCGACCATGCGGTCACGGCGCTCCGCGGCGAGCTTGGAGAGGGAGTCGAGTCCCTCCTCCAGGCTACGTCCCCGGGGCTGGGTGACAAGCCGCACGATGAGGCGCTCGGTGACGGGCCGCGCCTTTCCGCCGAGCAGGCTGCGCAGCAGCTCGCCCTTGGCGGCGGAGGTCGCGGTCCGGCTGGTGAGCGCGGCGCGCAGCTCCGGGTCGGAGGCGACGATCCGGCCGAACCGGAACATCTCGTCCTCGACGTCGTCGAGGTCTCCGTTGCGCTGGGCGGCGGTGAGGTCCGCGGTGTTCGCCAGTTCCTCGACCGAGTCGACCAGGTCACGCGACTGCGACCAGCGCGAGCGGACCATGCCGGAGACCAGATCGACGGCTTCGCCGCCCACCTGGCCGCGCAGCAGACGTCCGGCCAGCTCGGCCCTGGCCTCGCCGGCCTGGGCCGGGTCGGTCAGGACCCGGCGCAGCGACACCTCGCGGTGCAGCAGCGCCGTGACTCCGGCCAGGTCCTCGGCGAGCTTCGCCACATCGACCGACGTGCTGTCGGCCAGTGCGTCGAGACGCTCGCGTGCGGCAGCCAGTGCCTCGCGGCTCGCGCCGTTCATCGGACGGCCTCGGCCTTCGCCTCGAGCTCGTCGAGGAAGCGGTCGACGGTGCCGCTCTGCCGGGCGTGGTCCTCAAGGGACTCGCCGACGAGCTTGCCGGCCAGGTCGGTGGCGAGCTTGCCCACGTCCTGGCGCAGCGCGGACGCCGCGGCCTTGCGGTCGGCCTCGATCTGGGCGTGGCCCGCAGCGACGATCTCCTCGCGCTGCCGCTGGCCTTCCGCCCGCATTTCCTGCAGGATCACGGCGCCCTGCTCCTGCGCCTCCTGGCGCATACGAGCGGCTTCGTGGCGGGCCTCGGCGAGCTGAGCCTTGTACTGCTCAAGAACACTCTGGGCCTCGGTCTGAGCCGCATCGGCCTTTTCGATGCCGCCTTCGATGGCCTCGCGACGCTCGTCCAGAACCTTGTTGATGTTCGGGAGGAGCTTCTTGGCGAGGAAGCCGAAGACGATCAGGAAGGCGATGAGGCCGATGACGAGCTCAGGGATCGGCGGGATGAGAGGGTTTTCCGTCTCAGCCGCGATCGTAAGCAACTGGCTCACGTCAGTGCCTTTCGTCTAGGTGGCTGGTCGTGGATCCGAAGATCTACTTGATGCCGTAGACGAACGGCATGACCAGACCGATGAGGGCGAGCGCCTCACAGAAGGCGAAGCCGAGGATCTGGTTGGCGCGAATGAGACCGGCAGCCTCGGGCTGACGGGCCAGTGCCTGGGTGCCGTTACCGAAGATGATGCCGACGCCGACGCCGGGACCGATGGCGGCGAGGCCGTAACCGATGGAGCCGATGGAGCCGGTGACGGCGGCAAGGGTCTGGGACATGCCAGTTCTTCCTTCTCTTTCACGGACCGGTGGGGGTTGGCCACCGGACGAATAACGGTCGGCGCGCGAGGTGCTCAGTGGTGCTTGGCGAGCGCGCCCTGGATGTAGGTGCAGGTCAGGAGTACGAAGACGTATGCCTGCAGCGCCTGGATGAAGAGCTCGAAGGCGGTCATCACGATGGTCATCACGAAGGAGACGCCCGCGTAGGCGAAGCCGATGCCGTTGAGCAGGTACCAGCTGGCGATCGTGAACAGCAGCAGCAGCGTGTGGCCTGCAAACATGTTCGCGAAGAGTCGCACCGCGTGGGTGAAAGGCCGGATGAGCAGGTTCGAGAAGAACTCGATCAACATGGCCAGAGGCAACACCGGGCCGAGCGACTTGTCGTACCCGGTGAAGTTCTTGAAGGCGCCGACAAAGCCGTGCCGCTTGAAGGTCAGGCTGACCCACAGGACATAGACGATGATTGCCAGCACGGCGGGGTAGGCGATGATCGCCGTCACCGGGAACTGGGCGACCGGGATGATCGACCAGAGGTTCATCATCCAGACGAAGAAGAACAGCGAGACGACGAGCGGGACGTACTTTTCGCCCTCGCGCTTGCCGAGCGTCTCGTAGACGATCCCCCGGCGGATGAAGTCGTATCCGGTCTCGGCAACCATCTGCAGCTTGCCCGGGACGACCTTCGGCTTGCGGAAGGCGGCCCAGAAGAAGCCGACGATGACGATCGAGCCGAGCAGGGCCAGCAGCATCGGCTTGTTGAAGTACAGGTTGCTGTCCGCGTCGCCCCAGAGGGGTTCGAACAGGAACGAGTGCAGGCCGGGTGCCGGGAAACCACAACCGGAGAAGATGTGGCAATCGGTCTCGAAGGCGAGCACCTGTGTTGGGTCAGCACTCACCGCGGGCTCCTTCAGCGTGGCGCATAGGTACGGCAACCTCGATGTGTCGGCGCGGCGCGCAGCCGCGGTTCGGCACTGGACTGGTGTTACGGATGTGTGAGCGGCAGTCAGGCAATGAGCCTCGCGATCGAGCAGGCGTCAGCTCACATGCCCGCGCCCGCAGTGCCGCAGTTGGAACCGGACGATAGCAGGGTCCTGAACTCGCACTTATCCCGCCCCTACCCTTCACGACCGGGACCCCGTGTTCTGGGGCTTCTCGCCCTTGCCGGACTCGGGTTCGACGTAAAGGATCTTGGCCTTCATGTGTGCACGCGCCTGTGCGCCGATCCACACGAGAGTCCCCGCGACCAGTGTGATCGCGAAGGCCTTCGGGTTGAACATCGTGGTGTTCTTGAATACGGCTACGAAGATGACCAGCAGGAGCAGCTGAGCCGTGTACAGCATCAGCCCCATCGCCTGGAACAGGTGGGGCAGGGACCTGGCGGTCCGTTGCAGGACCACCAGTCCGATACCCATGAAGAGGATGACCACGATCGTCGCAACGATCGCGCCCAGGGCTCCCTTTCCACCGGCGACGCCAGCGCTGACCGCGGCGGCGACAGCGCCGGCGGCAACGGTGGGGACGGCGGTCTGGAGGAGAGTCCGGACGTCGTTGGACGGCATGGCGGCAGCTCCGCTTGCTGGGGGTTGGCAGTGTGTCGTCATGGACGAGCGTAGGCCCGGTCCGAGTCGATGCCTCGGGCCAAGGGACCGTGCTACTCAGGTCCTTCGACTCCGTCACCGGGCTTCGTGAACGGTATCACAAACTATTTGATGAGGTCTTTACCTACAATGTGTGGTCGCTGTCACACGTGAGAGTTACTCGTCGCGTGTGAGCGGGGCAACTCAACCAGCTGTCTGGTAATGCCCCTTGCTGACCGAATCATCGACGCGTCGAGCCGGCCTTGCGTCGGTCCGTGAAACGCGAACGGGGGCCGACGGCGGTCGCCCCGTTGACGCCGGAGACTCCTGCGGCGACCGGGGCCCGTGGGGCGGGCTCGGGTCCGTCCTGTCCCATCTGGGCATCCGGGGGCGCCTGTTGGCCGTCCGTCGCCCCTGCGCCGTGCTCCGCGTCCTGACGGCGCCGCCGGCGGTAGCGGGGCGGCACGATGCGCTGCGCCCACAGCGGGGCGCGCGGGGTGAAGCGGGGCATCAGCAGCAGGATCAGGCCGAGCGCGCTCAGGCCCACGATCACCAGGACGATCCACATCGACGCCGAGTGCACGGAGTAGCCGACCGCGCCGAAGGCGATCAGGGCCGACCAGAAGTACATGATCAGCACCGACCGGCTGTGCGAGTGGCCGATCTCCAGCAGCCGGTGGTGCAGGTGGCCACGGTCGGCGGCGAACGGCGACTGGCCGTTCCACGTGCGGCGCACGATCGCCAGCACCAGGTCCGCCGCCGGGATCGCGATGATGGTGAGCGGCAGCAGCAGCGGGATGAAGACCGGCAGCATCGCGTGGGTCGCCTGGCGCTCACTGCCCTCGAAGATCTTCATGGTGTCCGGGTCGACCTGACCGGTCACCGAGATCGCGCCGGCGGCCAGGACGAGGCCGATCAGCATCGAGCCGGAGTCGCCCATGAAGATCCGCGCCGGGTGCATGTTGTGCGGCAGGAAGCCGAGGCACATGCCCATCAGGATCACCGTGAAGAGCGTCGCGGGGGCGGCCGCCTCGATCGTGTGTCCGTACCAGAGCCGGTAGGTGTACAGGAAGAACGCGGCGGACGCGATGAGGACCATGCCGGCCGCCAGGCCGTCCAGGCCGTCGACGAAGTTCACCGCGTTGATCGTGATGACGACCAGGGCGACCGTGAGCAGCGTGCCCTGCCACTGGGTGAGCGCGACGGTGCCGACGCCCGGGATCGGCAGCCACAGGATCGTCAGGCCCTGGAGGACCATGACCGCCGCGGCGATCATCTGTCCGCCCAGCTTGATCAGGGCGTCGATCTCGAACTTGTCGTCCAGGACGCCGATCAGCCAGATCAGCGCGGCCCCGGAGAGCAGTGCTCGCGGTTCGCTGGAGAGGTCGAAGACGCCGTCGAGGTTGGCCAGGTGATCGGCGACGATCAGACCGGCGCACAGCCCGCCGAACATGGCGATGCCGCCGAGCCTCGGGGTCGGTTCCCGGTGGACGTCACGCGCACGGATCGCGGGCATCGCCCCGACCGCGATGGCGAATTTCCGCACCGGGCCGGTGAGCAGATACGTCACCGCCGCCGTGACACAGAGCGTCAGCAAGTAATCACGCACGGGCTGCCCCACAAATGTCGCCGGCCATCTCAGCCCACACCTTAACTACGTCGGCCTCATGGTTGAGGACACAGAGGTACCCGCGATGGTTGCACGGGCCACCCTCATTCAGGGCATAGGGCCCATGTCACCCCGGGTACGGCGGGAATTTCGCCGCCAGTTCCCGTACCTCCGCCAGGACGTCGCCCTCCTCGCGCACCGCCGCGCCGAACAGCGCCGCGAGCCGTGCCATGGCGGCGTCCCCCATGCCCTGGGTGGTGACGGCCGCGGTGCCCAGCCTGATGCCGCGGGCGTCCCCGTACGGAAGCGCGCAGGTGTCCAGCACCAGGCCGGCCGCCGCCAGCCGGGCGCGGGCGGTGTGACCGTCCGCACCGAGCGGGGCCGGGTCCGCGACGATCAGGTGGGTGTCCGTGCCGCCGGTGGTGACGTCGAAGCCCTCGGCCTCCAGGCCGGCGGCCAGCACCCGGGCGTGGGACACCACACGGTGGGCGTACGCGGCGAAGGCCGGGGTCGCCGCCTCGTGGAACGCGACGGCCTTCGCGGCCACCGTGTGCAGCTGGGCGCCGCCCTGGGTGAAGGGGAAGACCGCCCGGTCGATCCGCTCCGCCAGCTCCGCGCCGCACAGGATCATTCCGCCGCGCGGCCCGCGCAGCACCTTGTGCGTGGTGGCGCAGACGACGTCCGCGTACGGAACGGGGTTCGGCGCCGCTCCCCCGGCGATCAGTCCCATCGGGTGCGCGGCGTCGGCGATGAGGTAGGCGCCCACCTCGTCGGCGATCTCCCGGAACCGCTCGTGGTCCGGGTGGCGCGGATAGGAGATGGAACCGCTGACGATCGCCTTGGGGCGGTGGGTGCGGGCCAGTGCGCGGACCTGGTGGTAGTCGATCAGTCCGCTCTCGGAGTCCACCCCGTAGCCGACGAAGTCGAACCAGCGGCCGGAGAAGTTGGCGGGTGAGCCGTGGGTGAGGTGTCCGCCGTACGGGAGGCCCATCGCGAGGACCGTGTCACCGGGCTTCAGGAGGGCCGCGTACGCCGCGAGGACGGCCGAGGAGCCGGAGTGCGGCTGGACGTTGGCGTGCTCGGCGCCGAAGAGCGCGGTGGCCCGGCGGACGGCGATGCGTTCGGCGGCGTCCGCCTGTTCGCAGCCGCCGTGGTGCCGCTTGCCGGGGTAGCCCTCGGCGTACTTGTTGGCGAGCGGCGAACCGAGGGCCGCCAGGACCGCGGGCGAGGTGAAGTTCTCGGCGGCGGTCAGCTGAAGTGTGCCCGACTGCCGGCGCAGCTCCGCCAGCAGCACATCGGCGATCTCCGGGTCCTCCCGGAGCAGGGCGCCGAAGTCCTGCGGCAGGGTGGCCGGGGGTGCGGCGGAAGCGGTGACCGGCATCGGGGGGCTCCGGGCCTGGGAGAAGTGCGCTGACGTCAGCTCCAATGTAGGCCCGCGGCGGGCCCGCTGCCCGCTGTCACGGCCCGCGGTGCACCCGTCCGGACCCCGCGCCGGTCAGCGCGGAGTCGATACGCCGGTCAGCGCGGTGACGACCGGCTCCAGGGCCTGGTTGATCTCGTCGCCGATGGACCGGAAGAACGTGATCGGGGCACCGTACGGGTCGTACACCTCGTCGGCCTCGGCGGTCGGGGCCAGCAGCCAGCCGCGCAGCGCGGCGGCGGCGCGCACCAGCGCGCGGGCGCGCTCGACGACGCCCTCGTCCTTCGCGTCGGGCAGCGTCGCGTGGTCTATCGCCCGGACCAGCCGGGTGAACTCCTTGAGCGTGAAGGTCCGCAGACCGGCCGAGTGACCCATCGAGATCACCTGGGCCCGGTGGTCGCGGGTGGCGGTGAGCACCAGGTCGGCGCGGATCACGTGCTCGTCCAGCAGCTCACGGCCGACGAACCCGGTGGCGTCGGCGCCGAAGTCGGCGAGGACCACCTCGGCGTTGGCCTCCATCGGGGCGCCCTCGTGCCCCCAGGTGCCGGCACTCTCCACGATCAGGCCGCCCTGGAGCGGGTCACCGAGTCGGTCCACGAGGGCATGGCGGGTCAGCCGCTCGGTGATCGGTGAGCGGCAGACATTGCCGGTGCTGACGTGGAGGATGCGGAAAGTGTCGCTCTGCCCCGCTATGCCACGCCCCTCAGGGGCGGTCAATTGGCCACCTCGAGGTCGGGTACCACCTTGCGCAGCTCCTCCGCGGAGAGCGCGCCGGCGCGCAGCAGGACCGGCACCTTGCCGGTGACGTCGATGATCGAGGACGGGACGATGCCCGGCGTCGGACCGCCGTCGAGGTAGACGGAGACGGAGTCACCGAGCATCTCCTGGGCGGCGTCGCAGTCCTCGGGCGAGGGGTGTCCGGTGAGGTTGGCGCTGGAGACGGCCATCGGGCCGACCTCCGTGAGCAGCTCGATGGCGACCGGGTGCAGCGGCATCCGGATGGCGACGGTGCCGCGGGTGTCGCCGAGGTTCCACTGGAGGGACGGCTGGTGCTTGGCGACGAGCGTGAGGGCGCCGGGCCAGAAGGCGTCCACGAGCTCCCACGCCTGCTCGGAGAAATCGGTCACCAGGCCGTGCAGGGTGTTCGGGGAACCGATCAGGACGGGCGTCGGCATGTTGCGGCCGCGGCCCTTGGCGTCCAGCAGGTCGGCGACGCCCTCGGAACTGAAGGCGTCCGCACCGATCCCGTACACCGTGTCGGTGGGCAGCACGACCAGTTCGCCGCGGCGGACGGCGGACGCGGCCTCGCGCAGACCCGTCGTACGGTCCGTCGCGTCGTTGCAGTCGTATCGCCGTGCCATCAGCCGGCCTCCTCAAGCATGTTCGGGTAGGGCTGGTACGGGTCGGGCCGGTGGTGGCCGCCGGTCACGGCATCGCCTTGCGGGCCGTGGCGAACCGGGGGCGGTTGTTCAGGTCGGGGTGGTCGGCCGCGTCGGCCCAGCCCCGCTCCTCGGTGAAGATCCACGGCACCTGGCCGCCCTGGGTGTCGGCGTGCTCGATGACGACGAGTCCGCCGGGGCGCAGCAGGCGGTGCGCGGTGCGCTCGATGCCGCGGATGGTGTCGAGGCCGTCCTCACCGGAGAAGAGGGCCATCTGGGGGTCGTGGTCGCGGGCCTCCGGGGCCACGTACTCCCATTCGGTGAGCGGGATGTACGGCGGGTTGGAGATGACCAGGTCGACCTGTCCGTCGAGCTCGGGAAGGGCCGTCAGAGCGTCTCCGCGGTGCACGGTGACCCTGGAGTCCTCGGCGTTCTTCCTGGTCCATTTGAGGGCGTCCTCGGACAGCTCCACGCCGTGCACGCGCGAGCGCGGCACCTCCTGGGCCATGGCGAGGGCGATGGCACCCGATCCCGTGCACAGGTCGACGATCAGCGGCTCGACCACGTCCATCGCGCGGACGGCGTCTATCGCCCAGCCGACCACCGATTCGGTCTCCGGGCGGGGCACGAAGACACCGGGTCCCACCTGGAGCTCCAGATAGCGGAAGAAGGCGCGTCCGGTGATGTGCTGGAGCGGTTCGCGGGCCTCGCGCCGGGCGATGGTCTCCCAGTAACGGGCGTCGAAGTCGGCGTCCGGCACATTGTGCAGCTCGCCCCGCTTGACGCCGTGCACGAACGCGGCGAGTTCCTCCGCGTCGAATCTCGGCGAAGGCACACCGGCGTCGGCCAGCCGCTGGGTGGCCTGGGCCACCTCGGCGAGCAGCAGGTTCATCGCGGTTCTCCGTACAGGTTCACGAGCGGTGCGGGTGGTGGAGCTTACGCGGCGGCGAGCTTGGCGGCGGAGTCGGCGTCGACACACGCCTGGATCACGGCGCCCAGATCGCCGTCGAGCACCTGGTCCAAGTTGTACGCCTTGAAGCCGACGCGGTGGTCCGAGATGCGGTTTTCCGGGAAGTTGTAGGTACGGATCTTCTCGGAACGGTCGACCGTGCGCACCTGGCTGCGCCGTACGTCCGAGGCTTCCTGCTCGGCGGCCTCCTGGGCGGCGGCGAGGAGCCTGGAGCGCAGGATGCGCATGGCCTGCTCCTTGTTCTGGAGCTGGCTCTTCTCGTTCTGGCAGGAGGCCACGACGCCGGTGGGCAGGTGCGTGATGCGGACGGCGGAGTCCGTGGTGTTGACGGACTGGCCGCCGGGTCCTGACGAGCGGTAGACGTCGACCCGCAGGTCGTTGGCGTGGATCTCGACTTCGACCTCCTCCGCCTCGGGCGTGACCAGCACACCGGCGGCGGAGGTGTGGATGCGGCCCTGGGACTCGGTGGAGGGCACCCGCTGCACACGGTGCACGCCGCCCTCGTACTTCATCCGGGCCCAGACGCCCTGGCCGGGTTCGGTGGCCCCGTTGCCGCCCTTGGTCTTCACGGCGACCTGGACGTCCTTGTAGCCGCCGAGCTCGGACTCGGTGGAGTCGATGATCTCGGTCTTCCAGCCGACCCGCTCGGCGTAGCGCAGGTACATGCGCAGCAGGTCCCCGGCGAACAGGGCGGACTCGTCGCCGCCCGCGCCCGCCTTGATCTCCAGGAGCACGTCCTTGTCGTCACTGGGGTCACGGGGTACGAGCAGGAGGCGGAGCTTCTCGGTGAGCTCCTCGCGCTCCTTCTCCAGGTCCTTGACCTCGGCGGCGAAGTCCGGGTCGGCGGCGGCGAACTCGCGGGCCGTCTCGATGTCGTCGCCGGTCTGCTTCCAGGAGCGGTACGTGGCGACGATCGGGGTCAGCTCGGCGTAGCGCTTGTTGAGCTTGCGCGCGTTGGCCTGGTCGGCGTGGACCGACGGGTCCGCGAGCTTCTTCTCAAGATCGGACTGTTCGCCGATCAGGTCCTCGACCGCCTCGAACATCTTCGGGCTCCTGGTTTCTTCGCTCGACGTACTGCGTACTGCCGGCCGGCGGGATGCCTGCCGGGCGGGATGCGGGGATGCCGTGTCCCGGCCGGAAAAAACGCCGGTCTCGACGCCCCCGGGAAGAGGGCGCCGAGAACCGGCGCAGTTGGCTCGCTACTTGCTGGCGGAGCCGGCGGCCTTGCCGAAGCGGGCCTCGAAGCGGGCCACACGGCCACCGGTGTCGAGGATCTTCTGCTTGCCCGTGTAGAACGGGTGGCACTCGGAGCAGACGTCCGCACGGATGGCGCCGCTGTCCAGGGTGGACCGGGTGGTGAACGACGCGCCACAGGTGCAGCTGACCTGGGTCTCGACGTACTCGGGGTGAATCTCGCGCTTCAAGGGTGACTCCTAGTTTCGGGAGGGCGCCGGGTCGTACACGCTGATTGCGTGTCCGTGAACCGGGGCCGACGTACCAGTCTGCCAGGACCGGCCGTATCTCCCAAAACCGGGGTCTGCCCGGAACTATTCCCGGGCACTCCCGGTCACTGAACGATGCCGCCCGCGTCACCCTTGTCGCCCGCCGACTTCTCGGTGGCCGAGGCGGGGATCGGCGCGTCGTGCCGGAGCGCCGTCCAGACCTGCTGTCCGGCCTTCTCCTGCGGTATGACGCGGTTCGGGTCGGCCGGGTCGTACTCGACCGGCAGGGTCACCATGTGGACGTCGTCGGCGCCGAGCCCCTTGAGTCCGTTGGCGAAGCCCGCGAGCTGCTTGACCGAGCCCAGGTCGGAGTCGGTCGTGATGGCCTTGGTCGCCGTGTCCGCGAGGCCGTACAGCTTGGTTCCGTCGAGGACGCCTACGCTCTTCGCCTGCACCATCAGCGCCTTGATGAAGGCCTGCTGGAGCTGGATGCGGCCGAGGTCGCTGCCGTCGCCGACGCTCTTGCGGGTGCGGACCAGGCCGAGCGACTGCTCACCGTCCAGGGTGTGGGTGCCCGGCTCCAGGTTCAGATGGCTCTTGGAGTCGTTGATCGCCTGCTTGGTGGTGATCTTGACCCCGCCGAGCTTGTCGATCAGCTTCTTGAAGCCGGTGAAGTCGACTTCGAGGTAGTGGTCCATCCGGATCCCGGACATCGACTCGACGGTCTTGACCGCGCAGGCCGGTCCGCCGACCTCGTACGCGGTGTTGAACATCGCGCGCTGTTGGCCCGGGACGTCGGCGCCGCTCTCGTCGCTCTTGCACTCGGGCCGGGTCACGAGGGTGTCGCGGGGGATGGAGACGACGCTCGCCGTCTTGTGGCCCTTGTTGACGTGGACGACCATCGCGGTGTCCGAACGGGCGCCGCCCTCGTCGACGCCGTACTGCTGGTTCGCACCGGAGCGGGAGTCGGAGCCCAGGACGAGGATGTCCTCGGAGCCGTTGTCGACGTTCTGGGGGCGGTTCTTGCCGAGGGCGTTGTTGATGTCGACGGCCTTGAGATTGCCGTCGAGCTGGAAGTAGGCGTAACCGAGCCCTCCCCCGCCCACGAGGACGAGGCCGGCCAGACTCCATGCGGCTATGACGGTCGCCCTGCGGCGGCGGGACGGCTTCCTCCGGCGTTTGCCGGTGGCCCGTATTCGGCTGTCGCTCCCGCTCTGTCCGGTCATCCGTCTCCTCGTTCCCTCGGCTGCGCCCGGCTACCCCCTGCTCGGTGTGCGGGTGTCCGTGCGCCGCTTTGTCGCTCTTTGGGTACGACGCCACGGCGACAAGAAGGGTTGCACAGGGCGCCGTGGCCTCCGGGTAAGCGCAGAGCGGCCTCGCGGAGTGCGGGAACAACCGGTGTTCCGGCGCTCACCTGCGGTTTCTTGCCCGATACAGGCAATGCGGGGCGGGGGCGACGCCCGGTGGCCGTGTGGCGAAGGTCTCGGATCGGCAACGACGCAGGGCCGCCCCCGGCACCGAAGTGGCGGGGGCGGCCCTGGGTACGGCTGCCGAGCGGGTACGACTAGTCGTTGTTGCCCGGGGCCGGCGTCGTCTTCTGGATCTGGAGCAGGAACTCCGCGTTGGACTGGGTCTTCTTCATCCGGTCCAGGAGGAGCTCGATCGCCTGCTGCTGGTCCAGCGCGTGGAGCACCCGGCGCAGCTTCCAGACAATCGCCAACTCGTCACTGCCGAGCAGGATTTCTTCCTTACGGGTGCTGGACGCGTCGACGTCCACCGCCGGGAAGATGCGCTTGTCGGAGAGCTTGCGGTCGAGCTTGAGCTCCATGTTGCCGGTGCCCTTGAACTCCTCGAAGATCACCTCGTCCATGCGCGAGCCGGTCTCGACCAGCGCGGTGGCCAGGATGGTCAGCGAACCGCCGTCCTCGATGTTCCGCGCGGCACCGAAGAAGCGCTTCGGCGGGTACAGCGCGGTCGAGTCGACACCACCGGACAGGATGCGGCCGGAGGCGGGGGCCGCGAGGTTGTACGCGCGGCCCAGGCGGGTGATCGAGTCCAGCAGGACGACCACGTCGTGACCCAGCTCGACGAGACGCTTGGCGCGCTCGATGGCCAGCTCGGCGACGGTGGTGTGGTCCTCGGCGGGACGGTCGAAGGTCGAGGAGATGACCTCGCCCTTCACCGACCGCTGCATGTCGGTGACCTCTTCCGGACGCTCGTCGACCAGGACGACCATCAGGTGGCACTCGGGGCTGTTGACCGTGATCGCGTTGGCGATCGCCTGGAGGATCATGGTCTTACCGGTCTTCGGCGGGGCCACGATCAGGCCTCGCTGGCCCTTGCCGATGGGGGCGACCAGGTCGACGATGCGCGTCGTCAGGATGTTGGAGTCGGTCTCCAGACGGAGCCGGTCCTGCGGGTACAGCGGCGTCAGCTTCTGGAACTCCGGGCGGCCGCGGCCGGTTTCGGGCGCCATGCCGTTGACCGTGTCGAGGCGGACCAGCGCGTTGAACTTCTCGCGGCGCTCGCCGTCCTTGGGCTGGCGCACCGCACCGGTGACGTGGTCACCCTTGCGCAGGCCGTTCTTGCGGACCTGGGCGAGCGATACGTACACGTCGTTCGGGCCCGGCAGGTAGCCGGAGGTCCGGATGAACGCGTAGTTGTCGAGGATGTCCAGGATGCCCGCGACGGGGATCAGGACGTCGTCGTCGGTGACCGGCGGTGCGTCACTCGCGAAGTCGTCGCGGCCACGGCGGCCACGGCGGTCGCGGTAACGGCCACGACGGCCGCGACGGCCGCCCTCGTCGTCGAAGTCGTCCTGCGGTCCGCCGCCACCCTGCTGACCCTGGCTCTGGCTCTGGCTCTGGTTCTGCCCCTGGCCCTGGCCCTGGCGCTGCTGACGCTGGCCGCCCTGGCCACCGCCCTGCTCGTCGCCGCCCTTGCCGCGGCGGTCGCGCTGGCGCTCACGACGGTCACCGCGGTCGCCGCGGTCACCACGCTCGCCGCGCTGGCCACGGTCCTGGCGGTCGCCCCGGCGGCCCTCGGCGTTGTCCGCGGCGGCCTCGGCCTTGGGCTCGGAGCGGTCCTCGGCGGGCGTCTCGCGCTTCGGCTCGTCCTGCGTACGGTCCTTGGCCTGCGCCTTGGTCTCCGTCTTCGTCTCCGTCTTGGTCTCCGGGCTGCCCGCCTGAGCGGTCGCGCGGCGCCGGCGGCGTTCGCCCGCGGGCTGCTCGTCGCTGGCCGGCTGGCCGGGGATGTCGATCTGCTGCTGGTCCGCGGCCTTGTCGGCGGGAGCGGCGGCCGGGGTCTCGTCCCCGGCGCCGGTGCGCGCCTTGGAGGTGGCCCGGCGCTTCGGCTTGGTCTCGGCCTCTTCGGCGGGGGCCGCGGCGGCGGCCTTGGCCTTGGGCGCGGAGGAGCCGCCGGCCTGGGCCTCCTTGATGACCTCGATCAGCTGGCTCTTGCGCATCCGCGCAGTGCCCTTGATGCCGAGGCCGGACGCGACCTGCTGCAGCTCGGCCAGGACCATGCCGTCAAGGCCGGTGCCGGAGCGGCGGCGCCGTGCGGTGGTGCCAGTGGCAGCACCTTCGGCGGGCGCGGCGCTGTCGACGTTCTTGTCGGCAGTCACGCCCATCAGATCGGTGGTGTCGCTCACGAAGGGTCCTTCCCTGGAGCGGACGTCGGCCTTCTGGCTCGGCGACCGGTTGTGCTGTCCGACTGCGGTCTTTGGTTGTGCGGACCGTGCCGGGGCGGTGGTCCGCCGGGTAGGTACGGCGGAGAGATGAACGTGTGCATGGGCTCGGCGCGAGCATCCCCCTGCTCGGCCCACTCCTGGACGAGCGAGAGGGTGTCGTGCCGGTTCCGGAGCGTGCTCGAAACTGCTCAGGCAGGCTGCTCAGGCAGTTGGGGAGGCTCCCGGAAGAAATGGTGGTCCCGGAAAGGGACACGAAGCAACGCGCCTCATAGACGTCGATTGCAGACTTGAGGTTAACACTACCGGCTCCAACAACATTCCCCCTCTCACGCACCGGCAATCACTTCTCGGCTACGGGGCGAGCGGCAGCACACTCGCACCCTGGACGTCGAGAGTCAGCCGGTTGGCCGCCCAACCCTCGCCCGCCAGCCGTGCGACCTTGTCGGCCGCACCGTCCTCGGCCAGTGCCAGCACGGTCGGCCCGGCACCGGAGATGACCGCGGGGACGCCGTCCGCGCGCAGTCGGTTCACGAGTTCCACGCTCTGCGGCATCGCCGGGGAGCGGTATTCCTGGTGCAGCCGGTCCTCGGTGGCGGTGAGCAGCAGCTCGGGGCGCCTGGTCAGGGCCTCGACGAGGAGGGCGGCACGGCCCGCGTTGAAGGCGGCGTCGACATGCGGGACCGAACGCGGCAGCAGTCCGCGGGCGGTCTCGGTGAGCACCGGGTTGCCGGGGACGAAAACCACCGGAACGATGGAATCCGCGGGGTCCATCCTGATGGCGCGGGCCGATCCGCCGTCCATCCAGGCGAGCGTGAACCCGCCGAGGAGACAGGCCGCGACGTTGTCCGGGTGACCCTCGATCTCGGTGGCGAGCTCCAGCAGGGCCGCGTCGTCGAGCCGGGCGTCACCGCCGGTCGTCACGGCACGGGCGGCGACGATTCCGGCGCAGATGGCGGCGGAGGACGAGCCGAGGCCGCGTCCGTGCGGGATGCGGTTGGCGCAGACGATCTCCAGGCCGCGGGGCTGTCCGCCGAGCAGGTCGAAGGCGGTGCGCAGGGACCGTACGAGCAGGTGGTCCTCGTCGCGGGGCAGCGTGTCCGCGCCCTCACCGGCGATGTCGATGTGCAGTCCGGCGTCGGCGACGCGGACGACGACGTCGTCGTACAGCCCCAGCGACAGGCCGAGGGCGTCGAAGCCCGGACCGAGGTTGGCGCTGGTTGCGGGGACGCGCACCCGTACGGCGGCGGCTCGGAAGGCGGGACCGGCCATCGCTCTGACGACTCTCCTTGTGAGGCGGCGGGGAATTTCGGAGTGCCGCGAGATATTTGGGGTCTCTCTGCGGCTCTTCGGGTTCTTCTGGGCTTCTTGCGGACTTCTTCGGGGTTTTCGGGGATTCGTCAGGGCGATTGCGGCGGCGGGTATTGCGTAAGTCCGGGATGGGACCGACGGCCGCAACGACCTGCGCACCCCGGGCATATGCGGCGGGGTGGGTTGGGTACAGCTTATCGAAGGAAGGTTCTGTGGCGACATAGGGCGCACAGGAGGCGCACGATGCGTGTCGCAAGCTGCCGGTGCGCTCTCCGCCCCGGAAACGGCCGTTGCGCCGCCTTCCCGACGAATCCGCCGCCGCGCCGCCGTGCGGCGCGGCGGCGGGTACTACGCGAGGCCCAGCTTCTCGGCGGCGGCGACCGCGTCGACCGGCACCGTGACCGGCTGGGGGGCGCCGGCGACGGCCCAGTCCGGGTCCTTCAGGCCGTTGCCGGTGACCGTGCAGACGATGCGCTGACCCCGGTCGACCTTGCCCTCTTCGGCGGCCTTGAGCAGGCCGGCGACCGACGCGGCCGAGGCGGGCTCCACGAAGACGCCCTCCTGGGAGGCCAACAGCCGGTAGGCGGAAAGGATCTGTCGGTCCGTCACCTCGTCGATGAAGCCGCCCGACTCGTCCCGCGCGTTGAGCGCGAACTGCCAGGAGGCCGGGTTGCCGATCCGGATGGCGGTGGCGATGGTGGACGGGTCCTTGACGACCTCGCCGCGCACGATGGGCGCGGAGCCGGAGGCCTGGAAGCCCCACATCCGCGGCTTGTGCGTGGACAGGCCGTCCCGGGCGTACTCCGTGTAGCCCTTCCAGTACGCGGTGATGTTGCCCGCGTTGCCGACCGGGAGGACGTGGATGTCCGGGGCGTCGCCGAGCGCGTCGACGATCTCGAAGGCCGCGGTCTTCTGGCCCTCGATACGGACCGGGTTGACCGAATTGACCAGCGCCACCGGGTAGTTGTCCGAGAGCGAGCGGGCCAGCGTCAGGCAGTCGTCGAAGTTGCCGTCGACCTGGAGGATCTTGGCGCCGTGCACGAGCGCCTGCCCCATCTTGCCGAGCGCGATCTTGCCCTGCGGCACCAGGACGGCGCAGACCATCCCGGCGCGGACCGCGTAGGCGGCGGCGGAGGCGGAGGTGTTGCCGGTGGACGCGCAGATGACGGCCTGCGCACCCTCCTCCTTGGCCCGGGTGATCGCCATGGTCATGCCGCGGTCCTTGAAGGACCCGGTGGGGTTGGCGCCCTCGACCTTGAGGTGCACCTCGCAGCCCGTGCGCTCGGAGAGGACCTGAGCGGGGACGAGCGGCGTGCCGCCCTCACGGAGCGTGACGACCTGCGTCGTGCTCGTGACCGGGAGACGGTCCCGGTACTCCTCGATGATGCCGCGCCACTGGTGGGTGCCCTTGGTGGTCATGGGTCCTTACTCCCCTTCAACACGCATGATGCCGGCGACACCGCGTACGGTGTCGAGCTTGCGCAGCGCCTCGACGGTCCCGGAGAGGGCGGCGTCGGGCGCGCGGTGGGTGACGACGACGAGCGAAGCCTCGCCGCTCTTGCCCACCCGTCGCCCGCCGCCACCCTGCTCGATACCGACTTCGTCGCCGCTGCCTGAATTTCGGCCTTTCTGGCGGACCGTATCGATGGATACGCCCTGTTCGGCGAAGACCGTCGCGACCTGGGCGAGTACGCCAGGCTTGTCGGCCACGTCGAGACTGATGTGGTAGCGCGTGACGACGTCGCCCATGGGACTGACCGGCAGGCGCGTGTACGCGGACTCGCCGGGGCCGGGGGCCTCGTTGAGCTTGTTGCGGCAGACCGCGACGAGGTCGCCGAGGACCGCGGACGCG
The DNA here is from genome assembly GCF_040655445.1 of Streptomyces sp. NPDC050423. Lineage (NCBI taxonomy): Bacteria > Bacillati > Actinomycetota > Actinomycetes > Kitasatosporales > Streptomycetaceae > Streptomyces > Streptomyces sp. NPDC050423. Next base: position 143,895 of record NZ_JBFAJY010000001.1, read on the forward strand.
GTCGGCGCGCCACCGGCGCCGGGGCCGTAGAACATCAGCTGCCCGGCCGCCTCGGCCTCGACGAACACCGCGTTGTACGCCTCGCGGACCGAGGCCAGCGGGTGGCTGAGCGGGATCATCGCGGGATGCACGCGGGCCGTGACGGACTGCCCGTCGGCGGCGCGCTCGCAGATGGCGAGGAGCTTGACGGTGCAGCCCATGCGGCGGGCGGAGGCGATGTCGGCGGCGGTGACCTCGGTGATGCCCTCGCGGTGCACGTCACCGATCCGCACCCGGGTGTGGAAGGCGATTCCGGCGAGGATCGCGGCCTTGGCGGCGGCGTCGAATCCCTCGACGTCGGCGGTCGGGTCGGCCTCGGCGTATCCGAGGGCGGTGGCCTCGTCGAGTGCCTCGGAGTACCCGGCGCCGCTCGTGTCCATCTTGTCGAGGATGAAGTTCGTGGTGCCGTTGACGATGCCAAGGACCCGGTTGACCTTGTCGCCGGCGAGGGACTCGCGCAGCGGGCGGACGAGCGGGATGGCGCCGGCCACGGCGGCCTCGTAGTAGAGGTCCCGGCCGTGCTGCTCGGCGGCGGCGTGCAGGGCGGCGCCGTCCTCGGCGAGCAGCGCCTTGTTGGCGGAGACGACGCTCGCGCCGTGCTCGAAGGCGGTGGTGATGAGCGTGCGGGCGGGCTCGATGCCACCGATGACCTCGATGACGACGTCGATGTCACCCCGTTTGACCAGGGCGGTCGCGTCGGTGGTGATCAGTGCGGGGTCGATGCCCTCACGCACCTTCGAGGGCCGGCGCACGGCGACACCGGCGAGCTCCACCGGCGCGCCGATGCGCGCGGCGAGGTCGTCGGCGTGCGTCGTCATGATGCGGGCCACCTCTGAGCCGACCACTCCACAGCCCAGCAGCGCCACCTTCAGCGGACGCGTACGCATCATCCGACCTCGTTTCCTTTACATCTGATGTATGGACCAGTCTCACTCACCGGACGGGCGTTCCTGCCACCCGTCCGGATCCTGAGATGTTTACGGGGGACCGGGGGTGTACCCCGGGAAATACGGCATCAGCCGACATCGAGACGCAGGAGATCCTCCTCCGTCTCGCGCCGGACGATGACCCGCGCCCGCCCGTCGCGCACGGCGACGACGGGCGGGCGCAGGGCGTGGTTGTAGTTGCTCGCCATGGAACGGCAGTACGCGCCGGTGGCGGGGACCGCGATCAGGTCGCCGGGGGCCAGGTCGGAGGGCAGGAAGGCGTCCTTGACCACGATGTCGCCGCTCTCGCAGTGCTTTCCGACGACCCGGACGAGCATCGGCTCGGCGTCGGAGGAACGCGAGACGAGCGCGACGCTGTACTCGGCGTCGTACAGCGCGGTGCGGATGTTGTCCGACATGCCGCCGTCGACGCTGACGTAGGTGCGCAGCCCCTCCAGGGGCTTGATCGTGCCGACCTCGTACAGGGTGAAGGCGGTCGGTCCGACGATGGCGCGGCCCGGCTCCACGGAGATGCGCGGGGTGGCGAGCCCGGCGGACTCGCACTCACGGGTCACGATGTCGCCGAGCGCCTTGGCGATCTCGTACGGTTCGCGCGGGTCGTCCTCAGGGGTGTACGCGATGCCGAGGCCGCCGCCGAGGTCGATCTCGGGCAGTTCGACGCCGTGCTCGTCGCGCACCTCGGCCAGGAGCTGCACCACGCGCCGGGCGGAGACCTCGAAGCCGGCCATGTCGAAGATCTGCGAGCCGATGTGCGAGTGGATGCCGATCAGTTCGAGGCCGTCGAGGGTCAGCGCCCGCCGGACGGCCTCCGCGGCCTGTCCGCCGGCCAGTGCGATGCCGAACTTCTGGTCCTCGTGCGCGGTGGCGATGAACTCGTGGGTGTGTGCCTCGACGCCCACGGTCACCCGGATCTGCACGGGCTGGCGCCGGCCGAGCCGCTGCGCGATGTGCGCGACCCGGGCGATCTCCTGGAAGGAGTCGAGCACGATCCGCCCGACGCCCGCCGTGACGGCCCGCTCGATTTCGTCGACCGTCTTGTTGTTGCCGTGGAAGGCGATGCGCTCGGCGGGCATCCCGGCGTCCAGTGCGGTGGTCAGCTCGCCGCCGGAGCAGACGTCGAGGTTGAGCCCCTCCTCCTGGAGCCAGCGCACGACCGCGCGGGAGAGGAAGGCCTTGCCGGCGTAGAAGACGTCGGCGCCGGGGCCGAAGGCGTCGGACCAGGCGCGGCAGCGGGCCCGGAAGTCGGCTTCGTCGAGGAAGTAGGCCGGGGTGCCGAATTCCTCGGCCAGCCGGGCGACTTCGATCCCGCCCACGGTCAGTGCGCCGTGTTCGTCCCGGGTGACGGTGCGGGACCAGACCTTCTCGTCGAGGACGTTGAGGTCCTCGGCCGGGGCGGTGTAGTGGCCCTCGGTCATGACGTCGGCGTGACGGGGGCCGGCGGGGTGTGCGGATCGGCTCATCGTGTTGCTCTGCTCTCTCGGGTCTCTCAGAGGTAAGGGGGCGCGCTGATGCCGAGCAGGGACAGGCCGCCTGCCAGCACCGTCCCGGCGGCTTCGGCGAGGGCGAGCCGGGTGCGGTGGGCGGCCGAGGGTTTCTCGTCCCCGGCGGGGAGCGGCGACGCGGCGTCGTGGAAGTCGAGGAACGCGTGCGCGACCGCTTCGAGGTGGCGGGCGAGCCGGTCGGGTGCGCGGTGGTGCGCGGCGGCGGCGAGGACGGCGGGGTGGTCCGCGATTACGGCGAGCAGCGCGAGCGCCTCGGCGCCCGCCGTGTCGCTGGTGTCCTGCGTGTCGCGGGTGTCCTGCGTGTCGCCGGTGTCCTGCGTGTCGCCGGTGTCCTGGCCGGGGGCGCTCGTGAATCCGAGCCGCTCCGCGCCGCGGCTGAGCGCGTGGGAGCGGGAGTGGGCGTAACGGACCAGGAACAGGGGGTTGCCCTCGCCCTGGACGAGGAGGTCGTCGCCGAGCCGGGCGCGGTCGTGACCGGCGGGCCGGAGCAGTCCCCAGCGGGTGGCGTCGGGCCCGAGCCGGCCGAGCAGTTCGCCGGCGGTGGCGCCGACCGGGACCGGCCGTATCGCCGTCAGCGGTGTGGGGGGCCGTCCGTGGGCGTCGAGGGTGATGCCCAGCCGTGCCCAGTCCGGGTCGGAGGCCTCGTCGCAGCTGACGCGTACGGGCGCGCCCTGCGCGCGTACGAGCCGGCGCACCGCGTCGGCGGTGACCGCGGCCCGGACCTCGCGGGCGTGGCTGAATTGCAGCGGTGCCCCGGCGAGCGCGTCGCCGTGTCCGTAGCGCAGCCCCTGCTCCCGCACCCGTCGCAGGAGCGCGCAGTGCGCGTCGGCGGAGGCGTCGAGGGTGAAGTTCAGGAAGCCGGGTCCGGTGATCTCGACCCGTCCGATCCCGGGCGCACCGGCCATTCGCTCCCGCAGGATCTCGGCCACCTCCCGCGCGGACCGCGCGGCGGGTCCGGCGAGCTGGAGGGCGACGGCGCTGGCGTAGTCGCCGCGTCCGCCCGGCCTGGTCCTCTCCACTCGCACGCGCGCGGGCACGGGCGCGCGCAAGGCGTCCTCGTCGACCGCGCGGCGCACGGCGCGCAGCACGGTCGTGGAGAGATCGGCGGGGGTCACGGGACAAGCGTATGGGAGGGAGGGGGGCCTTTCGCGAACCGGTTTCGCCATCCGGTCAACCGGCGGCGCTCTCCGCCCGCCCGGCACCCTGTCTGCCGTCGAGTACCGGTGGCCGGCCGCGCTCCATCAACTGCCGTACGACCCGCACCAGCTCGCTCGGCTCGAAGGGCTTGGCGAGGAAGGCGTCGACTCCCGCCGCGACCCCGTTGTCCACCTCGTACGGCGTGCAGGCGCTGACGATCGCCACGGGCAGATGCCGGGTCCGCGGATCGGAGCGCAGCCTGGTGGCCGTCTGCAGACCGTCCAGCCGGGGCATGACGACATCGAGCGTGATCACATCGGGACTGACCCGATGCACCAGATCCAGACACTCGACACCATCGGCCGCGGTCACGACCTCGAAGCCCTCCAGCTCGAGATTGACCCTGATCAACTGCCGGATGACCTTGTTGTCATCGACAACAAGCACGCGGCCGCAAGCCCCTGACACCCTTCGAGAGTAGGCGGGGCGGAGGGGCTGCGTCCGGGATTTGCCCACTTCCGTCCCCGGACGGATGGCGGCGAAGGTTGGCCGGATGTGTGTGCGACCTGCCCGGCAGGGCGGGGGGCGCTCGACGGGGGCGCGGAAATACCTGTTCACGGGCACCGGGCGGAAGCTGGTAGTGTTTCACCCGTCGCAGAGCAGCACAGCGATACGCCCCCGTAGCTCAGGGGATAGAGCATCGGCCTCCGGAGCCGGGAGCGCAGGTTCGAATCCTGCCGGGGGCACCTTGCAGAAGGTGCCGAATAGACCCTCTGATCAGCGGAAACGTTGAACAGGGGGTCTTTTTCATGCCGGTTTGGGGCCATGCGGCAGGGGCCGCCGCACTTCACGTTCCGCAGCGACACGATCCGGCCCCGGCGGGGGCCTCGTTTCCCCGATGACCGACATTAGTGTGCGGCGCACAGTATCGTCTCGCGCGTGGGCACCGAAGAACTGATCCTCAGCCAGGCCCAGGAGCTACGCCGCGGCACGGTCGTCCTGGCCTGCCTGGCGCTGCTGGACGAGCCGCAGTACGGCTACGCACTCCTGGAGACGCTCGGCGGCGCCGGCATCGCCGTCGACGGCAACACCCTCTACCCGCTGCTGCGCCGCCTGGAGAAGCAGGGGCTGCTCATCAGCGAGTGGAACACCGACCGGTCCAGGCCGCGCAAGTTCTATCGGATCAGCCCCGAGGGCGCCCGGGTCCGCACCGGGCTGCTGCGCGAGTGGCAGACCCTGGACGCCGCGATATCACGACTGACCAAGGGGGAACGTTGAGTATGTTCCAAGCGTCCGACACCGGCACGCTGACCGACCGTTACGTGGCGGAGGCCGTCCGGCACATCCCGGCCGCCCGGCGCGGCGACGTGGCCGACGAGCTGCGCGCGACGATCGCTGACACCGTCGAGGCCCGCGGTCCTGCCGACCCGGGGGCCGCCGAGCGCGAGGTGCTCACCGAGATGGGCGACCCGATCCGGCTCGCCGCTCAGTACGCGGACCGGCCGCCGGTACTGATCGGCCCCGGGTTCTACCCGACGTACATACGACTCCTCGCGGCCCTGCTGCTTTCCGTGCTGCCCGTGGTCATCGCCGTCAGCGCGGCGCTCGACATCGTGGACGGCCAGGGGGCCGCAAGGGTGATCGGCGGGGCCGCCGGGGCGGTGCTCACCGTCGGCGTCCCGATGGTCGCCTGGCTCACCGTGGTGTTCGTCCTGATCGAGCGGTCCGGTAAGCGGTCCGCCGCGTCCGGCGGGGCGTGGACGCCCGACGACCTGCCCGACCGCCGCGCACAGAAGAAGCGCGGCGCCACGGCCGGTGCCGGGATGGCGTGGCACGGGCTGCTGCTCGCCCTGATCGTCTGGCAGCACACCGCGCAGCCGTACCGGACCGACGCCGGCACCCACCTCGACGTACTCGACCCGGGCCTGTGGTCGGGCTGGATCTGGCCGATCCTGGCCGGCCTCGTCGGGCTCGTGACACTCGACGCGATCCGGGCCCTGCGGGCGCCGACGCGCTCGCTCGCGCTCTGGAACATCGCCGCCCAGGCGGCGTTCACCCTGCCGATGGCCTGGATCCTGTACCGGCGGGAGTTCTTCAACCCGGACTTCCTGTCCGACGTCAACGGCGGCTGGCAGGCCCCGGACGCCTTCTGGACCGTGGTGGTCCTGGTGGTCCTGGCAGGGGGCGCGCGCGAGGTGGTGCGGCGCTTCCGCGAGGCGTAGTTCCTCCGGAACGGTTCCGGCCGGAACCGCGTTGAAGCCGAAGGGCGGCCTGCTCGCGGCCCCCGGGGCGGAAGGGGAGGGACTGTGCACACCAGCACGGTGCCGGACCATCCGGCGCAGCGGCGCGTCGAAGAGGTCCTGGCGGAGTTGACGGGATCGGGCGTCGAGACCGGGGTGCAGGTGGCGGCCTGGCACGACGGCGAGTTGGTGGTCGACGCGTGGGCGGGGACGGCCGATGTCGCCGAGGGGCGGCCGATGGAGCCGGACACCCTGGTGCCGGCCTGGTCGACAGGCAAGGGTGTGGCGGCGGCCCTGGTCGCGGTACTGGTGGACCAGGGGGTACTGGCGTACGACGCCCCCGTGGCGCGCTACTGGCCGCAGTTCGGCGCGGCGGGCAAGGAGCGGATCACCCTGGGGCAGGTCCTCGGCCACATGGCCGGCCTGGCCCGGCTGCCGGCGGACCTGACCCCGGAGCGACTGCTCGACCTGCCGGCCGTGGCCGACTGGACGGCCGGGCAGCGGCCGCAGTGGGAGCCCGGCAGCGCGTTCGGCTACCACGCCTGGACCTACGGGGTGCTGCTGGCCGAGATCCTGCACCGCGCCACCGGCCGGACCTGCGACCAACTCCTGCGCGAAGAGCTGGCCGGTCCGCTCGGGATCGGTGACGAGCTGCTGTTCCACGCCCCTGCGCACCTGGCGTCCCGGGTGGCCACTTGTTACGACGGCGGCTGGGCCGCGCGGCTGGAGCGGATGCCGCCCGGGGCCCCGTTCTTCGACTGCGTTCCCCACGGGGTGCTGCCGGTGGCCGAGTTGGGCAACCGTGCGGACTTCCGGCGTACGGCTCTGCCGGCCAACGGGATCATGACCGCGCGCGGGGCCGCCTTCCTGTACGCGGTACTGGCCTGTGGCGGTGAGCTGGAGGGCGTACGGCTGCTGTCGGCGGCGACATTGAAGGAGGCGACCACGGAGCGGGTCAGCGGGGTGGACAGGATCATGGGCACCACCTCCGCCATGGGCGCGGGCTTCGTGATCGGGGACAGCGGAGCGAAGCCGATACGCCCGGCGGGCGGCTTCGGCCACAGCGGCTCGGGCGGCAGCACGGCCTTCGCCGACCCCGCGCACCGGTTCTCCTTCGCTCTGGTCAAGAACCGGATGACCGTGCACGGTCTGGACGGGCGGCTGGCAAGGGAGATCCGCGCGGCGCTCGGCATCGCGAGCGACTGAGTACCCGGTCGAGGTGAGCGGCAGCGGGCAGCCGTGCGGTGCCGCGGGCGGGCGGGCTGTCGGGCGGCCGCGTCAGGCCGGTACGACCCGCACGTCGTACTGCGGAATCCAGCGGTTCCGGGTGACCAGCACCATCCCCTCGGCCTGCGCCTGCGCGATCAGCATCCGGTCGAACGGATCGGTGTGCACCATCGGCAGCCGGCCTGCCCGCACCCCGTGCGCGGCGGTGACGGGCAGGCTCCTGAACGGGAGATCCCGCACCTGCTCGGCCAGGTCCCCGGGGCCTTCGACGCTCCCGAGGAACTGTTTGACGGTGATCTCCCACGGGGACACCGCGCTGACGTACACGGCAGGTTCGGTGTCCAGGAGTTCCTTGAACGGTGCGGACAGCTGCGGCGAGTCGGCGATCCACCACGTCACGACGGACGTATCGAGGAGAAGTCGCATCAGCGCATCCCCAGGGCGTCAGCCACCGAGGCCGGCGCATGGTCGAAGTCGGCGGGGATGCGGATACGGCCCCGGAGCGAGCCCCGTCCCGGCCGTCGCACCTGAGGCCGAGGCGGCAGCGTCCTCTCCACCGGCCGGCCCGCCCGGCTGATCACGACCGGCCGACCGCCGGTCAGCAGCGTCAGCGTGCCCAGGAATCGCGGCTCCGCGCTGTGCACGTGACGGCGGAGCAACCTCTTCCACAGCGCCCTCACGATGAGATCACCGGACCGGCCGGGGCCTGAACCCGGCTCTCGGCGGCCGGTGTTGTACGTACGGTCAGCGGCTCGGCCGCGTGCGACCGCAGAGCCGGGCCTCCGTCGCACAGGGCGATGACGACTACCGGCCCTCCCGACGCGAACCGCTCGCTCCGGACCGCGCGGACCGTGCGCCAGGTGCCCCACGCGCGTACGCGTTGACCGGGCCGGACGGATACCGCCGCGATCCGCGCCTCCCCGGGGGCGGGGGCGTCGCTGGGATCGGCACCAGGGGCCAGCAGCTCCGCCCAGACCGTCTTGCCGATCCCGGCCCGGCGCTCGTCCACGCCCCACCGGTGGGCCAGAGCCGCTACGAGCAGGAGCCCGCGCCCTCCCTTGTCCAGTTCACCGGGCCGCCGCACCTCCGGCCGGCCCGCACCCGCGTCGTTCACCTCCAGGCGCAGGAGTTCGCCCCTCCCCCGGCACTCGATGCGTACGCCCACCAGGCGGTCACCGGGCACGGGTACGCGTACGTGCGTTGGTCAGCAGCTCGGAGAGGACCAGCTCGCCGTCCTCCGCCGCTACATGGGTGGCCCGCCACTCCCCGAGCTTGGGCGCGGAGCACCGCCCGCGCCTTGGGAACGCTGCTACGACAGCGAGAGAGTCTGAAGGTCACTTGGTTCCGTGTAGCCATGGCAGCTCCAAGAAGGGCGACATCGGCCAGAATTCCCGCCGCCCGCGCCGGAGCAGGTGATCTGATTGCCGGCATCCGAAACGAGGAAGACTGAGGTCATGGAGAAAGCAGACCTCTACTCGATCGACCCGTCCACACTCCCCTGGCAGAAGAGCAGCTTCACGGCCAACAACGGCCAATGCTTCGAGCTGGCCTCCTGTGCTTCACCCCCGGCGAATGGCGCGCCTTCAAGTCAGGCATGACCGCCGGAGACTTCGACAACCTGTAGGCAAGGGAACTCTCACCAACGGCGGCAGCACGAACAGCGGGCGCCAGAGCACGCCAAGCCTGGATACCTTCACGTCTCGGTGCGGCGGTGCTTACGGTTTGTGGGTCACCCAGATCATTTCCGCCGGCCAGCGGTGTGCCCAGTCAGGCGGGTCGGTCTGGTTGTAGCCGTTGGCTGTTGCGGGTCCGGGCCGCGGCTCGATGAGGTCGTCGATGACGAGACCTGCGCCGCGCAGGACCCTGATCCAGTCGCCGTAGGTGAGCTGATAGCTGACCGCGCCCTGGTCCTCGGCGATGGCGTCCAGCCCGAAGTAGTCCTGGTGCAGCGTCGCGGTTGCGCGGCCGGCGGCTTCGTCGTAGCACGCTTCGAACCATGGGCTGGCGACGTTGAACACCAGGCGCCCGCCGCGGCGCAGGACGCGTGCGGCCTGCGGGACGGCCAGGTGCGGGGGCGCCCAGCTGAGCCCGCCGTAGTCACAGAACACCAGGTCGAAGCTGTCGGCGGCGAACGGGAGGTGTTCGGCGGCGCCTTGCACCAGCGGGTAGCGGGCCGCTCCCATCGCGCGAGCCGCCGCGGCGAGCTGGGCTTCGGACAGGTCGAGCCCGACCACGGTGGCGCCCTCGGCGGCGAGCGCCCTGGACCACTGGCCGGCGCCGCAGCCGAGTTCGAGGACGCGCTTGCCGGTGACGTCACCCAGGGCGTGCAGGTGCGCGTCGGGGATGGAGTACGTGCCCCACAGCCGGGGCGTTGCACCGATCTGCGGGTCGTGCTCGTGCTGGTAGGCGCTGCTGATCCCGTTCCAGAACCGCCGGTTGGCAGAAATGCTGTCCACGCGCCGACTCAAGCACTGGCCGCCGGGGACGGTCAACACGATTGTGCTGCGACCGGGAAGGTTCACTGGTTCACGGGTGTCCTCTCCGGCTGCCGATGCGATCAGGAGGCGTGGTGAGACCATGGGTTCAAGGCGGGCGGTAACAAGATGACCAACAGGTGCATCACCTTGACCGCTACTCCGAAGTGCCGCGTGGGCCGGCGACGACATGGAGTGGCACGCGCCGGTCTTCGGCGCGGACGTAAACGGGGCGTGACCGAGATACGCGTCAAAGGGGCAACGACGTGATCTTGGAGGCCGAACCGCCGCTCGGACGAGCCGCATGTCTTTCCCGGGAGCCGCGGGCCGGACGTAGAGCATCACACGCATCAACCTAGTTAGAGTTAGAGCATGGACACGAGCTCTATCCCTAGTTAGAGTTAGAGCATGGGCTTTCGTATGACGCTACAGACCCAGCTGGTGCTGCAGGCGCTGCTACGTGACCCCGCCCGCGAACTCTATGGGCGGGAACTGTCAGAACTGACCGGACTCATGCCCGGCACCACCCACCCAATCCTGCTGCGGCTGGAGACCGAGGGGTGGCTCACCTCTCGGAAGGAGGACATCGACCCCCACCTGGAAAAGCGGCCCGCCCGCCGCTACTACCGGTTCACGGCGAACGGCGCAGCCCAGGCCAGCGCCGCCATGGCCACTGCCCGCCGCCCTCGCAGCACCGCCCTGCGTGGCCTGGCTGAGGAAGGCGCGACCTCCTGATGGCCTCTCTTCTCCGTAAGCGACGTCAACAGTCCCTCAAAACCGCAGCGCACAGCCTCGGTACCGTGGTCGCGATCACCGTCACCGGCATGCTGGTCGGTGCCTTGACCGGTTTAACCGGTAGGGAACTTGGCATGTTCCATGTCGACGTCGGCGCGAGCGACTTCGAACCCATCGTCCTCGGCAGCCTGATCGGCCCTACGGCGGGGGGTGTTGTCGGCAGCAGCACACTGGCCATCAGTGCCTTCTTCAAAGGCTTCCGCCGGAAACTGCTTGCGGCCACCGAGCGCGTCGGCCGATGTCTTAACTTCCTCGCGGTCCTAGGCGTCTGTTTGACTCCCGTCAACGTCTACATGTTCCTGGTAAATGATCCCTGGAATGACCCCGCCCTGAGCCTCGGCAGCCGTATCACTCTGCTGATCACCTGTGGAGTCGCCTATGGGATCGACGCGGGTATCGCACTCGGCCTCATCGTCGGTCTGCTCGTCGGGTTTTCCCTGGCCGTCGTTGTCCTGGGCCGGGTCTCGGCCGGGTTTATCCGCTCGGCCCGTAAGCGACCGGAGTCGGTGCCAGCGGACCTGATCGACGGCGCGTGCGACCCCTGGCCGATTCGAACGGCCGCGGCCCTCATGCCCCCTGAGGCCGGACGACGGTGGCGGGACGACTTCAACGAGGCCCGCTACGACTACGAGGATGACCAGCACGCCAAGCTGCTACGCGACTTCCTTCTTCACGCCCCGGCCGTTGTCGTCTGGGCCTGGATCGCCACCCTGCAGCACCGCATGCGTGGCGCCGGCTCCTCCCAGGGGCGCCGATGATGACGTCTGGCTCCGCCGTCGAGCCCCCCCACCAGTCGCCTGCCAGGCCGACGGGTCTCCTTCGGCCTGGCCACAACCATCGTGGCCACTCCTTCGGGCATCGCGTTCGCCAGCCCCACCCTGGCCGCGGTCTTGGCCAGTGCCGAACTTGCTCTCCTGCTCACGGTTCTCCTCACTGCCGTCTTCGCCCCGGCCACCACCAGCGAACGCGCCTTCCGCCTGCTGCGCTGGATGACCGGTCGCCCCGAGCCGGATCAGCCCACCGACCCGGCCAGAGCCGATAACCCAGGTGGTTGAGAATCGATCTCGTTACATGGGCTTGGCCCGGCGTGCCGCAGTAGATGAGTACACCTCGCCCTGGCGGCCGGATCGGTCCGCCGCAGGTCGCGCCGAGCACGGTCGGGCCTCCGTCGCAGTAAGTCCGGCATTTACCGCGACGGGTCGGCCCCCAAGATCATCCCGTTGCCCCTCTGGCGCGTACCTCGGCTGAACCCCTGAACTACTTCACCGCGGTCGGACAGGTCCAGCTCGTCTCCCCGCCGCATGCTGTCCTGGCGGCACCAGGACCGCACGGTCTCGACGGGCATGGCGTTCACCGGGCAGGCCGGGCAAACAAGCGTACGAACGACCGGGCACTGCGCTCCAAGCTCCAAGCTCCAAGCTCCAGAAGAAGGGTACGAAGTCCGCGAAGCGGCGGGCGAAGAAGGCCGGAGTGCCGGTGATCTACATCGACCCGGCGTACACCAGCCAGGAATGCTCCCAGTGCCACCACACCGCACGCGCGAACCGGCCTGCCCAGGCCCGCTTCGCGTGCAAGGCATGCGGCTTCGTCGAGCACGCGGACCACAACTCGTCCTGGCGGGAGGCGGAGTACGAGGCGGTAGATCTGGTTCCAGCCCGCGGAGGAGTCGTACCCGGTGTGGGCGCTCACGACCAGGTTCAGGTCATGGGTCATCTTGAGGGCGCCGATCTTCACCGCGGCCTCGCGCTCGTCGGCCGTCAGCTTCAGTCCATGTCTGAATCACTGGATGCCCGGATGCGGGACGAGATCGACGATCAGGTCGCGGAGGCGTTCGACGCCTACCTGGCCGACAGGCTGGCCAAACCCGGGCCACTGCGCGCGTCACTGGCAGGGAGGCGCGCCGGCGTTGACGGTCCGTGGAGCAAGATCTCGCCGACCCGCCGACCGCAATCGGCCCGTAGGGTCCGGCCCCCGGACAGGGTGGAGCCGAGAGCGAAGACGTAGGCACCGGCGATCCAGTACTCACAGGCGATCCTTGAAACACTTTCCGATATGGGCATATGATTGCTGCCATGGCACGAGCAGCGACGACGTCAGACGTCTTCAACGCCATAGCCGAGCCGCAGCGCCGAAACATACTGGCGCTGCTGCGGGCAGGCGAACGGCCGGTGACGGAGGTCGCCGAGGAGCTGGGGATGACGCAGCCCGGGGCGTCCAAGCACCTGCGGGTGCTCCGCGAAGTAGGCCTGGTGCGGGACCGCAAGGCGGGCAAGCAGCGCCTGTACGACCTGGACGCACGTGGGCTGCGAGCGGTTCACGAGTGGACCGGCGGGTTCGAACAGTTCTGGAACGAGAGCTTCGACCGGCTGGACGCATACGTACAGGAACTCAAGCAGGACGGGCAACAGGAGTAGCTGATGAATCCGACTGGACGAGAAGCGCCGGCGCAGTCCGCGACGGCCGATCGGGAGATCGTGATCTCCCGGGACATCGACGCCCCACGAGAACTGGTGTTCAAGGCGTTCACCGAAGTGCGGCACCTGTCGCGCTGGTGGGGGCCGCAGGGGTTCACCACCACCACGCGGGCCTTCGAGTTCCGCGTCGGCGGGGTCTGGGAGTTCGTGATGCACGGGCCGGACGGCACCGACTACAGCGAGTGGATCACCTGGACCGGGATCGTCCCGCCGGAGCGGATCGCGATGCTCCACGGCGAGTACCGCGGCGACCCGGATGCGTTCGAGTCGGTCCTCACGTTCGCGCCGGACGGAGAGGCGACCCGGATCGAGATGCTCACGGTGTTCCCCACCAAGGAGCTGCGCGACGAGGCGGTCAAGAAGCACGGCGCGATCGAGGGCGGTCAGCAGACCCTCGGCAACCTGGCCGCCTACGTCGCGGAGATCGCACGGAAGGGAGTTGAGGACTGATGGCCGGCAAAGTGTTCTTCAGCGTGTCGATGTCGCTCGACGGGTTCATCGCGCCCGCGTCCCCCGAAGAACTGATGGGGCGACAGTGGATGGAGCTGCAGCAGTGGGTGTTCCCACAGCGGTTCTTCCGGGAGAACCTGAAGCTCGGGCAGGGCGGCGAGGAAGGGCGCGACAACGACATCGTGCGGGAGACGTTCGAGCGCACCGGCGCGAGCGTGATGGGCAAGCGCATGTTCGACGCCGGCGAGGAGGCGTGGCCCGAGGATCCACCGTTCCACATGCCGGTGTTCGTCGTGACCCACGAGAAGCGTGACCCCTGGGTGCGGCAGGGCGGGACCACCTTCCATTTCGTCAACGACGGCATCGAGTCCGCGCTCGATCAGGCCCGCGAGTCCGCCGGCGGCCGGGACGTCCGCATCGCGGGCGGCGGCGCGACGATCCTGCAGTACGTGAACGCCGGCCTGATCGACGAGTTCACGATCGCGCTCTCGCCCGTGCTGTTCGGCTCCGGAATCCGCCTGTTCGAGGGTGTCGACGCGAGCCGTGTGGCGCTTGACCTGGTCCGGGCGGAGCCTTCGCCGAGGACGACGCATCTCAGTTACACCGTACGTCCGCGGTAGGTACGGAGGGCGGCCACGTGGAACCGGAGGGCCGGCAGCCGTCTCAGGCTGCCGCGCCCGCGTACTCCTCCGCGAGGAAGCGGATCGTCTGGTCGACGAAGACCCGCATCTCGCGTGAAAGGTTCTTGCCGCGCCGCCACGCGATCTGGGTGTGCACCTCGAACGGGATGCTCCAGGGGAGGCTGACCAGTGTGCCCGCCTCCAGGGCGTCCGCCACGGTGGCTGTCGGGAGCAGGCTGACGCCCAGGCCCGCGGCGACGCCGCGCTTGATGGACTCGGTCGTGCCGAACTCCAGGAAGGGCAGCGGCTCCCCCGTGCCGTCGTTGAGTTCGGCCTCGAACAGTTCCCGGTAGGCGCAGCCCGCCTCGGCGGAGATGACTTGGGTCTGGCGCAGCACGTCGGTGGTGATCTTCTCGGCCCGGGTCAGGGGGTGTTCCGGGGCGGCGACCACGGTGAGGGGTTCCGAGCCGAGCACCTCCGTCTGGACGCCGGGGTGCTGGGTCTCGGCCTCCATCAGGAAGCCCATGTCGAACATGCCCTGGCGCAGTGCGTGGCAGGTCTCGGCGCACAGGCTGGGGCGCAGGACGATCTGGAGGGAGGGGTAGCGGTGGTGGAAGAACTCCAGCAGCGGGGGCATCCGGTAGGAGGTGATGCTCTCCATCGAGCCGACCGTGAGGACGCCGGAGGGCTCCTCCGACGCCCGCGTCGCGCCGCGCGCCTCCCCGGCGAGGGTGACCATCTGTTCGGCGTACGGCAGGAGTCGCTGGCCGGCCTCGGTGAGCTGTATACGGCCTCCGAGGCGGTCGAAGAGATCCACTCCGAGCGACAGCTCCAGGGACTTGATCTGAGCGGTGACGCTGGACTGCGCGTACTTCAGTTCGGATGCGGCCCTAGTGAAGCTGAGCAGCGTCGCCACCTTGTGGAACGTGACCAACTGTCGGATGTCCATAGCCCCTCCTGGGTTCGGCTGACGCCGTACTCAATACTGCTTTCCCAGGAAATCAAGTCGGGCAGGGGGAGGCCAGGACATGGGGGTGTCTGATCCAGGACAGCGGTCGTCATGATTCGGACACGTCGATGCCGGCGAATGCGGGAAGATCCGCCTGATCGTCGGGGATCAATCCCTGACGGCCGATCAGGAGCCCGGCCTGGAAACGACTGGTCGCGCCAATTTCTTCCATGATTGCGGAAATATGACGGCGGCAGGTTCGTGTGGCCATACCCAGGCGCCGGGCGATCACTTCGTCCTTCACCCCCATGGCCATGAGGCGGAGAATTGACATCCGAAGATCCTCGGCGACCTGTTGGTATTCAATGGTCCGCCCCACGTCGAAGGGCTGACTTCCCTGCCATACGGACTCGAATGAGCGACACAGGTACGCGACGAGCGTGGGGTCGGAGACAATGGCCGCACCGGGGGGTTCTTTTCCCGTCCGCTCCTTGGGTATGAACGCCAGTTTGCGGTCGTAGATGATCAGGCGCTCGGCGAGTTCCTCGGCGGTACGGACCTCGGCGCCCTCCTGGCAGATCTGCCGCACGTAGGTGCGCGTGGCCAGGCTGGACCGGGCGGTGTGCTGGTAGAGCGTGCGGATGCGGATGCCTCGTCGGCGCATCTCCAGGGTCTGCATCAGGTCCTGTTCCAGCATTTCGGCGCTGCGGCCGCCGCCCGGCTGGAGGCTGATCCGCTCCTCGGTGCAGCGGCGGCGTGCGAGGTCGATCTCGCGGCGTACCTCTTCGAAGTCGTCCAGCACCCGGATCGGCGGCAGATCGTCCGTGGCCGCCCTCTCGTGGGAGCGGTAGACCTCCGCCAGGACCCTCAACTGCCGGTGGATACCGGCGATCCGCTGTCTTCGCTGGGCGATCGACACCTCCAGCGGCGTGACGAGCTCGGCCTCGGCCACGTCGGGATTGAGCGGCACCATCGTGGTCCCGGACCCCGTGGGGCCGAGAAGTCGCAGCTCCTGCAGGGTCTCACGGGCCTGCGCGACCAGCTCGGCATCGACCTCCAGACCGGCCGCGATCTCCTTGTCGTCGAAGACCCCCACGCGCAGCGCCCACGCGTAGGCGTCCACGGCCACACCGTCCAGCAGTAACTGCTCCCCCACTGACCCTCCCCCGCCGCATTCGGTCCGTCCGCCTGTCCACTAGCTGCCGGTCCATCCTAGGACAGTTCGTGGCACTCGAAGTGGATCTCCATAAATGGCACGGTTCTCTTGCGGCCAAAAAATACATCAGCCAAGCAGCGCAGGGGGATACGCAATGATGAACACCCGTCATTCACTTGTCCGGAACATCGCGGCAACCACTCTGGCCTTCGGAGTTCTGCACTCCGCCATGGCCTCGGCAGCGGTCGGTTCCGGCCACGAAACCGCACAAATAAACACGGTGGCCGACGACAAATGGGACACCGTCCCGGCCCACCCCGGTTCATCCTTCAACAGAGAAATCTCTTGATCTCATTCGCGCATATCACAGAAGGGCACATCATGACATCAAATCGTCCCGCGGTCCTGACCGGTGCTCCGAAAGCGGTTTCCGACACTCTGCACTGGCCGTGAAAAGAGCGGAATCAATGTCTCCGCTCTCCGCGTCAGTAGTGGACACGACGGTCTCCGGGGGTCACCCGGTACCGTATGTTCCACAGGCTCCTGCGCACGTAGGCGCGTTGCAGCCAGCGATCCCGGCCGTCGTGCCGGGCCACGAACTCCGAGCGTGCGTGCACCCCTTTGCGGTTGTTGATCAGGAGCGCCTGGCCGGGTTCGAGGCACACGGTGTGCGCCGTCGCCCGGCACACGTCCTGTAGCTCCCCGAACGCCGTCGCGGCCCCCCGGGTGAGCGGGTGTACGCCGTTGGCCGAAATCGCGATCTCCGGGTGATCCGCCGCGCCACTGATGACCGGCACGGGATCGGACAGCACCTGTCCTCCGCCCGCGGCACTACGGGTATAGCTTCCCGGCGCATTGAGCCGGAAGAACGGACCTCGCAGCGTCTCCAGCGCGCCGTCCGTCAGCTGCCCGCAGATGTCGCGGGCGTCCGCGTAGTGCGTGGCGGCCGCTCCCGAGCGGTCGCCACGCAGGCAGTTGAGCACCAGGAAGTCCGGGTTGGCGATGTCGTAGCGCCCGGTGGAGTCGTAGGTGATGTCGCTGTGGAAGTTGAGGAAGACCGCTGATCCCTGGTTGGTCTGGGTCCGCTCGCCCCCGGCCACCGGGACGACGTCGTGGACGAGCCGGCCGTCCTTCTCGGTGAGGACGCCGATGGGCTCACCCAGCAGCCCGGCCAGGCCGAGCAGGACGCCCTCGGCGACGAATCCCCGCTTGTCACGGGCGGGCCCGCCGTCCACCGGAGTGAGCGGCAGGCTCTCCTCGACCGGGAGGTTGCGCACGAGGGTGGCCCCCGGGGTGTCGATGTGCCGGCCGAAGTCCAGTATCCGCTGGAGCGGTTCGAGGGGCAGTCCCGCGAAGATCCGGTGGTACCGGGTCATGGACCGGTCGATGTCGGCGGCCGGGTCCGGCAGCACCGACAGTGCGGCGCCGATCGCGTCGCGCACCGGGTCGGGCAGTACCAGCTCCGCGAAGGTCGGCGCCGCGTCCCGGTCCACGGGCCGCAGGATTTCGGTGGTCACTCGGTCACACTCCTACGAGACGGGGCTCGGGTCCGTGGGCGGCGGTCGGGAAGTCCATCCAGTCATGGAGCCGTTGCGCGAGGTGCAGCGCGTCCTCCCCGCTCTCCGCGAGGTGTGCGGTGACCTTGCTGCCCCGCACCTCGGCGACCGGCACCCCCAGGTAGCGGCCCGGCTCGACGCCGTACGCGCGCTGGACGGCCTCCAGGTCCACGTAGCCGCCGACCACCGCGACCCGTGGCCCGCCGTTCTGGCGCACCGTGCCGATCCCCGCCAGGTGAAAGGCGTGGTGCGCGGCGTCGGCCAGGGCGTCATCGGCGTAACCGAGCACCGCGGAGCGCTGGTTGAAGACCACCGCGGACATCTGGTCGCCGCCGGTGCCGATCCTGGTGCCCACCGTGTACGGGGCCCTGTTGTAGCGCAGCACGATCTCGATGCGGTGGCGCAGGGCGAGTTGCACGGCCCGGCGGTGCAGTACCCGCGCACCGTGCAGGGACATCAGGGCCGCCATGTTGTACGAGACGTGCGGCAGCAGCCGTGCCCCGGTGACCAGGTGCGGATCGGAGGTGTAGATGCCGTCGACGTCCGAGTGGATCTCGCAGGTGTCGCTGCGGACCGCGGCGGCGACCGCGAGCGCGGACAGGTCCGAGCTGTTCTTGCCCAGCCAGGTCGGCCGCCCCTGGGCGTCCGCCGCCTGGCCGCCGGGCACCACGACGATCTCGTGGCTCTCCAGGGCCTTGAGCAGCGGGGCCGGGTCCGTGCCGGTCACCCGGGCCCAGAGGAAGGAGGAGTTGGTGGTCAGTCCGACCTGGTGGCCCGCGAGCACCGTCGCGCTGCGGCCCGTGCGGTGCAGGGCGGTGGCCAGCAGATGGGCGCTGAGCAGGTCAGCGGTGGTGAGCAGGCCGGCCGTGGTGGGGTCCTCCGGGTGCGGATTGACCGCGTGCAGGCGCTCGCGCAGCCCCTCCGTCTCCCCCTGCATCGCGCTGACCACGACGACCAGCGAGCGGCCCTCGGCCCGGATCCGGGCGTCGAGGCCGGCCGCCAGATCCCCGTACGCGGCGGGGGAACGGAACGTGGAGCCGCCGAACTTCAGCACGGTGACCGGGGCGCTCGCCCTCGTCCGGGTGTTCATCGGGTGCCTCCTGACATGAAGCCCTGCCGCAGGACGTACTCGGCGATCTGGACGGCGTTGAGGGCGGCGCCCACCCGGAGGTTGTCCGAGACCAGCCACATCCAGAAGCCGCGTGGATTGTGCGGGGCCACCCGGACCCGGCCGACGTGCACATGGTCGGGGTTGCCCGCGGTGAGCGGGGTGGGGAAGGCCGCCCGGTCCTCCGCGTCGTGCACGGTGACCTCGGGCAGTGCGCTCAGCAGCGTGATCAGTTCCTCGCGGGCCACCGGCGAGGTCGCCTCGACCCAGACGGACTCGGCGTGACAGTTGACGACCGGGACGCGCACGCAGGTGGCGGTCAGGTCCAGATGCGGAATCCCGAGGATCTTGCGGGACTCCTGGAGCATCTTCTGCTCCTCCAGGGTGAATCCGCTGTCCAGGAGCTCGTCGATGAAGGGGACGACGTTGAAGGCGAGGGCGGGCCGGAAGCTCTCCGCCGGGAGCTCGGCGTCCGGGTCGCGCAGCGCGACCTCGCTGCCTTCGAGGAGTTCCTCGATGCCGCGGTGGCCCTTGCCGGAGGCGGACTGGTAGGTGCTGGTGACCACCTGCCGGATACCCCACCGGTGCTCGACCGTCTGGAGCAGCCGCACCAGCGGAATGGTCGAGCAGTTGGGGTTGGCGATCAGGCCGTCGACCGGACGGGTGTCCAGGACCTGCCCGTTGACCTGCGGTACGACGAGCGGTGTCTTGGGATCCATCCGGAAGGCGTTGGTGTTGTCGATCACCAGGGCGCCCTGGGCGGCCGCGGTTCCGGCCCACTCCCGGCTGACCGAGGTGCCGGCCGAGAAGAAGGCGATGTCGGCCCGGCCGAAGTCGAACTCCTCCAGGGCCTGGACCGCGTAGGAGCGGCCGTCGACCGCGAGCCGCCGGCCCGCGCTGCGGGTCGAGGCGACGAGGTGGATCTCGCGGTAGGCCAGCGCCCGCTCCTCGATCAGTTCGATGAGGGTGCTGCCCACCGCTCCTGTCGCACCGACGACTGCGATGCGTGGGGCGGTGGGGTCGGTGACGAGCGTCATCAGGGTTCTCCGATCCGGAGGGGCACGGTTGCGGGTGCGTGAACCGGTCCTGCCGGGCGGTTCCTCGGCAGGGCGCGACGGGGGTGTCCGTCGCCGGGTACGCGGGGCGGTCTCCACCGACGGGCCGGCGGGTGCCGGGCGGGGCGCGGCGGCGTCGTCGGCGCACGTCCCGTCGGCCCGGGGCCGGGGCCGCGGGTGGTGGATACGGCATCGGTGCTCATGTGCCTCGCGGCTCCTTCCTCTGTTGCTGTCGGGTCAGTTCAGGGGGACGGCGTAGTGGAGCCCGCCACGGGTCCAGAGTTCGTTCGGACCCCGCGGCACATCGAGACCGGAGGCGGCGCCCAGATTGCGTGCGTAGACGTCCGCGTAGGTGCCGACGGCTGCCAGCACCCTGGCCGCCCAGCCCTCGTCCACCCCGGCGGACGGGCCGTGCGGCCCCGCGAGTTCCGCCGCGGACCGCCGGTCCGCTCCCGACGCCTCCAGGTGTTCCGCGGAGACCAGCAGTTGGAGCACCCAGCGCACCAGCCGGAACCAGTGCGGGTCGGAGTCCCGGACGGCCGCCGCCATGGGCTCGCGGGAGATCGAGGCCAGCAGGATGCGGTGTGCCTCCGGGGCCGGCAGGCCCGCCCGGATCCCGGCGAGCGCGGTGCGGTCCAGCACGTACGCGGCGCAGTCGCCGGTGGTGTACGCGGCCACGGCCTCGGCCGGGTCCGCGAAGCCGGCCGGTTCGACGGCCAGGCCCCGGGAGCCGTACCAGGCGGCCAGGTTGACCGGGGTGGTGGTGCCGGTGTGGACGGCCAGGCGCCGCCCCGCCAGATCCGCCGGGTCCTCGACGCGGTCGGCGGTGCGGACGAGGAAGCCCTCGCCGTCGTAGCAGGTGATTCCGGCGAAGAGCACGGGGTGGGCGGCCTCCCGTCCCATGGTCCAGCTCAGGTTGCACACCGTCAGGTCGGCCTGGTCCGAGGCGAGTACGGCGAGGCGTTCGGTGGCGGGCACCGGGCGCCAGTCGACCGCCTCGGGGTCGTGGAGCACGGCGGCCGCCACCGCGCGGGCGATGTCGGCGTCCATTCCGGTCCAGCGGCCGTCGGCGGTGCGCAGGGAGAGCCCCCGGATGCCCTGGGAGACGGCGGCGCGTACGGCCCCCCGGGACCGTACGGCTGTCAGGGTGGGGCGTGCCGCGGCGGTCATGAGACACCGGCCGGCATGATCACCGTTCCGGGCGCCGGGCCGCCCGGGTTCCGCACCCGGTGGCCGAGGCCCGCCAGGAGCAGCTGGTGGGAGACGAGGTTCCACGGGTGCGCGTCGGAGGATGCGCCGGAGACGGTGACGCGCCTCCCGGCGGCGGCGATTCCATTCATGGATTTCCTCGGTAGAAATGTGGTGTGGGGCGGTAGAAATCATCCGTGGCGCATCACCGAGTGGTCCAGGGTGAACGGTTGGAGATAGCCGAACGCGGCAATCGGGATTGTCTATCCCGTACTGTCCGGATCGTCGCCGTCCCCGAACAGGTCCAGCCGGGCGGCCGCCACACCCAGCTGGAAACGGGTCTCGACATCGAGCTTCTCGCAGATACCGGCGAGGTAGCGGCGGAGCGTACGGGTGGAAATGCCCAGCCGTCTGGACATGAATTCGTCGGACCGGCCGCGCTCCAGATGGCGCAGGATGGCCAGCTCGATGTCCTCGAACACATCGGCGGCGTAGCCCGCCCCGTCGACCGGCTTGGCATGGTCCCAGATGTGCTCGAATATCAATTCCAGGAAGCCCACCACGGCCGGGTCGCGGAACAGCGCGCCGCCGCCGTCCTCTCCGGCGGGAACGAGCGCGTAGGCGCTGTCGAGCAGAATCATCCGCCCGGGAATGACCACGGCGGTACGGACCTGGGCGCCCAGATCGCCCAGATGCCGCACGTGCGCGAGTGCCTCCCGCTGGCGGCGCGCGGTGTGCGGCACCACGGTCCGGTAGACGACACCGCGGTCGAGCAGGTCGCGGTCCAGGTCGATCGCGGCCCGCAGGGTCGGCCCGCTGCCCAGGGTCGGGTGTGCGGTGAGCACGCTGTGCTGGACGCGCAGCGACAGGTCGGCGAGCCGCTCACGTACGGCTTCGCCGTCGGTGAGCAGCTCCGTGGTGGTGTCGGCGAGCCGCCGCCGCTGGTGTTCCTCGTACAGCGGGCCGAGCGGGCGCAGGTCGCGCCGGGCGGTGTCGATGCGCCGCATCAGCCGGTGCACCTGCACCTGGAGGGAGGCGGTGAGCTCGGCCGCGGCCAGGCTCGGCGAGACCGCCTCGTACCGGTGGGGGCCGTCCTCCTGGAGCAGGCGGTGCGCCAGCAGCCGGTTGACGGACTCGGCGGACAGCTCTGTTCCCGGCCCGGGTCCGCCGGTCGCCGCGTCCGCGGCGACCGGCGCCTCCAGCAGCCGGCGGTACACATCGATGTCCTCGGGTCTGAGTTCGTCTTCCGACACGTCGGGTCCTCGTGGTCGTGCGCGGCTCACAGCGCGAAGCAGCGCTCCAGGAAGTCGGTCGACACATCCCCCTTGATGAATTCGGGGTGCCCGAGGATCTCCTGGTGCATCGGAATCGTGGTGTGCATGCCCGGTCCGGAGACCTCGAACTCGGACAGGGCCCGCTGGGTGCGCTCGATGCAGCTGCCGCGGTCCGGCCCCCAGACGATGAGCTTGCCGATCATCGAGTCGTAGTAGGGGCTGACCCGGGCGCCGGGCACGTAGTCGGTGTCGACACGGACCCAGGGGCCGCCGGGGACACGGTAGGTCTCCAGCGTTCCGGGGGTGGGGGCGAAGCCGCGGGCCGGGTCCTCGGCGTTGATGCGGCACTCGATGGCGTGCCCGCGGATGTCGATGTCCTCCTGCTTGACGGAGAGCGGGCTGCCGGAGGCGACCCGCAGCTGCTCGCTCACCAGGTCGACCCCGGTGACGAGTTCGGTGACCGGGTGCTCCACCTGGATGCGGGCGTTCATCTCCATGAACCAGAACGTGTCCTCGGCCGCGTCCGGGCCGGTCTCCAGGAGGAACTCCACGGTTCCCGCGCCCCGGTAGCCCACCGCGCGCGCTCCGGCCAGTGCCGCTTCGCCGAGCCGGGCGCGCAGCTCGGGCGAGACGGCGGCGGAGGGCGACTCCTCGATGAGCTTCTGGTGGCGCCGCTGCACGGAGCAGTCGCGCTCGCCCAGGTGGACGGCGCCGCCGAAGTCGTCGCAGACCACCTGGATCTCGATGTGCCGGGTCTTCTCCAGATAGCGCTCCATGTAGACGGCGCTGTTGCGGAAGACGGCCTGGGCGCTCGCCCGGGTGGAGACGTAGGCGTCGTGCAGGTCCTGCGGACGGCGTACGACGGTGATGCCGCGGCCTCCCCCGCCCGCCGCGGCCTTGATGATCACCGGGTAGCCGATCTCGGCGGCGACGGCCTCGGCCGCTTCCACGGAGTCGACCGGTTCGACGGTGCCGGGCAGTAGCGGAAGGCCGGCCTCCGTCATCAGCCGGCGGGCGGTGGCCTTGTCGCCGACGTTCTCCATCACGTCCGGCGGCGGACCGATGAAGGTGATGCCGTCGTCGGCGCAGATCTCCGCGAAGTACGGGTCCTCGGAGAGGAATCCGTAGCCGGGGTGGATGGCCTGGGCGCCGGTCCTGACGGCGGCGCCGATGATGTTGGGGATGTGCAGATAGCTCCGGGCGGGAGCGCCGGGGCCGATGTGCACGGCCTCGTCCGCCGCCTTGACGAACTGGGCGTCCGCGTCGGGGGTGGAGTACACCGCGACCGTACGCACTCCCAGGTCGCGGCAGGTCCGGATGATCCGCAGCGCGATCTCGCCGCGGTTGGCGATGAGTACCTTGTCGAACACGTCTCGGTCCTCCTGTGTGGGTCCGGTGTCTCGGACGCTCTCAGTCGACGGGAACGAGATCGAAGAGCGGCTGGGCGTACTCGACGACCTCACCGTCCTGGGGGTGGATCGCGTGGACCCGTCCCCTGACCTCGGCGGTGATGGAGTTGAGCAGCTTCATGGCCTCGATGATGGCCAGCTGGGCTCCGGACTCGACGATGTCCCCGACCTTCACGAACGGCTCCGAGCCGGGCGAGGACGCCTGGTAGAAGGTGCCGACCAGGGGGGCGGTGACCGTCACCAGACCGGCGGGCGGCGCGTCCTGGGCCGGGGCGTCGGACGTGGCCGGGGCCGCCGGGGCGGGTCCCGGGGCGGCGGGCGCGGCGGCGACGGGCGGGGCGGCGACGGGGGCGGCGGCCGGGGCGTTCTCCCACTCGACGTCCACGCTGATCCCGCCGGCCCGCAGCGTGATCCGCCGCAGGGTACCGGGCAGTTCGTCCGCGAGCAGCCGGGTCTGTGCCCGCAGCTCCTCCACGGACATGGGCTCCGTGGCGGGCCTGGTCTCAGTACTCATCACTCTTCTCCCAGTCGACTGTCGGCTGCCGTTCGGGGTCTCCGAAGCGGTCGAACCTGTCCCGGCGGATCTCGACGAGCCGATCGCCCGCCAGTTCGAGCAGCGGGGCCATGGTCTGTACGAGGGCTGTTCTGACATTGAGCGCCGTGGGGTACGGAGCGGTGTGCGCGCCGTCCACGGGCTCCGGCACGATCGCGTCCACCACACCGAGGCGCAGCAGGTCGGACGCGGTCAGCCGGAGGGCGTCGGCGGCCCGGCCGGCCTGTTCGGCGGTGCCGAAGAGGATGGTCGAGCAGCCCTCCGGGCTGATCACCGAGTAGTAGGCGTTCTGGAGCATCAGCACCGAGTTGGCGACGCCCAGCGCGAGGGCCCCGCCGCTGCCGCCCTCGCCCGTCACGATGGAGACCACCGGCACCCGCACCCGGGAGAGTTCGAGGATGCACTCCGCGATGGCCAGGCTCTGGCCGCGTTCCTCCGCGCCGATGCCGGGGAAGGCGCCGGGGGTGTCGATGAACGCGACGATGGGCAGGCCGAACCGGTCCGCCAGCCGCATCAGGCGCAGCGCCTTGCGGTAGCCCTCGGGGTTCGGCATGCCGAAGTTGCTGCGGACGAGCTCGGTGGTGTCGTGGCCCTTCTGGTGGCCGAGGACCACGACGCTCTGGCCGCCGATCCTGGCGATGCCGCCGGTCAGCGCGCGGTCGTCGGCGAAGGCCCGGTCGCCGTGCAGGCTGACGAAGTCGTCGAAGACGAAGCCGATGTACTCCTGGACGGTGGGCCGTTGGATGTTACGGGCCAGCGCCACGGTCTCGCGGGTGGTGCGGACCGCCGGGAACGGCTCGGTGAGCGGGGCGGACCCGGTGCCCTCGGGCAGTTCGGGCACGGAGGGGCCGAGCAGGGTCAGCAGCCGGGCCAGGTACTCGCGCTGGTTCTCGCGGGGCACGACGGCGTCGATCATGCCGTGCTCCAGCAGGAACTCGGCGCTCTGGAAGCCGGCCGGCAGCTCCTCCCGGATGGTGTTGCGGATGACCTGGGGGCCGGCGAAGCCGATCAGGCTGCCGGGCTCGGCCAGGATGACGTCGCCCAGCATCGCGAAGGACGCGCTGGCGCCGCCGAAGGTGGGGTCGGTGTTGAGGTTGATCACCGGCAGCGCCGCCTCGCGCAGGGCGGCGATCCACTGCGAGGTCTTGGCCATCTGCATCAGGGACAGTGCGCCCTCCTGCATACGGGCGCCGCCGGAGGCGGCGATCAGCAGCAGCGGGAGCCGTTCGGCGAGCGCGTGGCGGGCCGAGGCGGCGATGCCCTCACCGACGACCGAGCCCATGGAGCCGCCCATGAAGGTGAAGTCGAGGACGGCGACCACCAGGGGGCAGCCCTCGATCGTCATCCGGCCGCAGAGGAGCGCGTCGTTGCGCCCGGTCCTGGCCTGGGCGTCGCGGAGCCGGTCCGGATAGGGCTTGCTGTCGGTGAAGGAGAGCAGGTCGCGCGGCCGGTACGCGTCGGGCAGCGGCTCGAAGCTGCCGGGATCCGCGAGCTGGTCGATGCGCACCTGCGCGGGTATCCGGAAGTGGAACTGGCATTCCGGGCAGACTTTTCGGTTGCGGTCGAGCCGTTTGCCGTAGACGAAGGCTCCGCACGCCCCGCACTTGCGCCACTGGACGTCCTGTCCGGCCCGCACCGGTCCTTGTTGTTGCGCCATGGGTCCCTCTCCCCTCTTATTCGTGGTCCGCCACGGGCGTGGCCGTCCGCTGCGGCCGGCCGGCGGTGGCCTTGGCCATGCCGAACGGCGGCATGTTGCGGTAGACGGTGTGCATCCGGTCGGGGTCGACGACGTACGCCTCGTGGTATATGCCGACGGCGCCGTTGTTGCCGATGCGGCGGTTGAACCGGGCCCAGGCGGGGCGGTGGGACGCGTCCATGGTGCGGGAGTACGTCATCAGCTCGTCCATGCTGCGCCAGTACTGGAGCACGATCACGGTGCGGTTGATCCAGGTGCGGGAGCCCAGGAATCCGTGCTCCTTGTTCTTGTTGAGCTCCATGAGCATCGGGACCATGGCGATGAAGGAGGGCAGCCAGCGGTGCACCTTCCAGAAGCTGTTGATCCTCATGCCTATGAGGAACACGACCGTTCCCTCCGGCGGATCCGCCACCTGCGGTACGGTCTCGACCTTGTTGGCCACGGGGCTCTCCTCTCTCAGAACGGGTAGCTGCGGGCGGGGCTGCTGACGGTGAGGGTGTGCCAGCGGGTGAAGGCCTCCAGGGCGGCACGGCCGCCGAATCCGGAGCCGTTGCCGGAGGCGCCGACACCGCCGAAGGGCAGCCTGGGATCGTGGTTGACGGGCTGGTCGCCGATGTGGACGACCCCGCAGCGCAGTTGCCCGGCGACGTGCCGGCCGCGGTCGGCGTCCAAGGTGTAGACGGCGGCGGTCAGTCCGTGGTCGGACGCGTTGGCCAGCGAGACGGCCTCGGCATCGTCGGCGAACTCGGTGACGGTCGCGACGGGGCCGAAGACCTCGCGGCGGAAGATGTCCATCTGCGGTGTGACGCCCGCCAGTACGGTCGGCGGGAAGTAGGTTCCGTCGGCCCGTCCGCCGGTGACCAGCCGGGCGCCCTGGGCGACGGCGCCCTCCACAGCGGCGGCGATCCTGACGAGCTGCGAGCGGTTGATGACCGGCCCGATCTGGGCGTCCTCGCGGAACGGGTCGCCGATCCGCAGCGCGGCGGCGTGCCGGGCGAGGGTCTCGGTGTACTCCTCGGCCCGGTCCCGGTGGACGAGGTGGCGGCGGGCCGCCATGCAGATCTGGCCCTGGTGGAGGAAGGAGCCCCAGGAGCCGGCGGACGCGGCCTGCTCGACATCGGCGTCGGGCAGCACCACGAAGGCGTTCTGCCCGCCGAGTTCGAGGACGACGCGCTTGAGCAACCGCCCGGCCAGGGCGCCGATCTCCCGGCCCACCTCGGTGGAGCCGGTGAACGACACCATCGCGACGTCGGGCGCCTCGACGAGGGCCCGGCCGGTCTCCGCGTCCCCGTGCACCACCTCCAGCACGCCCGGCGGGAGGCCGGCGGCGGCCAGCACCTCGGCGATGACCCGGCCGCCGGAGAGCGGGGTGCGCGGATCGGGCTTGAGCAGCACCGCGTTGCCGAGGCCCAGCGCCGGGGCGACCGAACGCATGGCGAGCAGCAGCGGGAAGTTCCAGGGGACGATGACGCCGACGACGCCGAGCGGCACCCGCCGTACCTCGTCCTGGCGGCCGGGGTCGGAGCCGGGGCCGTGCGGGGTCTCGGGGGCGGTGGCGAGCTCGGCGCCGTGCCGCAGCTCGGCGACGCCCGCGCCCACTTCGAAGAAGGCCTTGCCGGGGATCGAGCCGCCCTCGCGGACCAGCAGCTCCTGGATCTCCGGCGCGCGTTCCCGCATCAGGTCGGCGGCCCGGGTGAGGACCGCCGCCCGGTCGGCGGCGGGCAGCCGGGCCCAGCCGGTCGCGGCGGCGGCCGCGCGGCGGGCGGCGGCCGCGACCGCGCCGGCGCCGGAGAGCGGGACCGTGCCCAGCTCCTCGCCCGTGGTGATCTCCCGGCTGGTCAGCAGCGCGGTTTCGGTGGCTGTGCTCACCTGCGTACCTCTGTTTCGTCGTCGGCGCCGTCGGCGGCGGATTCGGTGCGGTCGGCCGGGGCGGTGGGGGCCGCGTCCCGGGTCAGTACGGCGTGTGCGGTGACCCGCCCCCGGCCGGTGGTGACGGACACCTGGACGTCGCCGTGCAGCACCGCCCCGGCGAAGCGGGCCACCTCGCCCCTGAAGAGCAGCGTGTAGGGCCCGTCGTCCGGCCCCCGCACATCGATGTCGCCCCAGTGGCAGCCGACCCTGGGCGGTGCGGCCAGCGCCCGCAGCGCCGCCTGGCGCAGCGTCCAGCCGACGGCCGAGGTGCGTCCGGCGGGCAGCCGCAGCGCCTCGGTGCCGTGCCAGGCCACCAGGCGCTCGAAGGATTCGACGCGCATGTCGTAGCTGCCCACCCGCACCACGGTCCGCTCCCCGTCAGGCATGGACCGGCCGCCCCTTGCCGAGCATGTGCTCGACCATCGCGACCAGGTTCCCGACGGTCAGCCGGTCGAGCATCCGGTCGAGGGTGAGCCGGCCCGCCCAGATGTCCGGGTCGAGCTGCGGCATGACGATGTGCAGCCTTTCCAGACCGCGCCGGCTGATGACGCCGTTCTCGTCGCAGAATTCCGCGTCGGGCACCTCCCCCTGCAGATATTGGCCGCACCGCTCGACCGTGATGATGAGTGGTACACAGCATTCGATACGGAAGAAGACATCCAGCAGGTCCAGTGAATCCAGGCCGAGATCGGCGGAGAACGAGAGATCCTCGGTGTATTTCTCCGGGGCGAGTCCCATCGCCTCCACGATGACGGACCGCACCACTCCTTCGACGTCGTATTCAGACATGTGCGTCACTCCTGTCCGGCTGCGGCTTCGTGGCCTTCGCCAACCAGATCCGCGGGCCGCCGCGGAACGGACACCTCCGCACCCGTGCGCTCCGCCGGGCAGCGGACGCAGGCGGTCGGCGGCAGCCACTCGCCGTCCTCGGCCGCGGCCAGCGCGCGGCGCAGCCTGCGCAGGCAGCGGGTCCGGATCGGGCCGACCGAGCCGACGGTCATGGACAGCGAGGAGGAGATCTCCTCGTAGGAGGCCGGCGGGTCCTCCAGGGCCAGCAGCAGGACGCCGCGGCACTGCTCGGACAGCGTGGAGATGGCCCGCAGGACCTCCTCCTTGCGGTGTGCCCGCAAGGTGATCTGCTCGGGGCTCTCGTGGTGTCCGGACAGCCCTTCGAGGGTCTCGCTGTCGCCGACCATCACCAGTCGCTTTCCGCGGGTGACCACCTTGATCGACTCGCGTCGGGCGACGGTCGCGAGCCAGTCGCCGACCCTTTCCGGATCACGAATACGGCTTACGTTCTGGACGAGCCGGAACCAGGTGAGCTGCCGCACGTCCTCGGCATCCACTTCGTTCATCCGGTATCCGCGAATAACGGACCAGATGAGCCTGCCGAACCGGTCGATCATCTCGTCCCATGCGGCCTGTTCACCGCGTTCACACCCCGCCAGAATCTCCGCATTCCCTTTAAGGGCCATTTGGGAGTCCTCCGTGTGGAATTGATCTGTCTTTCGACGGATGTGCATTCCATGCAACCCTTCCCCGACTGCCGGGGGCAAGTTCTCCGGGTGTCAGATAGCGGACTGGCCGGAGGTGGACACCACCGCCCGCGTACCCGGATCCGGTCCGGGCGCGCGGGGTCATGCCGGTGTCCCCGGCGGCAGGAGTTCGGCCATGGCCGAGCGCAGCCGTACCGGCAGTGGCCCGGCGTCGTCCTCGCTGCCGCGGATGGCCACGCCGAGTGCGAACCGGTCCCACACCTGGAGCACGTGGACCTGCCAGAGCGGGCGTTCGGGTTCGGGGATCTCGTCGTCGACGACGGCGAGGCCGCCGTCGCGCAGCCGGTGCACGGAGAAGGCGTCGAAGCCGCGGCACATGCCCATGCCGGTGGCCTTGGTGTAGGCCTCCTTCGCCACCCAGGAGTCCGCGAAGGCGTGGCCGCGCTGGTCCTCCCGGTTGCGGCGCAGCACCTCGTTCTCCAGCGGGGTGAAGACCTTGGGGGCGAACTGCATCGCCTCGGGCCGGGCCGGGGTGGTCTCCGCGTCCACTCCGGCGATCCGGCCGCGTACGACGATGGCGGCGATCAGCCCGTTGGTGTGGGTGATGTTGAAGTCGAGTCCCCAGCTGGCGCCCTCGACCTGCGGCCGGCCGTACTTGCCGGTGCGGAACCGCCAGGAGCCGGGCGGCGCGTCCGTGTACAGCGACAGGACCTGGCGGGACAGCAGCCTGGCGCCCAGGAAGCGGAGCCGGGCGGCCGGGAACAGCAGCCGGTCGTGCCGGGCGCGTTCTTCGTCGGTGAGGAGTTCGGCGCCGCCCGTCGCGGCGGCGAACCGCTCCACGTCCTCCTCCGCGAGCAGCCATACCTCGGCGCTGTCCGCGAGCGGATCGGGATGCTGTCCCCCGGGGGCCATGGGTGCTGTCTCCATCGTGGGTTCACCCGTTCACGGGGAAGGCGCGGAAGGAGAAGAGCCGGCCCTCGCGGTGCGCGTGCAGCATCGCGTCCGCGACCTCGGCGATCTCCGCGGGGCCCGCGGCCCGCTCGGTGGGCCGGAACTGCTTGAGCAGCCGCTCCAGGCAGACCAGCAGTACGGCCGGGGAGCGCAGTTCCGGGGCGATGCTGTCCCGCCCGTTGAGGTAGAGGTGGACGACGGCCGCCGCGGCGGACACCGTCGTGTACTGCTTGGCCAGGTCGAAGAGCTCGGCCGACTGGGCGACGGCCTTGCCGAGCTCGGCGCTGAGCTTGCGGTGCTCCTCGGCGAGCCGGTCCAGTTCCCCGACGATCAGCCCGGCCGCGTCGGCCGCGCCGGCCAGCCGGGCCGCGTCGGGTCCGGAGGCGACGGCCGCCGCCAGGCGCAGTTCGCCGACCGCCGGGCGCAGCGCGACCACCGGGTCGTCCACGCCCCGGCTGAACAGCTGCTGCTCGGACGGCCGGTACGGCTCCATGGGGTGGGCCGGGTCGAAGAGGGGCGCGGTCCGTGCGGTCGCACCGGCCACCACCTCGGGGACCTGCTCGACGGCGTTGGCGAGCAGCCGTTCCAGTTGCAGGGCGATGTTCTTCAGGTTCACCACGGTGTTGCCGTCGGCGAAGTCGGAGATCACGAAGTCCCGCATGACCTTCTGGAAGATCCCGTGCCGGGGGTGGGACCGCAGATAGTGGCGGGCCCCCAGGACGACGGCGAGCCGGCCGATCGACTGCGAGAGGAAGGTGGGGATGAAGTACTTCACCACGGACGACCAGACGCTGGCCTGGTCCGGACTCAGCTGGAGGCTCCGTACGGCACCGAGGGTCAGCGCGTCGGCGATCAGCAGGTCCGCGTAGCTCTCCACGAGCTGGCGCTGCGAGTACGGGATCTCGGAGACCGGTCCGCCGAAGATCTTCCGCTCCACGGCGAAGTCCAGTGTGGTGCGCAGGGCGGTGTCGACACAGCTCATCGCGATACCGGAGATCGCGATCCGCACCAGCTGACCGCTCTTCAGGGACACTTCGAGGCCCTTGCCCCGGCCGCCGATGAGGGCCGAGTCCGGTACGAAGCAGTCGCGCAGCCTGACACCGCTCATGTCCAGGCCCCGCAGCCCGTGCAGCGGCTCGTCCGGGAGGTGCTCCAGCTGGCCTGCCGCGAGGCCCGCCTTCTCCACCGCGAAGATGGAGTATCCGCCGGGCCCGCCCTTCTCCGAGGTGCGGGCGAAGACCATCACGGCGTCCGCGACGGTGGCGTTGCCGATGGTCCACTTCTCGCCGTTGAGCAGCCAGCCGCCCTCGGTGCGCCGGGCGGTGGTCTCGTTGGCGAGGATGTCGCTGCCGTGGTTCCGCTCGGAGAGGCCCCAGGCGAGCTTTCCGCCGCCCCTGATCACATCGGCGAAGTGCTGCCGCTGGCGCGGGGTGCCGCCGATCCACACCGGCATGTAGCTGATGCTGGCCAGGACCATCGCGGTGGCCGAGGTCGGATCGCGCCGGGCGACGAGCCGGTAGAGGTTGAAGCCGTCCTCGACGTTGACCGCCTTTCCGCCGTGGGCGGCGGGCACCATCCAGTCGTACAGGCCCCAGCAGGCGACCGTGTTGACGAACTCGTGCGGGTACTCCTGGCGTTCGTCGAGTTCGAGGACGCGGGAGAACGGCATGGGGCCGGAGGGGTCGTGGGGATCGCCGAGGTGGCGTTCCAGATCGGCCATCAGCGCATGGAGATCAGTCATGTCCTGTCATCCTCCGGAAGCCGTGGTTCCCCGTTCGGGGAGCTGTCGCACAGCCGGACCGGCAGTGCGGTGAAGAGCCGCCGCTCGGTGTCGAGCGCGGTGACCAGACGGCCGAGGGGTGCGAGGTCCGGGCCGGCCCGGCGGGGGTCGTGTCCTGCGGCCAGCGAACGGGCCAGCGTGAGCACGGGGTTGAGCCAGGCGGTGCCGCCCCGGTCCTGGTCGCCGTAGAGGCCGGGCAGGTCGCGGTGGAACCACCAGGTCAGGGCCGCCGTGCCGGCCGCGTACAGCAGGCAGAGGCGGTCCGCGAGATCGAGGCTGTCGGGAGCCGCCTTCGGCGAGCGTGCCCGGTCCCGCTGCACCTCCACCGCGGTCCCGAGGGTGGCCGCCAGGTCCGCCCGCAGCC
This sequence comes from Streptomyces sp. NPDC050423, assembly GCF_040655445.1. Taxonomy (NCBI): domain Bacteria; kingdom Bacillati; phylum Actinomycetota; class Actinomycetes; order Kitasatosporales; family Streptomycetaceae; genus Streptomyces; species Streptomyces sp. NPDC050423. Next base: position 176,246 of record NZ_JBFAJY010000001.1, read on the forward strand.
CGGTCACCGAGGCGGCGGCGGCCGTGTCGCCCCGTCGGCCCAGCTCGGCGGCGATCTCCCCGGCGTACTCGGCGAAGCCCAGCAGGATGTCGTCCTTGGCCCGCACGCCGAGGTCGAGCGCGGCCGGGTCGAGCGGCGGCAGGCAGGAGTCGTCACCGAGGGCGAGGACCGCGTCGAGCCGTCGCCGGCGTTCCGCGGACTCGCGTCCGCCGGGCTCCGGGGGTGTGCCGTCGCCGTACGCGGCCGCGTAGGACGGCAGGTGCATCGCGATGGCACGGAGGTTGCCGAGCAGGCTGGTGTCGATGACCTCGACCATCCCGTTGTCCCGGACCGCCTTGTCCAGGACGGCTCCGGGTCCCTCCCGCAGGACGGCCCGCGCCCCCGCCATGGCGCGGCAGCGGGCGGTGGAGGCGGCGGTGAGCCGGGTGGCGACGTGCTTGACGACGGAGGAGGCCAGCGCGAACGCGCCGGGCGCCACATGGATGGCGCGGGCGGCGACGAGGGCGGTGAGGTCGGCGGTGCACAACTCCGCTGCGGCCAGGGCGATTTCACGGGAGCCGTACGGAGTGTCGGCGACCGGCACCCCGCCGGTGCGGTGGGTGCGGGCGAAGCGCAGGGCGGTGCGCAGCGCCGTGTCGGCGGTGGCCAGGCAGCCCGCGGTGCTCATCAGCCGGACCACCTGCTGGGCCCGCATCGCCCCGGCGAGGCCGCTGCCGACCGTGCCGACGACGGCGCTCGGGGGCACCGGGACGCCGGTGAACTCCAGGTCCGCGAAGTCCATGCCGCGCATGCCGGTCGTCCGCCTCGGCGGCAGCCGCCGCACACCGCTGTGCGCCAGCTCCTCGGGGCCGAGCAGCACGGCGGTGAAGGCCGCGGGCCCCCGCTCCGCAGTGCGGGCCACGACGACCGCCGCCTCGGCGCTGGAGCCGCGGCCCACCAGCCACTTGGTGCCGGTGAGCCTGCGGTCGTCGTCCAGGCGGCAGGTGTTGGCCAGCACGTCGCTGCCGGCCTGCTCCTCCGAGAGCCCGAACGCGACGGTGCGCCCGTCGCGCACCCAGCCGGCGACGGTCCGGTGCTGTTCGGGCGTGCCCGCGGCCAGCACCGTCATGACGGCGGAGATGCTGAACATCGTGGCCGGCATGACGTTGACGTCGCGGCGGGCGGCGACCCGGACCAGGATCTGGGTGTCCTCCAGCGAGTGGAGCGTCCCGCCCAGCGCTCTGGGCAGGTAGCCGAGGTGGAGACCGGCCGCGCGCAGCCGGGCCTCGGCCTCGGCCGGGTACTCCTCGGCGGCGTCCCGTGCGACGCCGGCGGCGAACCCGTACGGGTTGTCCGTGAGCCACGGGTCGCCCAGCGCGGCGTCCAGCCGTTCGGCCCGCGGGTAGGGGACCGCGCCCTCGCCGCCGCCGGGCAGCACCCTCAGCCGGTGCGTGGGGGCGGCGGTGTCGCGCGAGGGTGCCGGTCCTTCTCCGGCGGCCAGTGGCGTGGTGGTCATGGGCGTGCCCCGGCCACCGGGCCGACAGCCGCCGTGTCCTCGGGGGACGGGCGGGTGCCGAGGCCCGTCGGGAAGGTGACGCCCGCACCGCGCAGCGCGGAGAGCCGCTGGTGGAAGGCGGCGCCCGTCATGATCTGCCGTGCCACGTCCGCGACCCGGCGGTGCTCGGGCGCCGCCAGGTACGTGCCGCGGACCCAGGCGTTGAAGCTGCCCATCGCGGGGCCGCACCAGATCTGGTAGTCGACGGCCCGGTCCGCCTCGCCGGTCTTCGCCCAGCGCGACGCCATCCCGAGGTACCAGCGGAAGATCAGCGCGGCCCGCCGCTTGGGGTGGTCGGCGGCGCGGGCGAGCTGGTCGGGGTCGCGGCGCGTGAAGTACTCGACGGTCTCCTCCCAGACGCTGTCCAGGGGGCGGCGGAAGATCTGTTTCTCGACGCGTTCGCGCACCGCCGCCGGGATCTCCTCGATGCCGTCGTGGGCGCGGTAGAGCTCGTACAGCTGCTTGGCCCGCATCGGGAAGAACGTGCCGTGCTTGAGCACCTGGAGCTCGACGCCCATCTCGAACATGTCGGCCGCGGGCGCCATCTCGAAGTCGGCGATGCCCGCCTGCGCGAGCATCTGCTTGACCCGCGGCGAGGTGCCCGCCTCCAGGCAGGACTGGTTGACCGATCCGGTGACGATGTAGTCCGCGCCCATCGCGAAGGCGCCGGCCGCCGCCTCGGGCGAGCCGATGCCGCCCGCGGCGCCGACCCGGACGCGCTCCGGGTAGCCGTGCTCCTGCATGACCGCGTCGCGCTGGCGCATGATGACGGGCAGCAGCGCGGGCAGCGGACGGCGGTCGGTGTGCCCGCCGGAGTCGGCCTCGACGGTGATGTCGCCGGCGACCGGGACGAGCTTCGAGAGCCGGGCCTGCTCCTCGGTGACGGCGCCCTCCTCGACCAGGGCACGCACCATCGCCTCGGGCGCCGGGCGCATGAAGAGCTCGGCCAGCTCGGGCCGGGACACCTTGGCGATGACCTTGTGCTCGGCGATGACACCGTGCGGGCCGCCGGCGCGGAGACCGGCGAGCCGGTAGCGCACGATGTGCGGGGTGAGCGTGAGGAAGGCGGACGCCTCCACACAGGGCACCCGGTACTTCAGGAAGAGGTCGACGGCCGTGCGCTCCAGCCGTTCCTCGCTGGGGCTGTGGATGAGGTTGCAGGCGTACGGAAGTCCGGGGATCTCGTCCCGGAAGCGGATCAGCGCCTTCTCGATCGCCTCCGGGAGGAGCCCGGCCGCGCCGTACGAGCCGAGCAGCCCGGCCCGCGCCATCGCGATGACCATGTCGGCGGAGGCGATGCCGTTGGCCATGGCCCCGCTCATGTAGGCCTGGCGCAGGCCGTGCGCGGCCAGGAACGCGGCGCTGCCGAGCCGTTCGGGCCCGAGCGGGGGCGCGGTGGCGACGATCTCGTGCTCGCCGCCGGCCACGACCGCGCCGCCGGTCACCGCGCCCAGCCCGTAGGGCCCGCGCACGATGTAGACGGGTTCCCCGAGCCGCATCAGGGCTTCGTGCACCCCGGTGTCACCGACCGCGGGCGCCGCGGTCCCGGTCCACCTGGGCCGTTGGTGGTCGCTGGTCATGCTGGGTCTCCTGTCGGGTCGGACGAGGCCTCGGGCCCGGTCGTGGTGGATCTCGATTCCTCGGGCGGGGGCTCAGAGGCTGTCGGGTGGCCGCCCGGTCGGCGGCCACCCGGCGGGCTCAGGCCCCGTCGTGGTGGATCTCGATGCCGATGCCGCCCAGCTGGTAGATCCGCAGGGTGGACTTCCAGACGTTCGCGTCGCCGAGCAGCACGATCCGGCCCGGGGTACGGCGCACCTCCTTGACGTGCACGTCGAACTCCATGTCGGGGTCGTCGCGCAGGATCTGGCCGCGGTAGGACCAGGTCGTCTCGGTGCCGGACAGCATCGCGAAGCGGGGGTTGACGAGCCCGTCGGTGAGCCCCGTCTCGACCGCGTAGACCTGGAGCCCCTGGAGCAGGGCCTCGACGCCCAGGGAGCCGGGCATCACCGGGTCGCGGTGGAAGTGGCAGGAGAAGTACCACTCGTCGGCTTCGATGGAGCGGTGGCCCCGCAGATAGCCCTGGCCGTGCTTGCCGCCGCCGGGCAGGATGTCGACCCACTCGGCGAGGTCGAGGTGGCCGCCGGCCAGCCGGGGTCCGCCGCGTGCGTCCTCGGCGGCCCGGTGGGCGGCGAGTTCGACCCGGCGGATCCCGGCGGGCCTGGCCGGCTGCTGGTCGAGCCACGGCAGGACGTGCTTGCCCTTGTCCAGGCCGACCTGGTTCTCCAGGGCCTTGGCGTTGAAGTAGCCGAAGAGCGATTCCCCGGTGTAGAACACCTCGCCGTCGGCGGAGAGTTCGTAGCGGTAGTTCTGCAGGATCGACCCGGGCATCTGGTCGCTGGAGAGCAGCGTCGAGCGGTGCTGGATGGTCTTGCCCCGCAGGTCGATGTCCTTGACGAGGGTGGCGCGGCCGTCGAGGTTGCGGATGCTGAACTGCTCCTCGGGGAAGGGCAGCGTGGCGCCCAGGTAGTAGCCGAGCAGGATGGCCGCCTGGAGGCTGGACTCCATGTATATGCAGTTGGGCATGGAGGGCGAGCCGTTGTCGCCGTAGTACCAGGCGTCCTGCGGGGAGTCGTACTCGGTGACCATGACGGCCCCGCGCTTGAGCACCCCGCGGGTGCCTTCGAGTGCCATCACCCGGTCGACGAAGAGGAAGTCGCCGTTGGGGATGTACGGGGCCCGGCTGTCGGCGTAGACCTCGAACTCCGGTCCCATCGCGGTGGCCAGGTCGCCCTTGGCCGCGTGCGCCATGTGGAACTCGCTGAGCAGGGCCCGCTCACCGGTGGCGGGGCTCAGCCGTCCCAGGAAGTGCGGCACCTTGCCGCCGGCCTCCGGGCGGTAGGGCGTGCCCGCCTTCTCCACCAGCCGGATACCGAGTCCGGTGACGCTGATCGACGGCTTGCCGTCGCGCAGCACGATCACGTCAGCGGTGATCGCGGGGCGGGGCAGCAGGGTCAGGTCGGTGATGTCGATCCGGTACTCGATGCGCTCGGTGTCCGGAGTGATCTGGCCGCGCACCTTCACCTCGGTCTTCAGCCCGGGAACGGGCTGGAACCGGGCGTCGGGCAGGGACAGGTGCAGGCCCAGGGAGAACGCGTACGTCTCCAGCAGCTGTACGGCGCCCTCCGCGACCAGCGAGCCGGCCAGGACCGGGTCGTCCGGGAAGTGGGAGGTGAAGTACCAGCCGTCCGGCACGAGGTGCTTGACCGCCTCGATCCGTCCGAGGCCGTGCGCACCGCCCTTGCGGTCGAGCAGGGTCACCTCGTCGGCCATGCGCAGTTGCTCGGTGGGCAGCCGGAGCGAGCTGTTGGTCCCCTCGGGCTTGCGGTGGCCGGGGCCGAAGACCTCGTCGAGCCGTCCCTCGGCGAGCAGCGCCAGGTCCTGGGAGGTGAGTGAGGTACGGGCGGTGGGCGCCAGCGGCTTGAAGGAGCTGGATCCGGAGAAGGCGGCGTTCTTCGCGGGCGGTACGGCCTTGCCCTGGATGATCCCGAGGGAACTCTCCAGCTCCTCGTCGGTGAAGAACCCGGCGCAGGCGTTGTTCAGCTTGAGGATCAGCTCGCCGTCGGCGTAGCAGTCGTAGTGGAAGAAGAACAGCATCGTGTCGCCCTGCCGCACGAACTGGTCGATCCAGATGTCGTAGCGCAGGGTCTGACCGACCTGGGGGAGGTCGCCGACGAAGCTGAGGCTGCTGTCGAGGAGGCGGTACACGCGGTCGCCGCGGTTGGTGAAGTCCGCTCCGAGATAGCTGATCAGGAGCAGGTCGCACTGTCCGGCCTCGATGGTGACCGCGGGCGGGACCTGTCCGTCCACGGCGTACCAGGCGTCGACCGGCACGTCGTACTCGGTACGGATGAACGAGGGCTTGAACTCCCCGGGTTCGGCCTCCAGCGCGGTGACCCGTGTCGCGAAGTGGTACGGGGGCGCGGGGAGCCGCACCCGGCGGCGGAAGGCGTCGATCTCGGCGTACCGCTCCCCGAAGACGTTGCCGATCCTGCCGGTGGCGAACTCCAGCAGGTCGTGCTCGTCCCAGATGACCCCTTCGGGCTTGGGCGGCCGGGGTGCGGCGGGGGCGGCGGCGGCGGGCGCGGCGGGGGTCGAGACGGCCAGCAGTGCCGCGAGCTGTTCGCGCAGGGCCTGCTGGGCGTCCAGCACCTCCTGGTGCGCCTCCAGCATCTCGCTGCGGAGCCCGCGTACCAGGGTGAGGGTCGTCTCCTCGGCGGTCCGGGCGGGACGGGCGGGCAGCGGCGTCCCGAAGATGGCCGGGCGCGGTGGCTCCTGCGACGGCGAGGCCGGCGGCGCGGTCGCGGCGGTGGCCGGGATCATCGTGATGGGCTCCCGCTCCAGCTCGATTGCTGATGCGGACGGTGGGGCGGCGGGGCGGATCGACATCGCGGAGTCCCATTCCGTGGCGGTTTCGGCGCCCCCTGCAGTTGCGGGGGCGGGAGTGGCGGGAGCCAGGGGCAGCCCGGATCCGGCGGGAGCGGCTGCGGTCGACGCGCCCGCGGCGAAGGAGGCGCCGAGTGCGGCGACGGGCACCTCGGCGGTGGTGACGGTGGCCGTCGCGGTGGCGGAGGCGGTGGGCGTCGCGGTGACGGTCACGGTCGCGGTCGCGACGGGCGCCACGGTGACGGCAGCGACGGGATCGGCGGCGACGGGGCCGGCCGGTTCTTCGGGCAGTCCGGCGATCGTGGCCGCCGCGCCCTCGGCGACCAGCGGCGGGACGGGGGCCCCGCCGACGGTGAAGGTGCGCAGCCCCAGAGTGCCCCGGGTGCCCGAGGGCGCGGCGGGCGGTGCGAACGGGGCGAGGTCGACCGGGACGCCGTGGGAGGCGAGCCGGGCCACCAGGCGGGCGATGTCCGTCGCGCCGCGGGCGCCCCGCCGGTCGACGGAGACCGCGAGATGGGGCTCGTCCCCGAGCGTCTCGTGGATCCAGCGCGCACACGTACTGCTGGGCCCGACCTCGATGAAGCAGCGGAAGCCGTCCTCGTAGGCGCGTCGCACCAGCCTCGGGAAGTCCACCGTCTCGCGCAGCGTCACGGCGATGTTCCCGGCGACGGTGTCCGCGTCGAAGTCGGTCACCGGTGCGTAGTGCCGGCTGCTGTAGAGCACCAGGTCCCCGACGTCGCCCGTCGGATAGCGGTTGAGGTCGGCGAGGTCGGTCAGCACCCCGTCGACCACGGAGCAGTGCATGACGTGGTTGGCCGGGGAGCGGGCGCTGCGGCAGGCCAGTTCGGCGATGACCTCCTTGCACTGGCCCGGGTCACCGGCGACGACCACCTCCAGCGGGGTGTTGACGTGCGTGATGAAGACCCGCTCGAAGCGCTGGACGACAGCCCGTACGTCCGCCGCCGGGGCGAGGAGCACATGGGTGGACCAGACCGCGCTGTCGGGCACGTCGTCGCCGAGTCCCCACAGTTCGCGCACGGTCCGCTTGGGGCCGCGCAGCATGTCGTCGAAGAGCGGCGAGGCGCTGATCTTCTCGTCGCCGCGCGCGCTCTTGATCCAGCCGCCGGTGGCGAAGAGCATGCTGCTCTCACCGAGGCTGTAGCCGAACGCGCCGTCCACCGCGATGCCCAGCACCTCGCGCACCAGGTCCGTCGAGAGCAGCGCGTAACTCGTGCCGGCCGCCAGCATCAGCGGGATGTCCTCGACGAGTTCGGCCTCCCGCCGCATCAGGTCCCGGCGCCCCATCGGGGCGAGCGAGCGCGGGTACAGGGAGGCGCTGCGCAGCAGTTCGGCGGGGAGCTCGGCCTGGGCCTCGAAGCGCGGCAGCAGGCCGGGGAACGAGCGGAAGAGCGAATGTCCGAGCCCCAGGTACGAGTTGAACGCCCCCGGGAAGACCAGGGCCACCTTCCCCTCCGCGCCCAGCGGCCGGGCGGTGAAGTAGCTGCCGGACGGGGAGAGCCACTCGCCGCCGGACTCCCACACACCGGGCAGGTCCTTGAGTGCCTGGTCGATCTGCCGGGCCAGTCCCTCGGTGTTCTCCGCGACGAGCACCGCCTTGAGGGGCGCGGGCCGGTCCTCGGCGAGGGCCGCCCAGTCGCCGTCCAGGGCCGTGCGCAGCTCACCGAGCCGGCGCAGCAGCCCGGCGATGTCGTCCGCGCCGACGGGAACGACGAGTCCGCCGCCGGACCTGGCCCAGTCCGTCTCGGCGACCTCGCCGCGCACCTGGCCGCCGGTGAGGACGACGTGCGCGTGGCTGCCTGACGTACCGGTGACGCTGACGGAGGCCGCCCGCCGTCCGTCGCGGCGGGCCCGCAGCCAGGGCCGGGAGTCGGCGGCGAGGAAGAACGCGGAGCCGCCGAGCCGTTCGGTGTCGACGCCCGCGGGCGCGACCGGGAAGTAGCCGTGGTGCAGGCAGAGGGCGGCCCGGATGACGGAGGCGAGCGCCGAGGCGCAGCCGCTGTCACCGATGGAGCCGTGGACACCGGACACGGCGGTCCGCAGCTCACCGCCGGACCGGTCGGCGGTCCAGGTGCGGGCGAGTCCTTCGAGGGTGGCGGGGTCCGCCGCCCCCGTCTCGACGAGTTCGACCTCGCCGGGGGTGAGCCCGGCGGCGGTGAGCGCGTCCTCGGCGGCGGCGGTGACCAGCTCGGCGTCCACACCCGGGGCGACGCCCGCCGAGTGGCGGACGGCGAGGGCCGAGACCGTGGCGTACACGGTCCGTTCCTCCGGCACCGATTCGGGCCGGGTCACGACGACCGCTCCGGCGCCCTCGCCGAGGACGCGGAGTCCGCCGGTGACGGTGCCGGGTTCCAGCAGTTCGCGGGCGAGGGTGCTCTCCGGTCCGGCGGCCAGGTCGACGGCTCCGACGAGGACCGCCTCGACCGTGGGGTCCATCAGCAGGAGCCGGGCGACGTCGAGGGCGTCGACGCCGACCGCGCTGTCGGAGGAGAGGGTGAAGGAGGGGCCGTTGAGGTTCCACAGCGAGGAGACCCGGCTGGCCATGATGTTGCCGATGTAGCTGAGGACCTCGTTGGGCTCGATGGAGTCGTGGATGCCGTTGCGGGCGGCGCGGGTGAGCGCGGCCAGTTGCTCGGGCGAGGGCCGCACACCGGCGCTCGCGCACCACTCGGTGAGCTTGCGGCCCAGTTCGTACCGGGAGCCGTGGCCGTGCGCGCTGGGCTCCATCTCCATGCCGAGGACCACGCCGACCCGGCGCGGGCTCCCGCCGGCTCCGCGGCCGGGGCGGGGCCGTGCGTAACCAGCGTCGAGCAGTGCCTCCTCGGCTACCCGCATCATCAGCAGGTGCTGCTGGTTGAAGTGGTCCAGTTCCTTGGGCGGAATGCGGTACGAGGTCGCGTCGACCTCGAACTCCTCGATGTACGCGGCCCGGGGCACCCCGTCCTTGGCGAGCCCGGCCCGGTCGAGCGGCCCGCCGGTGACGGTCTCGAAGCCGCGCCACCGCTGCTCGGGCAGCTCGCGTACGGCGTCGAGCCCCTCGTATCCGGCGCGTTCGAAGGCGTCCAGGGTGGTGAAGGAGCCGAAGTGGGCACCCATGCCGATGACGGCGAGGGCGGGCGGGTCGGTGGGGGGCGGGTCGGTGGGGGGCGGGGTGTCGGCCGGGGGCTGCGCCTTCGCGCTGTCGTCCGCGCCGTCCGTGCCGTCCGGTGCGGAGAGCACCACGTGTGCGTTCGTACCGCCGAAGCCGAAGGCCGATACGCCGGCGCGGCGCGGGTTTCCGGCTGCCGGTTCGGGCCAGGGCCGCAGTTCGCGTACGACACGGTCGGCGACCGTGCCGGGCAGCGGTTCCTCGACGCCGATGGTGGGAGGGATGGTGCCGTGCGCGAGCGACAGGACCACCTTGATGAGGCTGCTCATGCCGGCCACCGTCAGCAGGTGGCCGAGGTTGGCCTTCACCGACCCCAGCAGCGGACCGCGCCCGAAGAACTCCTCCACACTGCCGAGTTCGGTGCTGTCGCCGAGCGGGGTGCCGGTGGCGTGGCACTCCAGGTACTGGATCGCGGACGGGTCGACGCCCGCCTCGCGGTAGGCCAGCTCGTACGCGGCCTGCTGGCCGGCGGCGTTCGGCGCCAGCATGTGCTTGCCGGGGCCGTCGTTGGTCAGGGCGACCGCGTCGATGACCGCGTACACCCGGTCGCCGTCGCGCTCGGCGTCTGCCAGCCGCTTCACGGCGATCATCGCGGCGCCCTGGCCGGTGACGATGCCCCGGGAGCGGGCGTCGAAGGGCTGGCTGAACCCGTCCTGCGGGTAGGCCCGCAGATCGGAGAAGGACAGGTGGACGACGGTGGGGTCGGGGGCGCAGACGCCTCCGGCGAGCATCACGTCCGCGCGGCCGGTCTCCAGGTGGAGGCAGGCCAGCTTGAGCGCGTACAGCGCGGACGAGCAGGCCGCGTCCAGGGTGAGCCGCGGCCCCTCCAGACCGAGCGCCGCTGCCACCACCTGGGCGGGCATGCCGCCCGCCCACAGGTTGTGGGCGGCGGCCGTGCCGTCTGCTGAGCCGTCCCCCTGACCGGCGGCGCTGTCGCCGCCGGCCGGCGGGGCGGTACCGGCGCCGTCCGGGAAGCCCGCGTCCACGAGCCCCTCGGCGACCGCCGTGTCCCACAGTTCTCCCACGAGCCGGCCGGAGGCCGGGGTGGGGAACGGGTAGTTCCCGAACACCACCCCGGTCCTCCGCCCGCTCCGACCGTCCGCGGCCACGGGGGATTGGCCTGCGTCGGCCAGAGCGTCCCTGGCCACTCCGAGCGCCCAGTGGAACGAGCGGTCGAGACCGGCCAGGTAGTCGGGCGGGAGAAGGTATCCATTCGGTTCACGGAGGACCCCCGGGCCGCCGCTCCCGGCAGTCCCGGCGGACGGTCCGCCGGTCTCCGCGGACGGAGAACCCGCGGACGCGGAGCTCGCGTCGTGCTCGTCGAGGAATCCGCCCCGGAGGCAGTAGATGCGGTGCCTGTCCTCGGGGTCGGTCTCCCTTGCCTGTGGGGAGTGCCCGAAGATCCGGCTGCCTCCGTCGGTGCGTGAGTCCACGCCGCCGATCAGGTTCCGCCAGTAGTCGTCGGGGGTCCCGGCGCCGGGGAAGAGGCAGGCCAGGCCGACGATCGCGTACTTGCCCATGAGGGGTCAGCCTCCGATTGTCCGAATGGGGCCGGTCGGGAGCCCCGTGAGGGGCGTCCCGGCCGGGCGCCCGGTGAGGGGCGGGGGGAGAGGGAGCACCGGCCGGGGTGTCAGACCGAGACGGTGCCGGCAGCGACCTGCACGGGCTGCCCGAACTTGCCCTCCAGTTGCGGGTCCTCCACCACCGACACCCCGTCCATGACCTGGAGCACACGACCCTCCCGGTCGAGTGCGGTGACCGAGCAGGTGATGCCGGTACTGACCTCCTCGATGTTCTCCACGGCGATCAGGAACTCCTGGTCGCTGGGGATCTCGGCGAAGAAGCGGGTCCGGGCGATCTCCATCGGCAGGCACGCCCGGCTCCGGTGCTGCCGGACCCAGACCAGCGCGGCCTGGAGCAGCAGATCGGCCAGCACCGGGCTGTGGAGCGTTCCGTGGTACGCACCGCGCGCCGGGCGGCCGTCGGTGAGCCGGGCGCTCAGCAGCAGGCCCCGCGCGTCCGATGACAGGACGCGGCGGATGCCGCGCAGGCTCGGTCCGTGGAAGAGCGTGCCGTTGCGGTACAGCGGTCCCGCGTCCGTGCCGCTCGCCCCGCGGGCGGTACCGGCCAGGTCCGTACGGTCCGCGAGGCCGGCTCCGGCGTCGCTCGTGACCAGGTTGGCGCCGTACGCGGGCCGGCTCTGCCCGGCACCGTCCACCGCGGACGCCAGGACGTCCACCGTGTCCGGCCGGGAGTCCCGGCCGGGCTCCAGGAACAGCCGCAGCCGCGAGGGGGCCTCGCCCTCTCCGTCCAGGACGACTCCCTTGAAGACCCGGAAGCCGCTCACCTCGGTGACCGTCTTCCCGCGCGCCGTCTCGGCCGCACCGATCAGGGCGCCGAGCGCCGCGGTGGCGGGCAGCACCTTCTTACCGTCGATCGTGTGGTCGCTCAGCAGGGCGTCCGCCGCCAGCTCCGCCAGATCGCGGTCCGCGAGCAGCGAGACCGGGGTGCCCGGTCCCGCGGCGGGCGGGGCGGACAGCGGCTTCAGCGGACCGGCGACGATGACCGTGTCGTGGCCGCGCGCCGCGGTGAACTGCTCGGCGAAGATACCGGCCCCGGTCCGTACCGGGACGAGCTCCACACCGCGCGAGGCGAACATCCTGCGCAGGTCGTCGGTGACCATCCCGCCGTCCCAGGCACCCCAGTTGACCGAGGTCACCCGTGCCGAGGGCAGTTCGTGCTTCAGCCGGACGGCGAGCCGGTTGAGCGCCTCGTTGGCGACCGCGTAGTCCGACTGGCCCCGGTTGCCGAAGAAGCCGGCGACGGACGAGAAGAACACCAGGTGACGCAGGTTCGCGGTGCCGCGCAGCGCGTCCAGCACATGGCCGAGGCCGAGGATCTTCGTCCCCAGGACGCGGTGCACCTCCTCCGCGGTCTTCTCCACGATCAGCCGGTCGGCCAGCACACCGGCACCGTGCACCACTCCGGTGACCCGGCCCGCGTACGGTGCCAGCGCGGCCCGTACGGCGGCGGCGTCGGTGATGTCGACGACGACGTACTCGACGGTGGCGCCGCTCGCCCGCAGCCGCCGCAGGTTCTCGGTGATCTCCCGGCTGCCGGCCACCTCCCGGTAGACCGCCTCGACCCCGCGCGGGGTGGGCTTCTCGCCGGTGGCGGCGATCCGCTTGGCGATCGCGCCCTTGAGCCCGGCGCCTTCCAGTCCGGCCGCCCACTCGGGCTCCGGCGCCACCTCGCTGCGGCCCAGGAGCAGCAGCCCCGCCGGCCGTGCGTCGACCAGCGCCTGGAGGCAGTCCGCCGTGATGCCGCGGGCCCCGCCGGTGACCACGAGCAGGTCGCTGGCATCGATCTCGGGTACGACGGCCAGGTGCCCGGCGGGGGCCTCGGCCGAGGGGACGACCGTGCGGCGCCCGTGGGCGTCATGGGCGACGTCCGCGAGGTCCGTGGCCAGGTCGCCGATCTCGCCCAGGAAGCGGTCGGCGACCGTCCGGTCGTCCAGACCCGGTGCGAAGTCGACGGTACGGGTGAAGAGTTCCGGCACCTCGATGCCCAGGGTCTTCACCAGTCCGGAGACCCCGCCCAGCAGCGCCGACCCGGACTCGCTCCCGCGGTATCCGTTGGCCCCGTCGAGCTGGGTCAGGGCCACGAAGCCGGCTCTGTTGCCGGCCGCGGCGGCCGCCTTCAGTGCGGGCTGTGTCTGCTTCGCCACGAGTACGGTGTGCGCCAGCCGCTGTGCCGCGTCGGCCCACTCCTGTCCGGTGGCGGCCACCAGCTGCACGACCAGGTCGATGCGCGTGGTGGTCACCGCACGGGCCAGCTCGGCCGCGTCCCATGTCCGCAGCTGCTGAACCGCGTCGACGGCCTCCGTGGTCGCCACCTCACCGGGCAGCCCCACGACCTCGACCCGCCAGCCGTCGGCACGCAGCGCACCGATCACCGGCCTGGCCAGCGCCGACCCGTCGTCCACGACGAGCGCGGTCCGGTGGTCCGCGTAGGCCTCCACGACCCGGTAGGGCGCGGGCAGTTCCCGCACCGAGGCGAAGGTCCGCCCGACTCCGGGAGCACTCGGGTAGTCCACCACCAGGGGCGCCTGGGAAGCGGCGGGGACGGAGGCGGGTGCGCTCGCGGTGGCAGCAGCGGGAACGGGTGCGGCGGCAGCGCTCAGGAAACCGGCGACGTCGTCGAGGGTGCGCAGCTCACCCAACCGCTCCGGGTCGACGTCACCCGAGACGGGGAACCGCTCCTGCAACGCGCCGAGGATCTGGACCCGCTTGATCGAGTCGATGCCAAGATCCGCCTCAAGATCCATGCCGGGCTCCAGCATCTCCGCCGGATAACCCGTCTTCTCCGCCACGACGCCCAGGAGCGCCTCCATCACCGCGCCATCGACAGCAGCGGCGGCAGGCTCCTCGACCACAACCGGAGCAGAAGCAACGGGAGCAGCAGGCGCGGCAGCCGAGCTCAGGAAACCGGCCACGTCATCGAGCGTCCGCAGCTCACCCAACCGCTCCGGGTCAACGTCACCCGACACCGGGAACCGCTCCTGCAACGCACCGAGAATCTGGACCCGCTTGATCGAGTCGATCCCCAAATCCGCCTCAAGATCCATACCCGGCTCCAGCATCTCCGCCGGATAACCCGTCTTCTCCGCCACCACACCCAACAGCGCCTCCATCACCGCGCCATCGACAGCAGCGGCGGCAGGCTCCTCGACCACAACCGGAGCAGAAGCAACGGGAACAGCAGGCGCGGCAGCAACAGCAGGCGCGGCAGCCGAGCTCAGGAAACCGGCCACGTCATCGAGCGTCCGCAGCTCACCCAACCGCTCCGGGTCAACGTCACCCGACACCGGGAACCGCTCCTGCAACGCACCGAGAATCTGGACCCGCTTGATCGAGTCGATCCCCAAATCCGCCTCAAGATCCATACCCGGCTCCAGCATCTCCGCCGGATAACCCGTCTTCTCCGCCACCACACCCAACAGCGCCTCCATCACCGCGCCATCGACAGCAGCGGCGGCAGGAACTGCGACAGGCTCCTCGACCACAACCGGAGCAGAAGCAACGGGAACAGCAGGCGCGGCGGCAACAGCAGGCGCGGCAGCCGAGCTCAGGAAACCGGCCACGTCATCCAGCGTCCGCAGCTCACCCAACCGCTCCGGGTCAACGTCACCCGACACCGGGAACCGCTCCTGCAACGCACCGAGAATCTGAACCCGCTTGATCGAGTCGATCCCCAAATCCGCCTCAAGATCCATACCCGGCTCCAGCATCTCCGCCGGATAACCCGTCTTCTCCGCCACCACACCCAACAGCGCCTCCATCACCGCGCTGTCAACGACCACCGCAGCAGGCGCGGGCTCCTCGACCACAACCGGAGCAACCGGAGCGGCCGGAGCAGCCACAACCGGAGCAACCTCAGCCACCGGAGCCACCTCGACCGGAGCCACCTGAGCCACCGCAGCAACCTCCACCGGCGCCGGCGCGGCCTCCGCCGGGGGCGCCTCGGTGCCTCGCAGGGCGTCGATCAGCAGCCGGGTGGCGCGCTCGTGGCTTGAGGTGATGGACGTGCCGTGCTCCTGGATCAGGCGCAGGGCGGCGTCCGTGTCGGGGTGGGCCCCGGAGCGGACCGAGTCCTCCAGGGACTGGACCGCCTGCCGGATCGTCGTGACGTGCGAGTCGAGGATCTCCGCCTGAAGGCCGAGCCCCTCCCGCACCACGTCGCTCAGCTCGGCATCGGCGGGGGCGACGGCCGCCGGAGCCGGGACCGGAGCCGCGGCCCGCTGTGTCACCGCGGGCTCGGCCAGGGCCTCCTCGTATGCCGAACGGCGCGCTTCCGTCACGTAGTTGATGCCGCGCAGCGGAATCGTCAGGCCCTTGCGGGCCGGTACGACCAGCTCGGGCTCCGTGTGGTCGTCGATGCCCGTGACCGGCAGGCCGAGCACGGCGAGCTCGACGACCGCCCGCTTGAGGGCCACCTCGCTGTCCTTGGCGGGGCCGCCGTCGACCGCGAGCGACACGACGTCGTCACGGCCCTCCAGGATGTGGCCGATGAGGTCCGACAGCACCCGCTTGGGCCCGAACTCGACGAAGACGCGGTACCCGTCGGCGTACATCTGCTCGATGCGGGCGGCGAAGTCGACGGGCTGGAGGAGCTGGTCGACGAGGGTGCGGCCGTTGGCGGCCGGGTCGGTGCCGTACGTCGCGCCCGCGGTGTTGGCGTACACGGGGACGGTCGGGGTGCCGAGTCCGACGCGGTCGACGGCCTCGCGGAAGGCGTCCGCGGCGTGGGCGACGAAGCGGGTGTGGAACGCGGCGGAGACCGGAAGGCGCTTCGCGTGGACGCCGCGGCCCGAGGCGTCGGCCACCAGGCGGTCGATCTCGGCGGTGGGGCCGCCGACCACGATCTGGCCGGGGGCGTTGACGTTGCAGACGCTCACGTCGCGGTAGCCGGCGACGAGCTCCTGGACGGCGGCCTGTTCGGCACGGACCGCGGCCATGGCGCCCGGGTCGAAGCCGGTGGCGCCGGCCGGCGGCGCCATGGCGAGGCCGCGGGCGCGGGCGAGCTCGGCGAACCGGTCGTCGTCCAGCGCGCCCGCCGCCCAGAGGGCGGTGAGTTCGCCGAAGGAGTGGCCGATCGTGCCGTCGGGGGTGAAGCCGAGCTCCTTGAACCAGGCGAACTGGCCCGCCGACAGCGCGCCGATCGCGGGCTGCGCGAACTCCGTGCGGCGCAGCCGCTCCTCCTGCTCCTTGCGCACCTCGTCGGTGAAGGCGGGCGGCGGGAAGACGGTCCTGCCGAGTGTCTCGGCGCCCCCGGTGAGCTGGTTGGCCTTGTCGTAGGCCGCGAGTACCGAGGGGAGCGTCAGGGCGGCGCGGCGGCCCATGCCGACGTACTGGCTGCCCTGGCCGGCGAAGACGGCAGCCGTCTTCACGCCCGGGGGCAGGGCGGCGCGGCGGTAGGTGATGCCCTTGGGGTGCTGCCAGGACGCGGCGTCCGGCTTGGCGCGCAGCAGCCCGACGGCCACGGTGCGCAGCTCCTCGAACTCCTCGTCGTCACGGGCCACGATGCCGATGCGGGCGTCGCCCGCCGGGACCCAGCCGACCGGGTCGGCCGCGGCGCCGCGCTCAAGGGAGCGGGCGAGGGCCTCGGGGTCGGCGGCGTGCCAGATGCCGGTGCGGGCGGTCGGGCCGAGCACCTTGGGCGGCTCGGCGCCGTCGTGCTCCTCCAGCACCATGTGGAAGTTGGTGCCGCCGAAGCCGAACGAGGAGACGGCGGCGCGGCGCCGGTCGCGGGCCGGGTCGAGGACCCAGGGGCGGGCCTCGGAGCTCACGTAGAAGGGGGTGCTCGCCGGGTCGACGGCCTCGCTGGGCTTGTCGACGTTGATGGTGGGCGGCAGGACCTTCTGGTGCAGGGCGAGGGACAGCTTGATCAGCCCGGCCGCGCCGGCGGCCGCCTTGGTGTGGCCGATCTGCGACTTCACGCTGCCGACGGCCGCGTAGCCCAGGTCCGCGGGGGCGTCCTCGGCCTGGTCACCGGTGACGAAGGAGCCGAGCGCGGACAGCTCGGTGTGGTCGCCGACCGCGGTGCCCGTGCCGTGGGCCTCGAACAGTTCGATGGCGCCGACGGGCAGGGCCGCGTCCTCGTACGCGCGGCGCAGCGCGAGCTGCTGTCCTTCGGCGCGCGGGGCGTAGATGCTCTTGAAGCGGCCGTCGCTGGAGGTTCCGATGCCCCGCAGTACGGAGTAGATGCGGTCGCCGTCGCGCTCCGCGTCGGCGAGCCGCTTGAGGGCGAGCATGCCGATGCCCTCGCCGATCAGGGTGCCGTCCGCCGAGGCGTCGAAGGGCCGGATGACCTGGGTCTTCGAGAACGCCGGGGTCTTACTGAAGCACATGTACATGAGGATCGTGTTCTCGGCGTCGCAGCCGCCGGTGAGCATGAGGTCGGCACGGCCCTCGATGAGCTCGCTGACGGCGAGCTTGGTCGCGGCGAGCGAGCTGGCGCACGCGGCGTCGACGGTGCAGTTGGTGCCGCCGAGGTCGAAGCGGTTGGCGATGCGTCCGGCGACGACGTTGCCGAGCATCCCGGGGAAGGAGTTCTCCTCCCAGGGGATGTACGCCTTCTTGAAGCGGCGCGCGATCTCGTCCGCTTCGGCTTCGCTGAGTCCGACGCTGCGCACGACCTCCTTGATCACCGGGGTCTGGAGGCGCGCGGAGAGCGGCTGCGTGAGCGAGTTGGCCCCGGTCACACCGAGGATGACACCGGTGCGCGAGGGGTCGTACCAGCCCGAGCCCTCGGTTCCGGCGTCGCGCAGCACATCGCGGGCGACGGTCAGGGAGAGCAGCTGGAGGATGTCCGTGACCTCCAGGGTGTTCGGCGGCAGGCCGAACTCCATGGGGTTGAACGGGGTCTCCGGGAGGAAGCCACCGCGCCGGGCATAGGTCTTGTCCTCGGCGGTGGGGTCCGGATCGTAGTAGTCGTCGGTGTTCCAGTGGCTGGACGGAACGTCCTCGATGCAGTCGTTCCCGTCCACGATGTTGCGCCAGAACTCGCGCACGTTACGGGACTTGGGGAACAGGCCGGCCAGCCCGACGATGGCGATGGGGGTTTCGGCCAGACGTGAGTAGTGCACGACGGTCCTCTCGGTCAGATGCGCCGGGTGGCGGGGCAGCGCTGGTGCGGTGGTCGGTCAGGCGACGGCGGAATCGGCCGGCCGTCCGGACAGCACGGCTGCGGTACGCGGGTCCTGGAGCATCGTGTAGTGATCGCCCGCGACCGCCAGGCGTCGTACGGGGCGGTTGCTGAGCAGGCTCCAGCCGAGGTCGCCGCTGTCAGGAAGCAGCGACCGTTCGGGCTTGACGAGGGTGATCGACCGGTCCAGCGCGGCCGGTTCGTACGGGGCGGTGCAGCGGTTGTTGCGGGTCAGGCCGCCGTGGTAGGCGGTGTACAGCTTCCGCAGTCCGGCGAGTTCGGTGTCGGCCGGCAGCAGGCCCTGCGCGGTGGCCGCCGCCAGTACGACGGGCAGCCCGTCCTCGGCCGCCGCGACCGGAGGCACGCTCACGGTGAACGGGCGGTCCCGCTTGGCACCGAGGTACATCGCGAACCAGTCGAGCAGCATCCGGGGTTCCAGCACCTCGTCGGTGCGTTTGAAGGCGGGGACCGGTGCGATGCTGTCGAGCAGCACGAGCTCGTCCAGCTGCCCGGCGCGGCCCTCGGCTTCGAGCCGGGCGGCGATCTCGAACGCCACCACGCCGCCGAAGGACCAGCCGACCAGCGAGAACGGCGCGTCGCCGGGTGCCGACGCGTCGATCTCGGCGAGGCAGCGGCCGGCCAGTTCGGTCACGGTGGCGGGTTCGGCCCGGGGGTCGAAGGCCGCCGTGAAGAAGGCCGGGATGTTGCCCAGGTCGAGCAGGGACAGTGCGGTGTCCGCCGGCAGCCGCTCGGCGAGCGGCTGCCAGGCGGCGGGCGCCAGCGCCCCCGGGTGGACGGCGTAGAGCCGGCGGGCCGCCCCGGTGCCCGGGGAGGTCAGCGGGGTCAGTACCGGGCGGCCGGCTGAGGGGTCAGGCCGCTTCGGCATGGCGGGCGTTCTCCTCGGCTATGTGCTCGGACAGGGCGGCGATGGTCGGGTGGTACCAGAGCGCCGTCGCCTCCAGTTCGAAGCCGAGCCACTTCTCCAGTTCGCCCGCGAGAATCAGTGCCTCGGTGGAGTCGAGGTCGAATTCGTCGAAGTAACGCTCGACGTCGACCAGGTCCTTCTCCACACCGAGCCGGACGGCGAGCTTCTCGACCAGCCAGGCCTGTGCTTCCAGAGCGGTGACACGCTGCATGGGAGTTCCCTCACTTCTTGATGTCGCGGGCGATGGACTCGGCGGCCTTGAGCCCCGAGACGTATCCGGCTTCGTGCGAGCCGATCAGGTCGTGGCCGATCTTCGGGGAGTGGAAGTACGATCCGGCGAGCTTGACCCGCCCCGTGTCGTTGACCGCGTAGATGGTGCGCTGCATGGAGCGCACGTCGAGGTCGATGATCGGGTGGGTGAAGGGGATCTCGCGGATGACCGTCTCCTCGCGCGGAACGATCGGCGAGTCGAGGGTCACGAAGTAGTCCTTCCGGGCGGTGAAGCCCTGAAGGGAGTTCATGTAGTACGCGACCCAGGTGCGCGGGGTGCCGTCGACGGTCTTGAGACCGTAGTTCCAGCTCTGCCAGCGGGAGCGGTCCGGCGGCATGCTGGAGGGGTCGGTGTGCAGTACCGCCTTCGTGGAGCTGTAGCGGACCTTGCCCAGGATGTCGGCCTGGAGCGGGGTGGGGCTGTCGAGCAGGGCGAGTGTCTGGTCGGCGTGCGAGGCGACGACGGCGTAGTCGTAACGCTCCTCGCCGTCGGCCGTGGTGACGACGACTCCGGCGTTCTCGCCGTCCTCCTCCCGGATGCGGGTGACGGGGCTGGAGGTGCGCACCGTGCCGTTGAGGGCTCCGACGACGCGGCGCACGTACTCGATGCTGCCGCCGGAGACGGTCTTCCAGGCGACGGAGCGGCCACCGAGGCCGCCGGGGTCGTGCGACATGAAGAAGGCGATGACGGTGGTGGCCGGCATCTCCCAGATCAGTTCGGCGGGCACCGACCAGACGGCGGTGGCGAGCAGCACCACGTATCCGTACTTGAAGGCGTCGGAGTAGCCGCCCCGGTCCAGGTACTCCCCGAGCGCCATGTCGGTGCGCTTGCGCAGGAAGTCGCGGGGCGCCTCCTTGTGGAAGCGTTCGGCGTCCCGCCACAAGGGCATGAAGTCGGCCGGGTAGCGCCGGGCGATCTCCTCCTCGGCGAGCTCGAACTCGGCGGTGCCGTAGTCGAGTCCCCGGTCGAGGTCGAAGAAGTCGAAGCCGCCGGTGTGGTCCAGCGCGGTGGCCCCCACCTCCTGGAAGAAGGCGGTCAGCTGGGGGTACGTGCGGGAGTTGAAGACCACGAAGGCGGTGTCGATCCCGATGGTGCCGCCGTCCTCCTCGACCTCCACGGTCAGGGCGTGCCCACCGGGCCGGTTCTCCTTCTCGTACACGGTGACATCGACATCGTCCGGCAGATGGTAGGCGGCGGAAAGGCCGGATATACCGGCTCCGATCACGGCGACACGAGTTGTCATGAAGGGTGGCCCCTCGGGTTCGGGCAGTTCTCCGGAAAAGGGAAGGAGTCGCTATGGGCGACGGCCGCTGGAGCGCGAGGGCGAACCCTCCGAAAGCATTCGGTCGTTGGTGCATCGCTCCGATTTGAGCCGGCTGGCTGCGACGTGCAAGGAAAGTAATTCGGGCCATGGGGAAGGGTCAATCACCGCATCGCCGAACACGGGTGATCCATCGAATGCGTCGATGGCCCCCAAAGGGGGTGTCCGGATCAACGGGTACCGGACACCAGGGGCACGAACAGGCCAACCCCGCCACTCCCGAGCGGTTGTGCACCACCACATGTCCGGATGGACGTCGCGCGTGTCTCATGTGGGTAGCGGGTATTCCCTGCTGTGATCACGCGCTCCACGCCGAAGAGGAGATATCCCCCATGCCCACCATTCCCTGGATGCCCGGGGCCGCTGCCACCGAGTCCCCCGACTCCGGCGAGGCCGTGGTCATGGCATCGAAGTTCGAGGTGAAGTCGCTGCTCCACGTGCCGCGGTTCTTCCTGCTGTCGCTGGTGGTGTGGAAGCAGGTCCGTTCCGCGCCCGGCACCATCGGCGCGTCGCTGCGCGCCGAACCGTTCAAGAAGACGTTCTGGACGCTGTCCGCGTGGCAGGACCAGGAGTCGCTGGAGACCTTCTCCCGCAGCGACCCGCACGCGAAGGTGGTCGCGAAGCTGATTCCGACGATGGACCGCTCGACCTTCGTCTTCTACGGCGCCGCCCGGAGCGAGCTCCCGCTGTCGTGGGACGACGCCACGCGGCGCATCGCCGAGAAGCGGGGCAAGTGATGAGCGCGGAGACGGAGACCGCGGCCCCCGCCGCGCCAGCGAAGCCGGTCATCCCGCACGGCAAGCTGATCCTGACCGCCGCCTGCCTCGGTCTGTTCATGTCGTTCATCGAGGTGACGTCGGCGATCTCGACGCTGCGCGCCCTCCAGGTCGACATGAACATCGCCCCGGCGGACCTGAGCTGGGTGTCCAGCACGTACACCCTGGTCGTGGCAGCGTGTGTGCTGTCGGGCGGGGCCCTGGGCGAACGGTACGGACGGCGTCGGGTGTTCGTCATCGGCGTGGTCACACTCGCGGTCGGCTCGCTGATCGTGGCGACGGCCGGCACCTTCCCCCAGGTGCTCGTGGGCCGGGCCGTCAGCGGGATCGGCGGCGCGCTGGTGCTGCCGACCTCACTGGCCATCATCACCACCACGTTCTTCGTCGATCTGCCGCGCATGCTGCGGTACATCACGGTGTGGGTGTCGGTCTCCGGCATCGGTCTGGCCGTCGGCCCGCTGCTCGGCGGGGCGTTGCTGGACGCCTTCGACTGGCAGGCGGTCTACCTGGTCAACACCCCGGTCGCCGTGGTCACGGTGGCGGTGACGCTGTACGCGGTCTCCGAGTCCAAGGTGCCAAACAGGCCGCTGGACCTGCGTGGCCAGTTCCTCTCGGTGCTGGGTCTCGGGACGCTGGTGTACGGGATCGCGGCGGGCGGCCGGGCCGGCTACGACGACCCGGTCGTGCTGACCTCGCTGGTGGTCGCCGCCGTCTCGCTGTTCGCCCTGGTACGGGTGGAGCGGCAGGTGGCCGTGCCGATGCTGGACGTACGGATGATGGGCTCGATCCGGGTGTCCGCGACGCTGCTGGTGGCGGCGTCCGCGCTGTTCACGTTCGTCGGCGTGGTCTTCCTCGAGGTGCTCTTCCTCCAGCGGGTCCAGAACGTCACGGCGCTGAGCACGGGCGTACGGCTGCTGCCGGCGATGGTCTTCTTCGTGCTGTCGACGCTGGTGGCCCAGAAGATCTCCGGGAAGATCGGCCCCGGCCGGCTGCTGGCCGCCGGTTCGCTGATCGCGTCGGTCGCGGCGGTGCTGCTGGTCCGCCAGGAGCCGGACAGCGCGTACCTGGTCACGGCCGTGGGCCTGGCGCTGGTGGGTCTGGGCAGCGGGCTGGTGGTCGCACCGTCGACCGCGGCCGCGTTCGCCGTGGTCGAGCCCGCCCAGATGGGTTCCGCGTCGAACGCGGTCACCGCGTTCCGGCAGGTCGGTTCGGTGCTGGCGACGGCGGTGCTGGGCGCCGTGCTGGCCGTCCGCTTCGTCGGGGCGCTGCCGCGGACCCTGGCCGACGCCCATGTCCCGCCGCAGATCGCCACGGCGGTGGTGGACGTGGCCCGCAGCGGCAGCAGCGGCAGCGGCCGCCCCTCGCCGCCCGGGGTGACCGATGCCATCGCCTCGGGTTTCACCGTCGGTATTCACACCGGCCTGTGGGTGGTGGCCGGCGTATCGTTCGCGGCCGCCGTGCTGGCTTCCGTATTCCTCTCCCGCAAAACACCTTCCGCCTGAACGAACGATTCCGCCGGATCACGAATCAGAGTTCTCCAGGACGGCCGAAAACCCCTGGGAAAGGACTCACTTTTCTCCACGAATTCGATTTCGTTCGGGAGAGGCGGAGCGAAATGAGGCCGGAGCGAAACGGCTTCCGGCTGCGAGACGGGCAAGATCTCACAGCCGGAAGCCGTTCTGCCGCATTCCACCGCACGCACCGGGCACCTGACAGCCGGGCAGCCCGCCCAGCCCCTCCAGCCCCTCCAGCCCCTCCAGCCCCTCCAGCCCGTCCAGGGACATCCGGAGCTTCCCGGATCTACCGGGAGTCTTCGGGCGGGGTGCCCGATCCTCGGCGGTTCGGTGCGAACCAGCCTCTACGCGCGTCCACTTGGCAGATTCTTGGGAAACGCATGCCCCGTACATGAGGCGTTTCTCGCCAGAGTGTCGGATTACATGTGCACATCATTCGGCACATGCTCCGCACGCGAGACCCACATCGCAGGGGGTTACTTTGAGAATCAGCCGCGCCGGACGACGCGCCGGGCTGAGCATGGCAGTGACACTGCCACTGCTCGCCGGTGCGCTCGCCCTCGGGATACCCAACGCAAGCGCCGACTCCGCACCGGCCGGCCGGGACGCACTCCAGGGCACCAAGCCGGCCTGGGCCACCGCCACGGCCGACCAGGGAGCCACGGCCGACAGCGGAAAGGTCGCCGTCCGGGTCCACCTCGCCGGACGGGACGCGAAGGGGCTGGCCGCCTACGCGGCCGCCGTCTCCGACCCGCAGTCGCCTTCGTACGGGAAGTACCTGAGCGCCGCGCAGGCGCAGGCGCGGTTCGGGGCCACCCAGCAGCAGATCGACCGGGTCAGCGAGTGGCTGAAGGCCGCCGGGCTGACCGTCACCGGCGCCAACCAGCACTATGTGTCGGCGACCGGTGAAGTGTCCCGTACCGAGAAGGCGTTCGGCACCCAGCTGCGCAACTACCGCAAGGGCGGCCACACCTACCGCGCGCCGGCCTCCACCGCATCGGTGCCGGCCGCGCTGAGCGGCGACGTGCTCGCCGTCTCGGGCCTGGACAACGCACCGCACAAGTCCAGCCACGACGAGGTGCTGCCGCCGCCGGACGAGGTGTTCCGCAACTCCGGCCCGTCCTCGTCGTACTTCGGCTCGAAGACCGCCTCCACCCTGCCGAGCGCGTACGGCTCCAAGGTGCCGTACGCGGTCAAGGGCTACACCGGCAAGCAGCTGCGCGCCGCTTACGGGGCCGGGAGCTTCACCGGCAAGGGTGTGACCGTCGCCATCACCGACGCGTACGCCTCCCCCACCATCGCGAAGGACGCCGCCGAGTACGCGAAGCGCAACGGCGACGCACGGTACAAGCGCGGGCAGCTCAGCCAGGTGCTGCCGGACGACTACACGAGGACCGAGGAGTGCGGGGCCTCCGGCTGGTACGGCGAGGAGACCCTCGACGTCGAGGCCGTGCACGCCGTCGCGCCCGCCG
Source organism: Streptomyces sp. NPDC050423 (assembly GCF_040655445.1). Classification (NCBI taxonomy): domain Bacteria; kingdom Bacillati; phylum Actinomycetota; class Actinomycetes; order Kitasatosporales; family Streptomycetaceae; genus Streptomyces; species Streptomyces sp. NPDC050423. The sequence goes on from NZ_JBFAJY010000001.1 coordinate 200,374, forward strand.
CGGACATCGTGTACGTGGGCGGCGCGTCCTGCTACGACGACGATCTGCTGGACTCGCTGAACAAGGTCGTCGACCACCGGCTCGCGGACATCGTCTCCAACTCGTGGGGCGACGTCGAGGCCAACCAGACCCCTGATCTGGCGCTCGCCTACGACCAGGTGTTCAAGATGGGCGCGATCGAGGGCATCGGCTTCTACTTCTCCTCCGGCGACGACGGCGACAACGTCGCGTCCACCGGTACCAAGCAGATCGACGTCCCCTCGAACTCCGCCTGGGTGACCTCGGTCGGCGGTACGTCGCTGGCCGTCGGCAAGCACGACACCTACAAGTGGGAGACCGGCTGGGGCACCACGAACGCCCCCCTGGCCGCGGACGGGAAGAGCTGGACCGGCTTCCCCGGCGCGTACACCTCGGGCGCGGGCGGCGGCACCAGCGCCACCGTGAAGCAGCCGTCCTACCAGCGCGGCATCGTGCCGGACTCGCTGGCGAAGGCGAACGGGAAGACCCGGATGCGTACGGCTCCGGACATCGCGGCCGTCGCCGACCCGAACACCGGCTTCCTGGTCGGCCAGACCCAGACGCTGCCCGACGGATCGCTGGGCTACGACGAGTACCGCATCGGCGGCACGTCGCTGGCGGCGCCGGTCATCGCCGGTGTCCAGGCCCTGGCACAGCAGGCGCAGCACGGCCGGCCCATCGGCTTCGCCAACCCGGCGATCTACGCCCGCTACCAGTCGAAGGCGTACCACGACGTGACGGACCACCCGCTGGGCAAGGGCCATGATCTGGCCGTCGCCCGGGTGGACTTCGCCAATGGCTACGACGCGGCGGACGGTCTGCGAACCTCGGTGCGGAGCCTGGGCAAGGACGCCTCGCTGTCGGCGGTCCGGGGCTACGACGACGTGACGGGTGTCGGCACCCCGGCCCCCGGTTACGTGAGTTCCTACCGCAGGCACTGATCTCGGACCAGTGACGCGGTACGCGGGAGCGGACCGAACGGCCGTCCCGGGGCGCGAGCCCCGTGGCGGCCGTTCGGCGGTCCGGAGCCGCTCAGCTCCGCTGCCGGCCCGGTGGCCCCGGGCTCACCCAGGCATGATGCGGCGGAGCCGGGCGGACCGGCGGACCGTCCCGCGGCGCTCCGACGGGGGCCGGGGCCCGGGTCCGGCCGCGGGCAGGGGTGCGGCCGGGGCCGGCGGTCAGGCCGAGGCGCGCTTGCGCGCGGCGCTCTTCGTGCCACTCCGCTTCTTCGCCGCCGCCGTCTTCGCCGCCGTCTTCTTCCCGGCGGCGGTGCTCTTCGCAGTCGTCTTCTTCGAGCCAGTCGTCTTCTTCGAGCCCGTCCCGCCGCTCGGTGTGCTCTTCTTCGCGGCCGTCTTCCCGGCCCCCGTGGACTTCTTCGTCCCGGACGACCTGGGCGACGAGCCGGTGGGCTTCCGGGCTCCGGAGCCGGAACCCGAACCGGAACCCGAACCCGATCCGGACGACGCACGCGAGCCGGACTTGCCGGCCGGGGCGCCGCGGGCGGCACCCTTGCGGTCCGCGATCGAGGTGACCTCGGCGACCGGCGCCTCCTCGCCGTCCCCCTCCGGCTCGTCCCCCCGGGCCTCCTTCGCGGCCCGGACGCTGCTCTCCAGGGCCGCGACCAGGTCGAGCACCTTCCCGCCGGAGTCCTCGGGCTCCGCCGTCCGCGGCACCTCACCGGCGGCCTTGGCGGCGACGAGCTCCTCGACCGCCTCCCGGTAGTCGTCACGCAGCGAGTCCATGTCGGCCTCGCCGAGCGTGGCCATCAGGGCGTCGGCCAGGTCGAGTTCGGCGTCACGCACCTTCACGTCGGCGTCCGGGGCGACCCCTTCGGGGGCCCGGATCTCGTCCGGCCAGAGCAGGCCGTGCATCGCGATCACGTCATCGACGACCCGCAGCATCCCGAGGCGCTCGCGCCCGCGCAGCGCGTACTTCGCGACGGCGACCTTCCGGCTCCGCTTCAGCGCCTCGCGCAGCAGGGTGTACGGCTTGGCGGCCGGGACCCCGTTGGCGGAGAGGTAGTAGGCCGCTTCCATCTGGAGCGGGTCGATCGAATCGGCCGGCACGAAGGCCACGATCTCGATCGTCCTGGCCGTCGGCAGCGGCAGTGAGCCGAGGTCCTCGTCGGTGATCGGGATCATCGAGCCGTCGGCGTCCTCGTAGGCCTTGCCGATCTCGGCCGCGGCCACCTCTTCCCCGTCCAGCTCGCACACCTTGCGGTAGCGGACCCGGCCGCCGTCGGTGACGTGGATCTGGCGGAAGGAGACCGAGTGGTTCTCGGTGGCGTTGATCAGCTTGACCGGGATGCTGACCAGCCCGAAGGAGATGGCGCCGTTCCAGATGGACCTCACCGGTCACCCCTTACAACCCTTATATGCCTATGGATCCGTTTTGCATGTGATTCTTATCGTATGTCGCCGATCACTGAAGTGGAGGGGCGGCGCCTGACGCTCAGCAATCTGGACAAGGTGCTGTATCCGGCCACCGGCACCACCAAGGGCGAGGTGCTGCACTACTACGCGGCCACGGCCGCAGACGCGCTGCTGGCGCATCTGCGGGAGCGGCCCGTGTCCTTCCTGCGCTACCCGGACGGGCCGGACGGACAGCGTTTCTTCACCAAGAACCCGCCCCCCGGTACGCCGTCCTGGGTACGGACGGCCACGGTGCCGCACCACGAGGACGAGGGTGCCCGGCAGATCGTCGTGGGGGATCTCGCCTCACTGATGTGGGCGGCCAACCTGGTGGTGGAGTTCCACACCCCGCAGTGGCGGGCCGGTACGCCGGGGGTGGCCGACCGGCTGGTGTTCGACCTGGATCCCGGGCCGCCCGCGAGTGTCGTGGAGTGCTGCGAGGTCGCCCTCTGGCTGCGGGAACGCCTGGCGGCGGACGGGCTGGAGGCCTACGGGAAGACGTCCGGGTCCAAGGGGCTGCATCTGCTCGTCCCGCTGGAGCCCGCGGCGTCCGAGCGGGTGTCGGCGTACGCGAAGGGGCTGGCCATTCAGGCGGAGCTGGAGCTTCCGGATCTGGTGGTGCACCGGATGAGGCGGGCGCTCCGGCCGGGAAAGGTATTTGTCGATTTCAGCCAGAACGCCGCGGCCAAGACGACCGCCACCCCCTACACCCTGCGCGCGCGGGCCGAGCCCTCCGTCTCCGCGCCGGTCACCTGGGCGGAGATCGGGGAGTGCCGCGATCCCGGGGAGCTGGTCTTCCTGGCCGGTGACATGGCGGAGCGGCTGGGCCGGTACGGGGATCTGCTCGGGCCGCTCAACGAACCGGGCCGGGGGCGTCCGATTCCGGACACGGCATAGCCGCCGGGCCCTCCCGCCCCGGGGCATACCTCACCGCCGCCTTTGTTGTCATGCCCAAAGGCAAAAGGCCGCATGTGGCGGGTGGATTGTCAGAGCGGTGGTGCACACTCTGCGCAGACACTGCTTCGTGGTGACGCGTGGGGAGGCGATGACGTGTTCGCGGGGATCGACGAGGTCGACTGGGCCTCGATGGAGCATGCCTACGGGCCTGCCGATGATGTGCCCGGCCTGCTCCAGGGCCTCGCGTCCGCCGATCCGGCGGAGCGCGAGGGAGCGCTGGACGGGATGTACGGGGCCGTGCACCACCAGGGTGACGTCTACGCGTGCACCCTCGCCTGCATTCCCTTCCTCTTCGAGCTCGTCGTGGATCCGGCGGTCCCGGACCGTGGAGGCATCGTCGAGCTGCTCACCAGCATCGGCGGCATCGACCTCGACGAGGACGACGAGGACGAGATCGACGAGGAGGAGATCGAGGGCGCGGCGAACTACGCGATGGCGGCGGCCGCCGTCACCGCGGGCGCCGGGGTGTTCTTCGCCCTGATGGCCGACGACGACCCGGGCGTACGGGTCTCCGCCCCGCTGGCGCTGGCCACCCTGCACGGCCACCCCGCACGGGTCCTGACGCTGCTGCGGGACCGGCTGGCGGTCGAGCGGGACGACGAGGTGCGGCTCGCGCTGGTCGAGGCGGCGGGGCGGGTGGCCCTGCGCCACCGGCCGCTGACCGACCAGATCGCCGACTGGCTGAGCCGGCTGGCCGCCGAGGCGTATCCGCCGGGGCTGCGACTGGCGGCGCTGGCCCAGCTGGCACGGTGCGCCCCGCAGGCGTTGCCGGGCGATGTGGTGCGAGTGGTGGCGGGGCTGCTGCGGCAGCTGCGCTCCTCGCCCGTGGCCGCGGAGCCGGGGCCGCGGCCGGCCGGGGCGCACAGTGAGCCGGAGCCGGCCGGGGTCGAGGAGCGGGCCGCGCCGGCGACCCTGGTGGGGCAGCTGCGGGCGCTGTCGGCCGAGGAGAGCGCGGGTCGCGCGGCACCCTGGACGGCCGATCTGCTGCGGACCCTGCATGTCGGCCTCGACGACCGGGTCGCCGAGCGGACGGCGCTGCTGACCGATCAGCTGTGCAGCCCCGACCGCTGGCAGCGCATCGACGCGGTCCGGATGAGCAGCGGGCTGATCCGGGCCTGGCGCGGCTCCTACGGGGAGCTGGTGCGGCTGGTCGGGGAGCAGCTCGGCGCGGCCGAGCCGAGGCTGGCCGAGGCCGCCTCGCACGTCCTGGAGGAGCTGTTCGGCCTGGCCGCACCGGCCGCGGACGCGCTGGCGGCCCGGGTCGCGGCGGATCCGGGGGCCTGGGTGAAGGAGTGGGCGAGCGGGCCGCCGGGGCTCGGCAGCGCGGTGAAGGCGCTGTCCCGGCTGGGCGACGCCCGCGCCGTGCCCGCACTGGCCGCGGCGCTGGAGCGGCCCGAGGTGCCGCACGACGTGGGGTTCGCCATCGGCTATCTGGGGCCGGCGGCCCGTCCACTGGCCGGTGCGCTGCGGCGCAGGCTCGGCGAGGTGGGCCTCGACGAGGGCGCGTACGACCGGGCGAGCCCGCTGCTGGCCGGGCTGACCGCGCTGCGGGCGGGCGAGGCGGCGCCGGAGGTGCTGCGGGTGCTGCGCGGGGCTCCGGAGTACCGCGGTGAGTGGCTGCGCACGGCGGCGCTGCGGGCGCTCGGCTCGTTCGGGCCCGCGGCGCACTGTGCCGTGCCGGAGCTGCGGGCACTGATCCGGCGTCCCGGCACCGCGGCGGCCACGGAGGCCGCCGAGGCGCTCTGGGCGGTCGACGGGGACGCCGACGCCGTGCTGCCCGTGCTGATCGAGGGGCTCCAGGCGGAGCACGCGCACGAGCGGCGGGCGGCGGCGAGCGCGCTGGGCCGGCTCGGTGCGCGGGCGGAGGTGACCGCGCCGCGGCTGCGGGCGCTGCTGGGGCACGAGGAGCTGTGGCTGCGGGTGGACGCGGCGATCGCTCTGTGGGAGGTTTCCGGTCGGGCCGGGGAGTCCGTTCCGGTGCTCCTGGCGGCCTGGGAGCAGAACCGCCATGTCAGGGTTCGGGTGGCCGGATGCCTGGCGCGGATGGGGGCCGCTGGTGCGGGGTCGAACGCGGTGCATGTGCTGCGCGCCGAGCTCGCCTCCGTACGCCGCCACAACGCGATGGACGGCGGCTACGGCAGCCATGACACATACGAGGACGAGAAGCTGCTGGCGCTCTGCCGCCGGGCGCTCACGGGGAATCCGGGGAAGGGACCCACAACATGATCATTTTCGGCACGCGAGGCTATCTCTACCAACTGGCCGTCATGACGATGGTCTGCGGCTGGTGCGGGAATCCCTCCGCGCACACCCTGCGCAAGCGGGTCACGAAGTTCACGCTGTTCTTCGTGCCGCTGTTCCCCTTCTCGGTGAAGTACGCCACCCAGTGCACGTTCTGCGGTGGTGAGCAGAAGATCCCCAAGGAGCAGGCCGAACAGCTGCTGGCCCAGCACCTGGCGTCGCAGGACGGCAACCCGTTCGGGCAGTCGCAGCAGCAGCCGGGCTTCACGCCGGGAGCGCAGGGCCAGGGCCAGAACCCGTATCAGCACTAAATACGCATAAGAGACTTCCTTCCGAATAAGGTCTACGGAGCCGGGGCCTGCGCGAGCCCGTGCCCGCCGGCTCGACGGACCTCGGGAACGGAGAGAACCATGCGTCCGCAGCACCGGGCGGGGCCCCGAGCGGCGGCCCTGCTGGCCGGCGCCGCCCTGCTGGCCGGATGCGGCACCGGTGGCGGGCTGAAGAGCACCGGACCGACCCCGGCCGCCATCGGGCCGGCCCACCTCTGGCCGGAGCTGCCGCCCGCCTCCGCCGCTCCGTACGACTACGGCGAGGGCGAGACCGCGCACATCCCCGGCATCACCGTCCCGGGCGGCGATGTGCGCCGGCTGGACCCGGTGGCGGTGGTGCAGGCGGGGCTGAGGGCCCGCCCCGACCGCTCCAGCGGTACGGACGAACTCCCGGCCTCGACGGTCCGCGCGATCAACGCCTGCCGGACCGCGCCGGACGACTGCCCGGTGCTCGCGCCGTACTACCGCGACCTGACGGGCGACGGCAGGGACGAACTGGTCCTCGCCGTCAAGCTGGCCGACCGCCAGCTCTCCGTACGGGTCTACATGCCGGAGCCGGGCGGGCTGACCCGGATCATGTCCACCTCGGACGCGGTGATCAGCGTGGAGCTGGCCGGCCGGGACCTGATCATGCGGGCGCCGTCGGCCATCACCGGGTACGAGTACCGCACGGCCTGGTCCTGGGACAGCAGGCAGCGCGCCATGCTGCCCACCCAGGACGGGATCCTGCGCATGACCCCACAGCCGGAGCCCGGCCGGCGGCAGCCGCCGGGCGCGCGGCCCTCCGCGCGGCCCAGCGAACTGCCCTCCGCCGCGCCGACGCCGCCGCCCACCGCACGGCCGACCGCCGAACCCACCGCGGCGCCCTCGGCCGCCGTGTCCGCGGATCGCCGGTGAGCCGCCGGCCGCCGAGGGCCTCGTGGGACCCGCGCAGGCTGCGGATGCCCGTCTGGACCGCCTCACTGACCTGGAAGTCCGCGGTATTCATCACCGTGATGTGCTGCGTGCTCGCCGCCCTGCTGGGCGTGCTGGTGCACACCGCGGTCACCCGCCAGACGGTCGGCCACGCCCGCGAGAAGGCACTGACCCGGCTGGCGGACGTCACCGCCGCCTACGAGGCGGGCGAGGCACTCCCGCCGCGCTCCGGGCTCGACCCGCCGGGGCTGCCCGAGTCGCTGCGCGCCCTGGCGGCCGGCGGGGAGCGGGGCACCATGGTCGCCGACCACTTCGGCCGGCCGACGATGTGGGCCGCCGCCCCGGCCGACGGCCACGCGCTGGCGACACGGATCGACTACAGCCAGAGCGCCCGCACGATCAACGGCCTGGACGGGGCGATCATCGGCTCCTCGCTGCTGGCGATCGGCGCGACGCTGCTGGCCGGCGGGTTCGCCGTCACCCGGGTCACCCGGCGGCTCCACCAGACCGCGCGGGTGGCCCGCCGGATCGGGGCCGGCGATCTCGACGCCCGCGTCGACGACCCCCGTACGGCCGGGCCCGCGCGCCGGCAGGACGAGGTGGCGATCGTCGCCGGTGCGCTGGACACGATGGCCTCGACGCTCCAGCGCAAGCTGCTGACCGAGCAGCGCTTCACCGCCGATGTGGCGCACGAGCTGCGCACCCCGCTGACCGGCCTGTCGGCCGCCGCCGAACTGCTGGCGCCGGGCCGCCCCTCCGAGCTGGTGCAGGACCGGGTCCGGACGATGCGCGCCCTCACCGAGGACCTGCTGGAGATCTCCCGGCTCGACACCCGTAGCGAGCAGGTCGATCTGGATGTGCACGAACTGGCCCCGCTCGTCGAGCGAGTGGCGTCCGCCTCGGGCACCGGCACCGAGGTGTCGGTCGTCCGGGACGGGCCGCCGGTACGCGTCGAGACGGACAGACGGCGGCTGGAGCGGGTGCTCGGCAATCTGATCAGCAACGCGCACCGGCACGGCCGCCCGCCGGTCGTACTGACGGTCGACGGGCCGGTGGTGACCGTACGCGATCACGGCGGGGGCTTCCCGGAGTACCTGACCGCGGGAGGTCCGCAGCGCTTCCGCACCGAGGGCGGCAGCAGGGGACACGGCCTCGGACTGACCATCGCCGCCGGGCAGGCCCGGGTGATGGGCGCCCGGCTGGTCTTCGAGAACGCGGCGGACGGCGGGGCGGTGGCCCGGCTGACGCTCCCGGAGTACGTACACCGCGAGGAGGATCCGCCGCTCGGCCCCCGGTCCTGACGGCCCGCCACCGGAACCCCACGAACCTCCGCACTAACACATAAGGGAAATAACCCCCGCCTCTTGCTACGTTGCGTGGCATGACCGCAACGACAGCGGACGCACCCCCGCCCGAGCTGCGCCTGCCCAAGCGGCGCGGCGTGGAACTCTCGCTCCTCATCGGGGCGGTCCTCATCTCCGTCTACGGCTACGCCGCCGTCGGTCTGGCCAGGAACGACGCGGTCCCGCCCGATGTCGCCGGGTACGGCGGCGGCCTCGGGCTGCTCGCACTGCTCGCCCATCTCGCCGTCCGCTTCCGCGCCCCGTACGCCGATCCGCTGCTGCTGCCCATCGCCGTCCTGCTCAACGGCCTCGGCCTGGTGCTGATCTACCGGCTCGACCTGGAGACCCCGAAGGACCAGGCCGCCCCCACCCAGTTGGTCTGGTCCACGCTCGGCGTCGCGTTCTTCATCGCGGTGGTGGTGTTCCTGCGCGACCACCGGGTGCTCCAGCGGTACGCGTACCTCTCGGTCACCACGGCCCTCGTCCTGATGATCGTGCCGATCTTCTTCCCCGCCGTGAACGGCGCCAAGATCTGGATCAGGGTCGGCGGATTCTCCTTCCAGCCGGGCGAGTTCGCCAAGATCCTGCTCGCCGTGTTCTTCGCCGCCTACCTCGCGGCGAACCGCAACGCCCTCGCGTACACCGGCCGCAAGATCTGGAAGCTCCAGCTCCCCACCGGCCGGGTGCTCGGCCCGATCGTGGCGATCTGGCTGTTCAGCGTCGGAGTGCTGGTCCTGGAACGCGACCTGGGCACCTCGCTGCTCTTCTTCGGCCTGTTCGTGATCATGCTGTACGTGGCGACCGGCCGCACCGGCTGGATCGCCGTCGGACTGCTGCTCGCCGCCGTCGGCGCGTTCGTCGTCGGCTCCTTCGAACCGCATGTGCACAGCCGGGTGCGGGACTGGATCGACCCGTTCGCCTCCATCGACGCGGGCCGGGGGGCCGGCCAGCTCGCCCAGTCGCTGTTCGCCTTCGCGGCCGGCGGGATGCTCGGCACCGGGCTCGGGCTCGGGCACTCCATCCTCATCGGCTTCGCCGCCAAGTCCGACTTCATCCTGGCGACGGCGGGCGAGGAACTCGGCCTGACCGGGCTGACGGCGGTCTTCATGCTGTACGCGCTGCTGGTGGCGCGCGGCTACCGGGCCGGGCTCGCCCTGCGCGACTCGTTCGGACGGCTGCTCTCGATCGGCCTCGCCTCGATCCTGGCGCTCCAGGTGTTCGTGATCGCGGGCGGGGTGATGGGGCTGATCCCGCTGACGGGCATGGCGATGCCGTTCCTCGCCCAGGGTGGTTCGTCCGTGGTCACCAACTGGATCATCGTGGCGCTGCTGATCCGGATCAGCGACCTGGCCCGCAGACCCCACCCCGACCAGGTGGAGACCGGAGTCATCGCCCCCATCCTGGAGGACGAGCTGTGATCCCGTACGCGCCGACCGCGCGGGAGGCCCGGCCGTGATCCGCTACATCCGGCGCGCCGCCGCGTTCTGTCTGCTGCTGCTCGTGGCGCTGCTGCTGAACGCCGCCCGCGTCCAGGTCTTCGATGCCTCCTCCCTCGACGACAACCCCGCCAACCGCCGGAACACGATCGACCGTTACGACCAGCCGCGCGGCAACATCCTGGTCGACGGCAGATCCGTCACCGGCTCCAAGAACACCGGCGAGCAGCTCGCGTACGAGCGCACCTACCGCCACGGCGCGCTGTACGCGCCGGTGACCGGATACGCCTCGCAGACGTACGGCACCACCCTGATCGAGAACGCCGAGGACCCGGTCCTCTCCGGCACCGACCCGATGCTCGCCCCGCTCCCCTTCTGGAACGAGATCACCCGCAGCCGGCAGCCCGGCGGCGACGTCGTCACCACGATCAAGGACTCCATGCAGCGCGCCGCGTACGAGGGGCTCGGCGGCCGGCGGGGCGCGGTCGCGGCCGTCGAGCCGACGACCGGCAAGATCCTGGCGCTGGTCTCGACCCCCTCGTACGATCCGGGGCGGCTGTCCGGTACCGGTTCGTCCGTCACCGACGCCTGGCGGCAGCTCAATTCGGACCGGAGTCAGCCGATGCTCAACCGGGCCATCCGCCAGACGTATCCGCCCGGCTCCACGTTCAAGATCGTGACGGCGGCGGCCGCGCTGGACGCCGAGGTCGTCACCGACCCGGACGCCCCGACCGACACCCCATCCCCCTACGTCCTGCCGGGCACCTCGACCACGCTCCCCAACGAGGCGAGCGGCTGCGCCAAGGCGTCCCTGGCCGAGGCGATCCGGGTCTCCTGCAACACCGTGATGGCCCACCTCGGGGTCCAGGTCGGCCTGGACGGCATGGTGGACGCGGTCGGCAGGTTCGGCTTCAACGACACGGGGCTGAAGATCCCGTCCGGGGTGGCGAAGAGCAACTTCGACACCGACATGAGCGACGATCAGCTGGCCCTCTCCTCGATCGGCCAGTTCGACACCACGGCGACCCCGCTGCAGATGGCGATGGTGGCCTCGGCCGTGGCGAACGGCGGCGAACTCATGTACCCGCACCTGGTGGACCGTACGACCACGCACAGCGGCTCCACCGTCCGCACCACGGGGTCGCACTCCTACCACCGGGCGATGAACCCGCAGACGGCGATGCGGCTGCGCCGGATGATGACCGACGTGGTGGAGGACGGCACCGGCACCAACGCCGCCATCGACGGGGCCACGGTCGGCGGCAAGACCGGCACGGCGCAGCACGGCATCGACAACACCGGTACGCCGTATGCCTGGTTCATCTCCTGGGCGCAGGCGCAGGACTCCGCCCGGCCGGCCGTCGCGGTCGCCGTGGTCGTCGAGGACGCCGCCGCCGACCGGGCCGACATCAGCGGCGGCGGCAGTGCCGCGCCGATCGCCCGTTCCGTCATGGAGGCGGCGCTGGGAGACTGAGCGCGTGACGGCTTCCGGGCGGGTGCCCGGGGCCCGGCGCGACGAGCTGGTCAGCCGGCCTGGGCGGCGCCGATCGGCTTGCGCGACTCGGCCCGGACCCGGGCGGTGTCCAGCGCCGCCTTTTCGAGGTCGACCTTCTCGGGGTCCTGGAGCGCGGTCTCGGGCGTGACGACGGCGACGAAGGACGCGGTGTTGCCGTCTCCCCAGGCGCACATCGGGATGGTGCTGGTGATCGCGCCACTCATTCGAACCCCGGGGCCGGTCCGGTTCAGTCCAGCGGCTCACGGCGCCGGAGCCATTCGGCTGGCACACCGTCGACGCCGACGGCGGCGCCGACGATCCCGCCGGTGATGGCACAGGTGGTGTCGACGTCCCCGAACCCCTCGGCCGTTGCCCAGAGCGCCGCCTCCAGGTCGTCCGGGTGCCGGGCGGCGGTCCACAGGGCGAACGGCACCGTGTCGTCGGCGCGGATGCGCTGTCCGTTGCCGAGCAGGTCGGCGGCCCGCCACGGCTCGGTGTCGAACGGCACCTCGACGGCCCGCTCCAGCCCGTCGCGCACCGGCCCCGCGGGGGTCAGCGCGACGACCGCGTCCAGCGTGAACGCGCCCCGTACCGCGAGTGCCGCGGCGACCGCGACCGCCACGGCGCCCGCGATCCCCTCGGGGTGGGCGTGGGTGACCTCCGCCTGCAACACGGCCTGTCCGGCAGCGTGGCCGACGTCCCGGTGGAACCGTGCGCCGAGCGGTGCGACCCGCATCGCCGCACCGTTGCCGAGGCTGCCGCCCTCGAACAGCCGGGGGGCCAGCGTCCGCCAGTCGCCCGGTGACGTCAGCAGCTCGGGCAGGAGCATGTGCATGCCGTGGCCGTACCCCCGGGCCTGGTCGGCGTCGAAGGCCAGGGCGAAGAGGAGCGCGAGCCGGTCCTGCTCGACCTCCCCGCGCTCATCGAGTGCCCGCTGAAGCGCACGGGCCAGGGCGGTGTCATCGGTCCAGTTCCACCTGGGTTCCGGGGGCATCCGACGCGCCCTGACCTCGTTGTACGCCTGCCGGGGCTCCCGGAGGAGCGGAAACCACCGCTCCCCGAACGCGTCCCCGAGCGCCAGTCCTTCGAGACTGCGGCGGGCGGCGGCGAGATCCGCTTCGACAGTGGTTGAGGCCATGGCGCCATCCTTCCGCCGGCGGTCCGGGGCGTACAGCCGTTTTCGGGCCGGGACGCGACCGCCGGGCATGAATGGGATCCTGGCGCCATGAATGATCAGCCCCTGTGGACAGCCCCCGGATTCCGGGGCAGGGGTGGGGTATCGCCGGCGGCCGACGCAGCCGCGGCCCCGTCGATCCCGGCCGCCGGGTACGGCGTCCGTTTGCTCACGGTCAGCAGGCGGCGGTGGAAGCCGTCCAGGACGAGGGCGGGCGCCGCGTGCCGGTCGAGGACCGCGGCGGCCCCGGGCGGGACGCCCCCGGAGCGGTCGCCCGCGATCCAGCCGCGCAGGAAGGCGGCGTCGCACACGCCGTCGAACAGGTGGTGGCGGACCAGATGGCCGGCGACGTAGTGGCGGTCGTACGCGAGGTGCCCGGCCAGGAACGCGGACTCCTCCGGGGAGAGTTCGAACGCGGAGCTCAGGGCCAGGCCGAAGTCCGCGAAGCGGATCGAGCTGCCGTCGGTCAGGATGTTGCGGAAGTGGGCGTCGAAGTGCACGAACCCGCGCGAACTCATGAACTCCGCCCCACGGGCCAGGGTCTCGTCCAGCCACGCGTACGGCGGGCCCTCCCCGCCCTCCCTGGCCGCCGCCCGGCGGTCGCCCAGCCAGGCCGCGAGGGTCCGCGGCACATGTTCCAGGAAGAGCACCAGGCTCGCCGAGGACCGGCCGACCGCGTCCAGCCGGGCGCGTACGGCCGGGGAGCCGTCCCAGTGGGCGACCGCCCCGTCGATGCCCCCGAACTCGTCGGCGAACCCCTGCGGAGCGGAGTCCGGCAGGACCCGCCAGTGGTACATCAGCGGAAAGTCCCCGTACGCGTCACCGAGGACCCAGCCGGTGGTGATCGTGTGCGCGGCCAGCTCGCGCCAGGCCCCGAATCCGGCCGAGCCCACCCCGTACTGGTAGAACGTCGGCAGCCCGAAGAGGTTGGCCGTCGACCGCACGTTCTCCGGGCGCAGTTCGAGGTCCGTCAGCGGCACCCGTTTGACGAAGACCCTGGTCCCGCACACCTCCAGCTCCGCCGGCCTGCCGCCCATCCCGGATCCGAGCGGGGTGGCCGCGCGGACGGCGTCACCCAGCCCGCGGTCGCTCAGCAGCGACAGGTGGGTGGACACGGACTTGTAGGCGGCCCGGCGGGCGAGCCGCCGCCGGTCCGGGTGGTCCGCCGGCGGCCCGGCGGCGACCGGACCGGCGGCATCATCGGTCTCACGCATGCGGCCGACCCTACTCAGCGCTCCCCGCCCCGTCGCCCCCGCTCAGGAAGCCTGCGGCTCCGCCCCGCCGTCCGCGATCGCCTCCGCGACCTCCGCCACCCGCGCCTGTTCCTCGGCCTCGAAGCGGTCCCGGTCCAGCTGTTCGGCTATCTCCTCGTCCTGGGCCATGAGCAGGTCCAGGCTGGAGTCACCGAGTTCGAGGACGCCCATGTCGACGTACGCCTTCTGCAGCCGCTCGCCCCACAGCCCGATGTCCTTGACGCACGGGACGATGCGGCTGAACAGCAGCTTGCGGAAGAGCTGGAGGAACTCGGAGTGCTCGGAGAGCTCCTTGGCCTCCTGCTTGGCGATGCCGAAGTTCTCCAGCACCTCCACTCCGCTGAGCCGGTCACGCATCAGGTAGCAGCCCTCGATGACGAACTCCTCGCGCTCGCGCAGTTCCACGTCGCTCAGCTGCTTGTAGTAGTCGCGCAGCGCCATCCGGCCGAAGGCCACGTGGCGGGCCTCGTCCTGCATGACATAGGCGAGTATCTGCTTGGGCAGCGGCTTGGTCGTGGTGTCGCGGATCATGCCGAAGGCGGCCAGGGCCAGGCCCTCGATGAGGACCTGCATGCCGAGGTAGGGCATGTCCCAGCGGGAGTCGCGCAGGGTGTCGCCGAGCAGGCCCTGGAGGTTGTCGTTGACCGGGTACAGCATCCCGATCTTCTCGTGCAGGAACCGGCCGTAGATCTCCGCGTGCCGGGCCTCGTCCATGGTCTGGGTCGCGGAGTAGAACTTGGCGTCCAGATCGGGGACGGACTCCACGATCCGGGCCGCGCAGACCATCGCGCCCTGCTCACCGTGGAGGAACTGGCTGAACTGCCAGGAGGTGTAGTGCTTGCGCAGCTCGCCCCGGTCCTTCTCCGTCATCTTCGCCCAGTGCGGGGTGCCGTACAGGGTGAGGGCCTCGTCGGGGGTGCCGAGCGGGTCGGTGGGGTCGACCTCCAGGCTCCAGTCGATGCGCTTGTTGCCGTCCCACTGCTTGTCCTTGCCCTTCTGGTACAGGGCGAGAAGGCGCTCGCGGCCGTCGTCGTAATCCCAGCTGAAGCGGGCGGCGCCCGAGGCGGGCACCGTCCACAGCGGCTGGTCGGGGGCGGTGGTGTAGAGGTCGTGGGTCGACATGGACGGCTCCTTCGCCTCGCATGCTCCGACAAGTCACCGGTCGATTGGTTCAGTTGGCAGGTTCACACGTTGGTAGACGCCGGGTCAACAAGTCGCGTGCAGGGGATTGACGGGCTTACTGACAGACGGTCTCATAAGAGATGACCACCGGTAACCCATGTGCGAGGTGCCTCCAGCCATGACGTCCGTGACCGAACACGATGTACAGCTGCTCCGCGACGCACTCGGCCCGCTCCGGGACCGCGAGCAGATCGCCGAACGACTGCTGGAGGCCTCGGCCAAGCACTCCTTCGACCCCGACAAGGAGCTCGACTGGGACGCGGCGGCCGAGGACGGCAAGTGGTTCTGGCCGCCCGAGCTGGTCTCCCTCTACGACACCCCGATGTGGCGGAGGATGTCGCAGGAGCAGCGGCAGGACCTGGCCCGGCACGAGTCGGCCTCGCTGGCCTCGCTCGGCATCTGGTTCGAGATCATCCTCATGCAGCTGCTGGTGCGGCACATCTACGACAAGCCGGTGACCAGCAACCACGTCCGCTACGCGCTCACCGAGATAGCCGACGAGTGCCGGCACTCGATGATGTTCGGCCGGATGATCACCTGGGGCGGGGCGCCCTGCTACCCGGTCCCGCGCCGGTACCACAACCTCGCCCGGGTGCTGAAGACCGTCTCCACCACACCCGGTTCGTTCGCGGCCACCCTGCTCGGCGAGGAGATCCTCGACTGGATGCAGCGGCTCACCTTTCCCGACGAGCGCGTCCAGACCCTGGTGCGCGGCGTGACCCGCATCCACGTGGTCGAGGAGGCCCGGCACGTCCGGTACGCCCGCGAGGAACTGCGCCGCCAGATGGTGACCGCGCCCCGCTGGGAGCGCGAGCTCACCCGGGTCAGCTGCGGCCAGGCGGCCCGCGTCTTCTCCGTCTGCTTCGTCAATCCGCAGGTGTACGGGAACGTCGGCCTGAACCCCGAGGAGGCCGTGGCCCAGGTGCGGGCGAGCGGGCACCGGGCCGAGGTCATGCAGTCGGGCGCCAAGCGGCTGACCGACTTCTTCGACGACATCGGGGTCCTCAACGGGGTGGGACGCAGGCTGTGGAAGAGCTCGGGCCTGCTCGCCTGACGGCCCCGGACACGGCACCAGCGCTTACGACCTGGTGCGCGACAGAGAGCGGGCTCCCTATCGCGCACCAGGTCGTTACGCTGGCCGGTATGACCCCTGCCGCAGCCGCGCCGCCGAACCGCGCGTACCGAAGGCTCAGCGTCGAGGAGCGGCGCACCCAGCTCCTCGGTGCGGCGCTCACCCTCTTCGCGCACCGGGCCCCCGACGAGGTCTCGCTCGACGAGGTCGCGACGGTGGCCGGGGTGTCCCGGCCGCTGGTCTACCGCTACTTCCCCGGCGGACGGCAGCAGTTGTACGAGGCGGCGCTCAGGTCCGCCGCCGAGGAACTGATCCTGTGCTTCGCGGAACCGGCCGTGGGCCCGCCCACGGAACGGGTGACGCGGGTCCTGGACCGCTATCTCGCCTTCGTCGACCAGCACGACGCCGGCTTCAGCGCACTGCTGCGCGGCGGCAGTGTCGCGGAGACGTCCCGTACGGGCACGATCGTCGACGAGGTACGGCGGGCGGCGGCCGACCAGATACTCCTGCACCTGGGCCGGGGCGCGGGCACTGATCCCGGACCTCGGCTGCGGATGATGGTGCGCACCTGGATCGCGGCCGTCGAGGCCGCCTCGCTGATCTGGCTGGACGAGGAGAAGCAGCCCGCCGCCTCCGAGCTGCGCGACTGGCTCGTCGACCAGTTCATCGGACTCCTCGCGGTCACCGCGGCCACGGATCCGGCGACCGCCGCCGCCGTGGCCGAGCTGCTGCCCCTGGAGACCGCGGCGGGCCCGGCCGGCCGGCTGGCGGACCGGCTGATCCCGGTGGTCGGCGAGGCCGCACATCTGCTGCCCCCGGGCTGATCGGTCAGACTGGGGCGGTGAGAAGCGAGAACACCCCCTTCACCGGCGGCCCGCTGGACGGGCGGGTCCTGCCCGTACTCGTCGGCGCGACCGGCCACCCGCCCAAGTGGTACGAGGTTCCGGTCCCGGACGCCGACGGCGGGCCGGCCACCGTGTACGCGTACCGGCGGGTCCCGGCCGGACACACCAAGCGGCTGGGGATCCAGCGCGGCTGGGTGTACGAGTACGCCCCCGGCGGCCGTGAGCGCCACAGCCCCAAGTGGCCCTGGTCGAAACCGGGATGACGCATATGGGGTGAATCGGGGCGATGCTCCCTGTCTCGGGGGAGACCGTAAGATCGACGATCCGGTCCGAGGAAGGTCACACAGGGGGTGCGCCATGGAAGCGCTGCGTCAGGACGATCCACGCCGCTTCGGCCCGTACACGACGCTGGCACGGCTGCGTGAGACAGCCGCGGCGGTGCAGTACCTGGCGCGCGGCACGGCCCCGCGGGAACTCGCCGTGATCACCGCGGCGAGGCCCGCCCTGGCCGCGCTGCCCGCCTTCCGGCGGCGCTTCCAGGCGGAGGCCCGGACCGCGGACCGGCTGGCCGGCGGCTGGGTGGCGGCGCGGCTCGACACCCGTACGGACGGGGCCGGGGACGACGACCTGCTGTGGACGGCCTCGGAGTACGTGCCGGCGGTGACCCTCGCCGAGGCGATCGAGACCGCCGGGCCGCTCCCCGAGCGTGCCGTGCGGATACTGGGCGCGGGCGTCGCCGAGACCCTCTCCCGGGTGCACGCCACCGGGGCCGTGCTCCAGGGTCTCGCCCCCAGGACGGTGCTGCTGGCCGCGGACGGGCCGCGGCTCACCGCCTTCGGCCCGCTGGGTGCGGCGGCCGACGCCGAGGCGCGGCCGGGCGGGCAGCTCTCCGTCCGGCTCGGCTATCTGACCCCGGAGCAGGTCGAGGGCAGGGAGCCCGGTCCGGCCTCCGACCTCTTCGTGCTGGGCCTGCTGCTCGCGTACGCGGCGACCGGCAGTACCCCGCTGGCGGACGGCCCGGCGGCGGAGGCCGCCGAGCGGATCGCCCACACCGACCCGGAACTGACCGCTGTGCCGGACGCGTTGCGCGATCTGGTCGCCCGCTGCCTGGCGAAGGACCCGGCCGGCCGGCCGACGGCGGGTGCGGTGGCCGCGGAACTGGCCCTGGAGGGCGCGGCGGGGCTCGCGAAGGGCGGCCAGTGGCTGCCGGTTCCGCTGTCGGCGGCCGTGGCCGGACAGGGCGTACGCGCCCAGGCGCTGGAGGCCGCACCGCCCGTCGTCGAGGACTCGGCGGGCGCCCCCGCCGCCGACGCCCCGGACGTGCAGGACGCCGTGGTGCCCGGCCCCGGGTCCGAGGCCCCCGCGCCCGGCCGGGACACCCGGACCGCCCAGTTCGGGATCATCGACCACCGCGCCCCGCGGCCCGATCTGGCGACGGCCCAGCTCTCGATGCCGCGTGAGATGCCGCGTGAGCTGCCCGGCCCCCCGGCCGCCCTCCCCGCCGGCCCACCGGCTCCCCGGGCCCTGCCCGTGCCCGCTCCCGCGGCGCTCCTTCCCGCCGTCCCGCTCCCGCTCCCGGCCCCTCCCAAGCACGCCGCGGCCGACCGCCGGACCGTGCTGATCGCGGCCGCGGCCGGGGCCGCCGGACTCCTCGTCGGGGGCGGCGGAGTGCTGGCGCTCGGGCCGGGCGACGACGCGAAGTCCGCGGACGACGCCAAGCCCTCCCCGAGCACCAGCCGGCCCGTCATCGCCGGACTGCCCCCGCAGCCGCGCTGGATCCATACGCACCCGGAGTCCGAACCCTTCCCCCTCACCGCCGCCGTCTGGAACGACCGGCTGCTGGTGGTGACCGACGAGACCCATGCCTCCGCGCTCGACCTGCGCACCGGCCGCCGGGTCTGGGAGAGCCCTGACGGGGCCAAGGGCCAGGCCGCCCTGCCGGCCGGCAAGGAGTTCTGCTTCATCGCGGGTCCGGCCGAGTTCCTGTGGCTGTCGGCGAAGGACGGCCGGATGGCCCACCGGGTGGCGTACGCCGACGAGTTCGAAGGCGCTCCGCACCTGACGGTGCCCGAGCTCGTAGGCGCGTCCGGTTCGACCGTCTGGTTCACCGGCTCCACCAGGACCACCGTGAAGGCCCCCAAGCCGAAGAAGGGCAAGAAGCGCGGGAAG
Organism: Streptomyces sp. NPDC050423; assembly: GCF_040655445.1. Classification (NCBI taxonomy): domain Bacteria; kingdom Bacillati; phylum Actinomycetota; class Actinomycetes; order Kitasatosporales; family Streptomycetaceae; genus Streptomyces; species Streptomyces sp. NPDC050423. The sequence continues at coordinate 219,214 of NZ_JBFAJY010000001.1, forward strand.
GACAAGCAGGTCGTCACGTCCTTCCTGTTCGGGTACGACATCGAGCAGCGCAAGGAGCTGTGGCGCACCTCCGTGCCCAACGGCCGCGGCCCGGCCGCGCCGGTGTACCGGCTGATCGCGGTGCGGCCGGACGACATCGTCGTACGGCAGAGCCAGCTGTCGCTCACCCCGGCGGACGTGAAGGCGGCCAAGGGCAAGGGCAGGTTCCGCAGCTTCGACCGGAAGACCGGAAAGGCGAAGTGGACCGAGTCGTTCGGCGGCGTCACGCCCGGCGGTGCGGCCGTGGGCGATGCGGACGGCCTGCTGTACGCGGCGGTCGGTGACGACCTCCGGGCCTTCGGGACGTCCGACGGAAAGCCGAAGTGGACGCTCAACGGCAGCCGCGGCTCCCACTTCGGGAACTCGGTCGAGGCCGGCGCGCTGCTGCACACCACCAACAGCAACCAGGAGGTCGGAGCGGTCGACCGGGAGACCGGGCGGCTGCGCTGGCTGCGGTCGACGGAGGGGCCGCGCACCGACGTGACTCCCGCGATCACCGTCAGCGGCACCGGCGGGACCCTGCTCGCGGCGAGCTCCGGCCAGGTCACCGCGTTCTCGGCGGCCGACGGGCGGCGGCTGTGGAAGTTCCAGGACATCGGGGAGCAGGACCCGAAGGGCGCGACGGCCACCACCAAGTACCAGGTGCTGGCCTCCGGGAAGAGCGCCGTCGTCCGGCGCGGCCGGGTGTTCTACGCGTTCCCGGTCGACTGACCGCAGGGCCGGGGGCGGCGGATCTCCGCCGCCTTCCGGGGGATCGGGCCGCCGCCACGCCGCTCGGTCCTTGAATCACCTGACGGCAGGTGAGCGTATGGAGGAATTGCGCTCACTTATGGGGTAGTCCGACGATTCACCCCGCTATCGGAGGTGATGTCGTGCCGGGCAGCGTCTTGCGCTCCATCTGTACGACGGCGCTGGCAGCCGTCGTCGTGACCTCACCGGCCGCCGCCGTGGCCGCCCCCTCCCCCGTACCCGCGGACCCCGGCACCGCGGGCGCCGCCGCCCCGGAAGCGGCCGCCGGCAGTCCCGCCGCGCTGCTGAGCGAGCTCCAGAAGCTGTACCAGGAGGCCGAGGAGGCCACCGAGACCTACAACGGGACGGCGGCCGAGCTGAAGAAGCGGAAGGCGGAGGCGGAGAAGCTGGACTCCGCCCTCGTCACCGCCCGGCTCTCGCTCTCCCGCGGCCGCGACGCCGCCGGGCGGCTGGCCCGCGAGCAGTACCAGGGCCGTTCCGACTTCTCCTCGTACCTGCGACTGCTGCTGTCCCGCGACCCCGGGCAGGCCCTGGACCAGGGACAGGTCATCCAGCGGCTGGCCGCCGGGCGGGTGGCGGCCGTGAAGCGGCTCACCGGCGCCGAGAAGCGTGCCGACGAGCTGGCGAGGGAATCCCGCAAGGTGCTCGACCGGCAACAGGTGCTGGCCGCACGGCAGAAGAAGGAACGCGACGCGGTGAACGAGCGCCTCAAGGGGGTCGAGGCGATGCTCGCCACGCTCTCCGCCGGCCGGCTCGCCGAGTTGTCCGGCCTCGAACAGAAGGGCACGGCCGCGGCCCAGGCCGCGCTGGCCGCCTCGGGCTCCCTGTCCTCGACCCGGCCGCCGTCCGAGGAGGGCGGCGACGCGGTCCGGTACGCGGTCCGGCAGATCGGCAAGCCGTACGTGTGGGGCGCCGAGGGGCCCGGCTCGTTCGACTGCTCCGGACTCACCTCGCAGGCCTGGGCGAACGCCGGACGCCCCATTCCGCGGACCTCGCAGGAGCAGTGGCGGCAGCTCCGGAAGGTCCCGGTGAACGCGCTGCGCCCGGGTGATCTGGTGATCTACTTCCCGAAGGCCACGCATGTGGCGCTGTACATCGGCAACGGCCTGGTGGTGCAGGCGCCCCGGCCGGGGTCCCGGGTGAAGGTCTCCCCGCTCGCGTCGAATCCGCTGCTGGGCGCTGTCCGGCCGGACCCGGAGAGTCCCCCGCTGCGTACGTACAAGCCGCCGGAGCTCCCCCAGCGGGCCTCCGGGGGCTCCGACGAGGGCTACAGCGTCTCCACGGCCCCCACCGGGTAGCGGCCCGCCGCACGCGCGCCGGCCGGGCCGGGGACCGCCGTCGATGGCGACGGGCCCGGCCCGGCCGGTTCGTTCAGGCGGTACGGGGCGCTCAGGCGGCCGGACCCGCGACCGAGGCCAGGTACGCGTTCGTCTTCTCCGGCTCGAAGAAGAAGTTGTCGAAGTCCGCCGGGTCGTTGAACCCGTTGGCGAAGCGGTCGGCGACCGGCTGGAGCTGGCCGGCGGCACCGATCAGGTTCAGCACGTGCTCCGGCGGGGCGCCGAGCATGGCGTTCGTCCACTTCGTGACGTGCTGGGCGGTCTCCCAGTATCGGTCGAACGTGGACTGCATCCACGCCGCGTCGAACTCGCCGTCGCCGTGCTCGACGATCGAGTCCAGGTAGGCGTTCGCGCACTTGGAGGCCGAGTTGGAACCCTGCCCGGTGACCGGGTCGTTGGCGACGACCACGTCCGCGACGCCGAGCACCAGACCGCCGCCGGGCAGCCGGCCGATCGGCTTGCGCACGGTCGGGGCGTAACGGCCCGCCAGGGTGCCGTTGGCGTCGGTCAGTTCGACCTTCGTGGCGCGTGCGTACTCCCACGGGGTGAACCGCTCCATCAGCTCCAGCGTCTTGGCGAGGTGCTCCGAGGGGTCCTTGATGCCCTGGAAGGCGTCGATCGGTCCGCCCGGGACGCCTTCCCAGAACAGGATGTCGGCGCGGCCGGACGTGGTCAGGGTCGGCATCACGAACAGCTCACCGACGCCCGGGACCAGGTTGCAGCGGACCGCGTCGAACTCCGGGTGCTCGGGGCGCGGGCCCATGCCGTGGACGTACGCGACGGCCAGGGCGCGCTGCGGGGCGTCGAACGGCGAACGGGAGGCGTCCCGGCCGAACATGGAGACCAGCTCGCCCTTGCCCGCCGACACCATCACCAGGTCGTACGTGCGGGAGAAGTAGTCCAGGTCCGAGACGGCCGCGCCGTGGATGACGAGCTGTCCGCCGCGCTGGGCGAAGGTGTCCATCCAGCCGGCCATCTTCACGCGCTGGTCCACGGACTGGGCGAAGCCGTCCAGCTTGCCGACCCAGTCGACGGCGCGCGAGGAGTCCGGCGCGGCGACCGAGACGCCGAGGCCCTCGATGCGCGGGGCCTGGGACTCCCAGAAGTTGAGCTGGTAGTCCCGCTCGTACTGGAGCGCGGTGTGGAACATGCACTGGGTCGACATGACCCGGCCCGAACGGATCTCGTCGGCGGTGCGGTTGGACATCAGGGTGACTTCGTACCCTCTGGACTGCAGTCCCAGGGCGAGCTGGAGCCCGGACTGACCGGCTCCGACTATGAGTATCTTCCGCATCGCGGTTCTCCGTTGTGTGTGACGTGCGAGCTAGGGCGTGTTTCGAAAGTAGCGCCGTCCGCCCGAAGGGCGGGCCCGGCGGTGTCTGGTGCGTGCGATCCCGACAACGCGGCGAGCGTGCGTGCCGGACGCCGCCGGGCAGGGCGGGACTCTCGAAACACGCCCTAGTGCGGGGTTGCGTCGAGCGCGTGGCCCACCAGGGCCAACAGCGCCTCGACGACGGTGATCCTGTTACGCGCGTCCATGATCACAACCGGCACGTGCGGAGGTACGGTCAGGGCCTCCCTGACGTCCTGGGCCTCGAACCCCGGCGTTCCCTCGAAGTGGTTGACGGCCACGATGTACGGCAGTCCGCAGCTCTCGAAGTAGTCGAGGGCCGGGAAGCAGTCGGCGAGCCGCCGGGTGTCGGCCATCACGACCGCCCCGATCGCGCCGCGCACCAGGTCGTCCCACATGAACCAGAAGCGCTGCTGACCCGGTGTGCCGAAGACGTACAGCACGAGGTCGTCGTCGAGGGTGAGACGGCCGAAGTCCATGGCGACGGTCGTGGTGAGCTTGTCCGGCGTCGCGCTGAGGTCGTCGGTCTCCTCGCTGGCCCGGGTCATCATCGCTTCGGTCTTCAGCGGGGTGATCTCGGAGACCGAGCCCACGAAGGTCGTCTTGCCCACGCCGAAGCCGCCCGCGACCACTATCTTCGTGGCGATCGGGGCCCTGGTGTGGTCCAGCTGCCAGGCCTGCAGGCCTTCGTCGGCCTGGTCCCTGGGCCCCGGCCGGCGCGGGGCGAAGAGCGGCGACTCAGAGACGGCGGAGTCCATTGAGAACCCTTTCGAGCAGTGCGCGGTCGGGCTGGCCGGTGCCGTGCCCGGTTCCGTAGACGCGGATCTTTCCCTGGTCGGCCAAGTCGCTGAGCAGCACCCGGACCACGCCGAGCGGCATCTTCAGCAGCGCGGAGATCTCCGCGACGGTACGCATCCGGCGGCAGATCTCGACGATGGCCCGGAGCTCCGGCATGACGCGCGAGGCGAGGTTGCCGTTGGTCAGTTCGCGACGCTCGTCGGGTGCTTCGAGTGCGGCCACGAACGTCTCGACGAGCAGGACGTGGCCGAACCGGGTGCGGCCACCGGTGAGCGAGTACGGGCGGACCCTTGCGGGCCGTTTCTCCGCTCCCCGGACGGGGAGCCTGCGGGCGGGTTCTGCGGCGGCTGGGGTCACTGGGCGCTCTCCATCGATTTGCGCAGCTCACTGCGGAGTTCGGGGGTGAGTACGTGGCCGGCACGGCCGACGAAGAGCGCCATGTGGTAGGCGATGACGCTCATGTCGCAGTCGGGGGTGGCGTGCACACCGAGGAGTGAGCCGTCACTGATCGACATGACGAAGACGCTGCCTTCCTCCATGGCGACCATGGTCTGCTTGACGCCGCCGCCCTCCATCAGCTTCGCGGCGCCGATGGTGAGGCTGCCGATACCGGAGACGATGGTCGCCAGGTCGGCGCTGGAGCCCCGGGGGCCCTCCTTCCGAGCCGCCGTCGGGGCACTCTGGTGGCCGGGGTCGGAGGAGAGGAGCATCAGGCCGTCGGACGAGACGACGGTGACCGAGTGAACCCCTGGCACCTCATCCACCAGATTGCTGAGCAACCACTGAAGGTTCCGGGCCTCGGTGCTCAGCCCGAATGTGCTGGGCGCAGTCAACTGCGTGCCTCCTCGACTGTGTCCCCCGTCTCATCGGTTCGACCGTCGGTACGGTCGGCCGCCTCAGTGTGGCCTGTACGGGCGGTGCGGCCGGCCGGAACGGCGGACTCCGGCGTGGCGGACGATTCGGCGATCTCCGCCTCGACATCCCTGCGCCCGTCCCTCGCGCCCTGGTGGAAGCCGCCCAGCCGGCGGCGCAGCGCGTCCTTGTCCACGCTGCCCTTGCGGTCGGCCGCGGGGGCAGCGGTGGGCGTGACGACCTTGGGGGTGCGCTTGGGCAGTCCCTTGTCGGTGATCCTCTCGGGCTCCGGGTGGCGCGGGCCGGGCACGGCGTCGGCCACGGAGGTGGTGACGGGGGCGGGGGCCGGTGAGGTGGGTGCCGGGGTGGTCGGCGACGGAATGGTGGGCGACGGGATGCCCCCCGGCTGCGGGCCCTCGTCGGCGGCGCGCTCGTGGCGGTCGGGGCCGATGGCGTACGGGCCGGACGCCATCGGCGCGGGCGCGGGGGCGTCCTCGGAGGCGGGGGCGTGGATGGCCCCGGGTACGTCGTCGAACTCGGGTACCCGGGGCAGCCTGACCTGCATCGTGGTCTCGGCCTCGGACTCCGGGGGCTGCCCGGGGCCGGACGGCTGTTCCTGGCGGGCGGGCTGCTCGGGCGAGGCCTCCGGCTCCGGCGCGGCCTCCGGCTCCGGCGCGGCCTCCGGCTCCGGCTCGGGTGCGGCCTCCGGCTCCGGCTCGGGTGCGGCGGGGGGTGCGTGGTCGGGTACGGCCTGGGGACGGCTCTCGGCGGAGCGCGCGTCGGCGACCCCGGACTCGGCGATCGTCTGTTCGGCCGCCGCGATCAGCGGGTCGCCGGGCAGCGCCAGGGTGCGGCTCGGCAGTGCGTTGGAGTTGGCCTCGGCGACGGATCCCGGCAGGTTCAGGGCGGGTGCGTCGCCGTGTGCGGTGACCGGCGGCGGGGTGGCGGCCGGCGGCGCCTTCGGCAGCAGGGCCTTGGGCAGCACGACGACCGCGGTCACCCCGCTGCCCTTCTGCTCGCGCAGCTGGACCCGTACGGCGTGGCGCGCCGCCAGCAGCGACGTCACCTGGAGGCCGAGACCGGCTCCGTCCGCGTTCTGTTCGCCCGCCTCGAAGAGCGACGGGTCACCCAGCCGGGTGTTGAGCTCACCCATCCGCACGGACGACATGCCGATGCCCACGTCCTGCACGGAGAGCATCACCTCGCCGGTCTCCAGCAGCCAGCCGGAGAGCTCGACATGGGAGTCGGGCGGCGAGAAGGAGGTGGCGTTCTCCAGGAGTTCGGCGACGAGGTGGCTGAGGTCGTCGGCGGCGAATCCGGCGATCTGGGCGTGCGGCGGCAGGGACTGGATGGTGACCCGCTCGTACCGCTCGATCTCGCTGACCGCCGCGCGCAGGACGTCGACCAGCGGAATCGGTCCCGGGTGCGCGTGCCCGTGCTCGGCGCCCGCGAGGACGAGCATGTTCTCGCTGTGGCGGCGCATGACCGTGGCCATGTGGTCGAGCTTGAAGAGGGTGGCGAGCCGGTCCGGGTCCTGCTCGCGGTCCTCCAGCGACTCGATGACCCCGAGCTGGCGCTCGACGAGGCCGAGGTTGCGCAGCGAGAGGTTGACGAAGGTGTGGTGGACGGTGTTCTTCAGCTTCTCCAGCTGGGCCGTCAGATCGGCGGTGTGGACCTGGAGTTCGGCACGCTGGACGGTGAGTGCCTCGCGGCCTGCGATCAGCTCGGCGCGCTCGCTCTCCAGGCTGTCGAACCGTCCGTTGAACTCGTGCAGCAGTCCGTACAGCCGGCCGTGCAGGGTGTTGATGGACCGTACGGCCTGGGCGAACTCGTCGTTGCGGCCGGTGTAGCGGACCGGTTCGGCGGTGTCCGGTTCCGCCGCGAGCCGGGCGGCGCCGATCCGCAGCACGGCGAGCGGCTGGGTGAGGGTGCGGGCCACGGCGGTGGAGACGCCGACGGCGATCAGCAGACAGCCGCCGAGCAGCGCGATCCGCAGTTCGAGCGCGGTGACGTCGTCGTCGCGCAGCTGCTCCAGCCGGTGGACCTGGGCGGTGCCGAGCGCGGACTCGACGCTTCGCATCCGGTCGATCCGGGCGGAGAGCGCCGATCCGGCCTTCTTGCTGTCGACCTTCTGGTCGGAGTCGGAGAGCTCGGGGCGGTCGGTGAGCTCGGCGAGGTACTTCTCCGCGCTGTTGACCTCGGGGCCGGTGACGGTGGAGGCGAGCTTGTCGCGGGCGGTGGCCCCGGCCGCCTGGTCGAAGTCGGCGAGCGAGGAGAGCTCGCCGACCCGGGACTGCTGGGCGGCGGCGCTCAGCTCGTCACGGGTGCGGTCGTCCTTGGTGGCGCCCTCGTCCTGGGTCTGGACGGGCAGCCCGGTGAACGGGTCGGTCTGCGTCACCGGCTCCTTGCGCGGGACGGCGAGCGCGGCGAGCAGCAGCCCCCGGGTGGCCGAGGCGTGCTCGGTGGCCTGCCCGAGCGCGAGCGGGGCGCGGCCCGACCCGGCGGCGCGCGGCGGGGTCTTCTCCGCGAGCTCGTCGGCGAGGCCGTGGAGCTTGGCGATGACCTCGGAGTACGACTGATGGGCCTCCAGCGCGGACCCCTTGCCGCTGACGGCGTCGCGGCGCAGCGAGGGGATGGTGGAGAGGTCGCGGCGCAGGACTTCGGGGGCCGCGTCCCGGATCTCGTCCACCTGCTGGTCGACGCGGGCGCTCCGGCTCCCGGTGGCGCCGGTCCCGCCGGGCTTTCCCTTCCGGCCCGCCGCGATGTACGCGGTGACCTCGTCGCGCTCGTCCGCGAGGGAGTGCGCCAGCGCGATGGCCTGCTGGTTCAGCTCCGCGAGGGTGACCAGCCGCTGCGAGTCGGTCAGATCGGAGGAGGCGCTGAGAGCTGCCGGGGCCCCCGCGGCTATGACGGTGATCCCGACGACCGCGACTCCCGCGACCAGCCGACTGCGTACGCGCACGCGGCGCCCGCCTTCAGCCGGCGCCGAAGGCGCCACCTCGGAACCGCTGTTCTTGCCGCCCTTGCTCCGAGGCCGCTTCTTCTGCACCGGTGCTCGCAATCTTGACTCGTCCGCCTTGAAGCAGAGGTGACGCACGGCCACTTGAAGGAGCGCCCCGACCCCTGGTACGGCTTCTGACCATTCCAGTGCGTTTGAGAGGGGGGCGCGCATCAACCGCTCCGCCACTCGAACGAGTGAACAACACTCCTGAGTTGACGAACAAGTCTCCCCGCGCGGCCCCGACGGCACACCTGGACGCCTGGCTGGAACTTCCGGGCAGGCTTTGGCAGGATGCCCGCCCGCACACCTGACGGAGTGATTACTTCCGCTCCAGCCGCCCTCCTGACCTGCTGGTACGGGGCGACCCCCGCCCCGTGCAGGCCTCGTGAAGGCGTCGTGCAGACTGACTGCATGCGTATGGAGCTCGCCACCGCCGCCGGCATCCCCGGGCGCTCGAACGAGGACTGGGCCGCCGCCGTGCTGCCCGCTTCCGGCCAGGGCGGGGGGCTGGTGCTGCTCGACGGGGTCACTCCGCCACCGGGGGACGACGGTTGTGTGCACTCGGTCCCGTGGTTCACCGCCCGGCTGGGCGGCGCCCTGGTCGAACTGTCGGGTTCGCGACGGGATCTGACCCTGCGGGAGATCCTGGCCGAGTCCATCCGGCGCACCGCCGACACGCACCGTTCCCTGTGTGACCTTTCTCACGTACGCACACCGCAGGCAACCGTCGTCCTGGTGCGTTGGGACGGAACCGGGATCGAACACCTGATCCTCTCCGATTCCGTCCTGCTTCTCGAATCGCCCGACGGGACCGTCCGCGCCCTGCTGGACGACCGGCTCGACCGGCTGCCGCCGGGCTCGCTCGCCTCCGAGGCCATCGCCGACGGGTTCCGGAACAAGGAGGGCGGCTTCTTCACCGCCGCCGCCGATCCGGCCGTGGCGCACCGGGCGGTGACAGGGCGCACGCCCCGCGCCGAGGTGCGGGCGGTGGCCGCGATGACGGACGGCGCGAGCCGCTGGACGGAGATGTTCGGCGAGGGCGACTGGACGGCCTGCCTCGGGGTCCTGCGCAAGGAGGGCCCGCAGGGGCTGATCGACCGGGTCCGGGCCCTGGAGGACGCGGACACGGACCGCACGCGGCTGCGCCGGGGCAAGACGCACGACGACGCGACGGCGGTCTACGCGGAGCTGTGAGGCCCGCCCGGGGGGCGCGCCGCCGTCAGTCCTCCGCGCGGGCGTTCAAGTGGTGCAGCAGGCGGGCCAGTTCCGCCACCTCGGCCCGGTCCCAGTCCGCGAGCTTGCGCACGTACCGGTCCCGGCGCGCGTCACGGACGTGCCGGAAGCGGTCGAGACCCTCGTCGGTGAGATGGACGAGGAAGGCCCGCCCGTCGGCCGGATCGGGCTCGCGCGCCACCAGCCCGAGACCCTCCAGGGCGCGCAGTTGACGGCTCATGGTGGCCTTGCCGACCCCGAAGTACGAGGCGAGGTCCGTGGCCCGCTGCCGGCCCGCCGACTCCAGGCGCACGAAGAGTCCGTAGGCGGCCGCCTCCAGCTCCGGGTGCACCTCGCGCGCCATTTCGCCGGAATTCGCCCGAGCGCGACGCAGGAAGACCGCCAACTCCAGCTCCAGGGCAAGGAATTCGTGGTCCACACCACTCCCCCCGGCTACGCCGGGTTCACTCCCTCTTTCGCTCCCGTGCACGTCAACACCCCTCATGAGCTTTCCTGCCGCTGAAAGTTTCTTTCACCGCTGGTCATCGCCGCAGCTCCGCCAGTATTTCGTAGGAGTAGACCAACGGCACCGCCCAGGCCCCCTTCCGCAGTGCGGGTCTACGTGCGTAGCGTCATGCATGGCATGTTCACACCATGTCGTTCCATCAGGGGTGGGTTCGCCGGTCCCTGAGTCAGCAGATCCCCCCACTGAAGCCTCGGAGGCACGCAATGCCCGTGCACAGATCCGGCTCCACAGCAGTCCGCCGCTCGCGCCTCGCAGCCGCGGGAACTCTGCTCGCAGCACTCTCCCTCCTCATAGCCCTGCCCGGCGCCGCCGGCGCCACGGGAAACCCGGCCACCGGAAGTCCCACGAAGCCCGCCCGGGGTTCCGCCACCATGGGCATGGGCGTCGCCGCCCACGACGGCCGGGGCGGACTGCCGGCCGGCACCCTCGCCGCCCAGACCGAGGGCGTGGACGTCAGCGGTCACCAGAACGCCGTGAACTGGGCGGCCCTCTGGAGCAGCGGCGTCAAGTGGGCCTACGTCAAGGCCACGGAGGGCACGTACTACACCAACGAGGACTTCGCCCAGCAGTACAACGGTTCGTACAACGTCGGCATGATCCGCGGCTCGTACCACTTCGCCACCCCGAACACCACGAGCGGTGCCGTCCAGGCCAACTACTTCGTCGACCACGGCGGCGGCTGGTCCAGGGACGGCAAGACACTGCCGGGCGCACTCGACATCGAGTGGAATCCGTACGGCGACCAGTGCTTCGGCAAGACCCCGGCCGCGATGGTCTCCTGGATCCGCGACTTCGTGAACACCTACAAGGCGCGCACCGGACGCGACGCGGTCATCTACACCGCGACGAGCTGGTGGCAGACCTGCACGGGCAACAACGCGGGCTTCGGCACCACCAACCCGCTCTGGGTGGCCCGCTACGACAGCACGGTCGGCGCGCTCCCGGCCGGCTGGGGCTTCTACACGATGTGGCAGTACACCTCGACCGGCCCCACGGTCGGCGACCACAGTCACTTCAACGGCGCCCTCGACCGCGTACAGGCGCTGGCCAACGGCTGAGCCGGCTCGCCGGAAGCCGCCCGGCAGGCCGTTCCCACAGGAGAGCCCGGTGACGCACCCCGTCGCCGGGTTCTTCCCGTTCCACACCCCTGACCAGGCATCAAGCCTTCGGGAGAGACAGACAGCCCCTCTATACACCGCATGTATACGTGCTGTGTATAGTCCTCCCGGACGCACGCCGTGTGCGCCGCTCAGCCACGAGGGAGTGACCTGCCTTGCCCAGTAGGACGAAGTCGATCGGTGCGGGGTTGGCCGTCGCCCTTGTGACAGCCCTCACCCTGACGCTCAGCGGCTGCTCGATGGAGACCACCGCCCCCGGCTCCGCCCGCGCCGACGCCGGCTCGGACTCCAAGGGGTCGTTCGGCCCGGTGGACTGCCGCAAGGCCAAGTGCATAGCCCTGACGTTCGACGCGGGTCCGGCCGAGGACACGCCCCACCTGCTGGACATCCTCAAGAAGGAGAAGGTCCACGCGACCTTCTTCCTGCTGGGCAAGAACCATGTGAAGAAGCACCCCGACACCGTCCGCCGGATCGAGGCCGAGGGGCACGAGGTGGCCAACCACACCTGGTCTCACGAGATCCTGACGGACAAGAAGCCCGCACAGATACGCGCCGAGCTGGAGAAGACGCAGGACGCGATAGCGGCGATCACCGGCAAGAAGCCGCGGCTGATGCGCCCGCCGCAAGGCCGCACCGACGACACCGTCTCCGGGATCAGCAAGGATCTGGGGCTCTCCCAGATCCTGTGGAGTGCCACCGCCAAGGACTACTCGACGACGGACTCCGCGCTGATCGAGAAGCGGATTCTGGACCAGGCGAGCAAGGACGGCATCATCCTGCTGCACGACATCTACAAGGGCTCGGTGCCCGCGGTGCCCGGCATCATCGACGAGCTGAAGAAGCGCGGCTACACCTTCGTGACGGTGCCCCAGCTGATGGCGCCCGCCGAGCCGGTCCCGGGCACGATCTACCGCCCCTGAGCGGGTCCCGGGGATGAATCCGCCGCCCCTGAGCCGGTCCCGGGGGTGATCCGCCGCCCTTGAGCCGCCGGCACGTCCAGGTACGCGAAACGGTCCGCCTCCCCGTCGCCGGGGAGGCGGACCGTCCGTACCGGCCGCGCCCGTGATGCCACGCCCGTCACTCCGTGACGCCTACGCGGCGGCCGGGATCCTCCGCTCCGCCCTGGCCAGGGCCGGGGCGAGGGCGATCTCCAGCACCTGGCGGACGTCGGTGACCGGGTGGACGTCCAGCTTCTCCAGCACCTCGGCCGGGACGTCGTCCAGGTCGGCCTCGTTGCGCTGGGGGATCACCACGGTGGTGATGCCCGCGCGGTGGGCGGCCAGCAGCTTCTGCTTCAGGCCGCCGATCGGCAGCACCCGTCCGGTCAGTGACACCTCACCGGTCATCGCCACATCCGTACGGACCTGCCGTCCGGAGAGCAGCGAGGCCAGCGCGGTCGTCAGGGTGATGCCCGCGCTCGGACCGTCCTTGGGGACCGCGCCCGCCGGGAAGTGAATGTGCACGCCCCGGTCCTTCAGGTCCGCGACCGGCAGTTCCAGCTCCGCGCCGTGCGACCGCAGGAAGCTCAGCGCGATCTGCGCGGACTCCTTCATGACGTCGCCGAGCTGGCCGGTGAGGGTCAGTCCGGACGCCCCGGTCTCCGGGTCGGCGAGCGACGCCTCCACGAAGAGCACGTCTCCGCCGGCTCCGGTCACCGCGAGCCCGGTGGCCACTCCCGGCACCGCGGTGCGGCGCTCCGCCGGGTCCTGGGCTGCCTCGGGGACGTGGTGCGGCCGCCCGATGAGGCCGCGGAGGTCCTCGTCGGTCACCGTGAACGGCAGCTCCCGGTCACCCAGTTCGTGCTGGGCCGCGACCTTGCGCAGCAGCCGGGCCACGGCCCGCTCCAGGTTCCGCACGCCGGCCTCGCGGGTGTACTCGCCGGCCAGCTTCCGCAGCGCGGACTCGTCGAGGGTGACCTCGTCCTTCTCCAGGCCGGCCCGCTCCAGCTGGCGCGGGAGCAGGTGGTCGCGGGCGATGACGACCTTCTCGTCCTCGGTGTAGCCGTCGAGCCTGACCAGCTCCATCCGGTCGAGGAGGGCCTCCGGGATCGCCTCCAGGACGTTGGCGGTGGCCAGGAAGACGACGTCGCTGAGGTCGAGTTCGACCTCCAGGTAGTGGTCGCGGAAGGTGTGGTTCTGGGCCGGGTCGAGCACTTCGAGGAGCGCCGCGGCCGGGTCGCCCCGGAAGTCGGAGCCGACCTTGTCGATCTCGTCGAGCAGGACGACCGGGTTCATCGAACCGGCCTCCTTGATGGCGCGGACGATGCGCCCGGGAAGCGCGCCGACGTACGTGCGCCGGTGGCCGCGGATCTCGGCCTCGTCCCGGACACCGCCGAGCGCGACGCGGACGAACTTGCGGCCCATGGCGTGCGCGACGGATTCCCCGAGCGAGGTTTTGCCCACGCCGGGCGGTCCGACCAGGGCCAGCACCGCGCCGCCGCGCCGCCCGCCGACGACGCCCAGACCGCGGTCCGCGCGCCGCTTGCGCACCGCGAGGTACTCGGTGATGCGCTCCTTCACGTCCTGGAGGCCCGAGTGCTCGGCGTCCAGGATCGCCTGGGCGCCGCGGATGTCGTAGGCGTCCTCGGTCCGCTCGGTCCACGGCAGTTCGAGGACGGTGTCGAGCCAGGTCCTGATCCAGGAGCCCTCGGGGCTCTGGTCGGAGGAGCGCTCCAGCTTGTCGACCTCCTTGAGCGCGGCCTCGCGCACGTTCCCGGGAAGGTCGGCGGCCTCGACGCGGGCCCGGTAGTCGTCGGACTCGTCGCCGGAACCGGAGTCACCGTTGAGTTCGGAGAGCTCCTTGCGTACGGCGTCGAGCTGGCGCCGCAGCAGGAACTCGCGCTGCTGCTTGTCGACGCCCTCCTGGACGTCCTTGGCGATGGACTCGGCGACGTCCTGTTCGGCGAGGTGTTCACCGAGCCACTGGATGGCGAGCTTCAGCCGGGCGACCGCGTCGACGGTCTCCAGCAGCCGCACCTTCTGGGCGACGGTGAGGAAGGGTGAGTATCCGGAGTTGTCGGCGAGCGTGGAGATGTCCTCGATCTGCTGGACCCGGTCCACGACCTGCCAGGCGCCGCGCTGCTTCAGCCAGCTGGTGGCGAGCGCCTTGTACTCCTTGGCCAGCTCGGCGGCGGCGCCGGGAAGGGGATCGGGGACGGCGGAGTCGACCCGGGTCCCTTCCACCCAGAGCGCCGCGCCGGGCCCACTGGTCCCGGCGCCCACGCGCACCCGCCCCCGGCCGCGGATGAGCGCGCCGGGGTCTCCGTCGGAGAGCCGTCCGACCTGCTCCACGGTGCCGATGACACCGATCCCGGTGTAGGTGCCGTCGATGCGCGGAACGAGCAGCACCTCGGGCTTGCCGCCGCCCTCGCCGGCCGCGGCCTGGGCGGACTCCACCGCGGCGCGCACGTCGTTGTCGGACAGGTCCAGAGGTACCACCATCCCGGGCAGCACGACCTCGTCGTCGAGCGGCAGCACAGGCAGGGTGAGCGGTGTGACCGCATTGGACTCAGTAGCCATGATCTCCCCTTCGGCAGTCAAGTTGAGCTATGAAGACTCAATGCTTCTGAACCGCTCAATGTTCCCCGGGGTGTGTTCGCTGTGAGCGATCAGGTGGCGGCTGCCGCCGCGTCTGCCTCTGTCTGCCTCTGTCTGCCTCGTGTCCAACGCCAACGCCGTACGGGTTTCGGGTAGTCCCCCCTCCTTCCTCCTTGTGCTCCCGGCGAAATCCGGCGGAAGGCCGCGGGGGCGGCGGACAGGAGGCTCCGGCGCGCTGAGGCCCGAAATGCGTTCGGCGCGGGCCCGCGGGCAGAGCAGAGTGCCCGCATGAGCGATGACCGAGGGCTGGAACCGGACGGCACGATCGCGCGGGAGGGCTCGCTGAGCCGGGTGCCGACGCGGTTCGCGCCGGTCGTGGCGGCGGCCCGTTCCCGGATCGCCGAGGTCTTCGGCGCCGCCCGGCTGGACAGTGCGTACATCTACGGCGGCATTCCGCGCGGCACGGCCGTTCCCGGGGTCTCCGACCTGGATCTGCCGCTCGCTCTGCGCGCCGAGCCCACCGGGACGGACCGGGCCGACGCCAACGCCGTCGAGGCGGCCTGTCGATGCTCGTCGACGACCTCGCCCCGTGGCCGGCGGCCGAGCACGTCGCGCTGCACGGCGAGAAGGCGCCGCGCCCCTGACCGGGCCCGCGCCCGGCCAGGGGCGCCCGGATTGCCCGCCCGGTGCCCGATCGGGCAATCCGCTGGCCCGGACGCGGCCGGGCGGGCCAGGATGGCCGGGACACCGACCGGCGGTGACCCAGCCGTCGACCAGCCACCGGAGACCCGCGCCATGCACCACACCCACGGCCCCGACGCCCTCGCCCCCGTCACCCTCGACCGCCGGGAGGGACCGTACGGAGAGGTCGTCCTGCGCCTGCGGGGCGACGACTTCGAGATCATCGCCAACGGGTGCTTCCTGATGGACACCTCGGACGGGCGCTCCGAGCGGCTGCTGATCGACGCCGCCCTCGCCGCGCTGCCCGCCGGGCGGCCGGCCCCGGCGGTGCTGATCGGCGGGCTCGGGGTCGGGTTCTCGCTCGCGCGGGCCGCCGCCGAGCCGCGCTGGGGGCGGATCGCGGTGGTCGAGCGGGAGCGGGCCATCGTGGACTGGCACCTGGGCGGACCGCTGGCCGGGATCTCGGCGGTGGCGCTCGCCGATCCGCGGACCGCGGTCCTGACGACGGATCTCGTCGCCCACCTCCGTACGACTACGGAACGTTACGACGCGCTGTGTCTGGACATCGACAACGGGCCGGACTGGACGGTCACCGAGGACAACGCGAACCTCTACTCCCCCGCCGGTCTCGCCGACTGCCACCAGCGGCTCACGCCCGGCGGAGTGCTCGCGGTGTGGTCCGCACAGCCGTCCGAGAAGTTCGAAGAAGCCTTGCGCGATGCCGGATTCCATGGGGTTCGAACCGAAGAAGTAGGCGTTGCCCGAGGTGTGCCCGACGTGGTCCATCTCGCAATTCGCGCGGCCTGATATCCCCCCGCCGGGTATGCGAGCCCCTGGGACGCCCGGGGGCCAAGCGCCACAAGAGCGACACTCCGCCTCCTCCGCGCGGCCGACGGGCTCCCGCGCCCTTGCACCCTGCGTAGCCGGGAGCCGCCCGCTGCCTTTACGCTGCTGACCGATGACGGGATCTCCCGCGAAATTCACAAGCGATAACCGTGCGTCCGGGGGAATGGCCCCCGTGAGAACGGGCAGGGGCGGGGCGATGGAACAGACACACACCACCCACAACGGTGTCGCGGCCACCCCGGGCGCACAGCGCCGGGTATTGGTGGTCGAGGACGACGCGACGATCGTCGATGCCATTTCCGCCCGGCTGCGGGCCGAGGGCTTCCTGGTGCAGACCGCGCTCGACGGCCCCGCGGCCGTGGACGCGGCCGAGGCCTGGCAGCCGGATCTGATGGTGCTCGACATCATGCTTCCCGGTTTCGACGGGCTGGAGGTCTGCCGCCGGGTGCAGGCCCAGCGCCCGGTGCCGGTGCTGATGCTGACCGCCAGGGACGACGAGACCGACATGCTCGTCGGCCTCGGGGTCGGCGCCGACGACTACATGACCAAGCCGTTCTCCATGCGTGAGCTGGCGGCCCGGGTGCACGTCCTGCTGCGCCGGGTCGAGCGGGCCGCGCTGGCCGCCGTGACGCCGCGCAGCGGCATACTGCGCCTCGGCGAGCTGGAGATCGACCACGCACAGCGCCGGGTGCGGGTGCGGGCGGACGA
Organism: Streptomyces sp. NPDC050423; assembly: GCF_040655445.1. Taxonomy (NCBI): domain Bacteria; kingdom Bacillati; phylum Actinomycetota; class Actinomycetes; order Kitasatosporales; family Streptomycetaceae; genus Streptomyces; species Streptomyces sp. NPDC050423. Next base: position 235,969 of record NZ_JBFAJY010000001.1, read on the forward strand.
CGTCCATCTGACGCCGACCGAGTTCGACCTGCTGGTCTGCCTGGCCAACACGCCGCGCGCGGTGCTCTCCCGGGAGCAACTGCTGGCCGAGGTCTGGGACTGGGCGGACGCCTCGGGCACCCGGACCGTGGACAGCCACATCAAGGCGCTGCGCCGGAAGATCGGCGCGGAGCGGATCCGAACCGTGCACGGCGTCGGTTACGCCCTGGAGACTCCGGCGCCATGACCGCGCCCGGACCGGGGCTGCGGCCGTTCTCGATCAAGGCCAAGCTGGGCACGCTCGTCGTGGTCTCGGTGTTCATCACGACCGGGCTGCTGATGGTGGCCCTGCGCACCCGTACCGAGCTCCGGTTCATCACGGTGTTCTCGGTCATCGCGACCCTGTTGATCACCCAGTTCGTGGCGCACGGTCTGACCGCGCCGCTGGACGAGATGAGGGCCGTGGCCCGGTCGATCTCGCACGGCGACTACACCAGACGGGTGAGCGGTGCCGACCGGCGTGACGAGCTGGGCGACCTGGCGCAGACGATCAACCTGATGGCCGACGATCTGGAGGCCGTGGACCGGCACCGCAAGGAGCTGGTGGCCAATGTCTCACACGAGCTGCGCACCCCCATCGCGGCGCTGAGAGCCGTGCTGGAGAACGTCGTGGACGGGGTGTCCTCGGCCGACCCCGAGACGATGCGCACGGCGCTCAAGCAGACCGAGCGGCTCGGCAGGCTGGTGGAGACGCTGCTGGACCTGTCCCGGCTGGACAACGGCGTGGTGACCCTGCGGGCCGGCCGTTTCGAGGTCTGGCCGTATCTGTCGGGGGTGCTGAAGGAGGCGAACCTCGCCGCCGGCCACCGCCGGCTGTCCTCCGGCTCCGGCAACTCCACCCGCAAGGACGTCCATCTGCATCTGGACGTGTCCCCGCCGGAGCTGACCGCGCACGCGGACGCCGAGCGGCTGCACCAGGTGGTGGCGAACCTGATCGACAACGCGGTGAAGCACAGCCCGCCGCACGGCCGGGTCACCGTGCTCGCGCGGCGCGGGGCGCTGCCGGAGTCACTGGATCTGGAGGTCCTGGACGAGGGCCCCGGCATTCCGGAGTCCGAGCGGCACCGGGTCTTCGAGCGTTTCAACCGGGGCGAGGTGACATCGCCGCACGGTCCGGGCAGCGACGGCGGCACGGGTCTCGGCCTGGCGATCGCCCGCTGGGCGGTGGATCTGCACGGCGGACGGATCGGTGTGGCCGAATCAGTTCGCGGATGCCGCATCCGCGTCACTCTTCCGGGGATCCATCAACCGCGCGGTTGACATAGGGTTCGAACCGGAAGGGCACGTTCTGCGTGTTCTGTTCAAGGGGTACGGTCCAAGGGGCCGCAACTGCGGTCTCGCGTACCCGGAGCAATGCGGAACCAAGGTTGTTTCCCGCCATTTCCTGCGCCGAAACCCGACTTTCGATGTGACTTGCACGACGAAGACCGGCCCGGTCCGCATGGAACGGCCCGGGAGGCGTAGCCTTGATTTCCGCTGTCCACCACCTTGTGAAGCGGAAGAGGGCGGTTGCCGCCGTGTCGTCTCAGTCCCCCAGTAACTCGAGCATCTCGACCGACCAAGCCAGCCCGGGTTCGAACCCGGCTGCTGCTTTCGGCCCCAATGAGTGGCTCGTCGACGAGATCTACCAGCAGTACCTCCAAGATCCCAATTCGGTCGATCGCGCCTGGTGGGATTTCTTCGCCGACTACAAGCCGGGTACGTCCGGCACGGCGGACAAGCCCGTTCCCGGCGCCGCAGCCGCGGGGGCTGCGGTGCCAGCGGCTCCGGCCGTGACCGCACCGACCGCCACCGCTCCGGCCGCACCCGCGCAGCCCGTGGCCCAGGCCGCACCCGCCGCACCGGCACCCGCTCCGGCCGCTCCGGCACCCGCCGCCCCGGCGGCTCCGGCGGCTCCGGCGAAGGCCGCCCCCGCCCCGGCGGCACCGGCAGCACCGGCTCCGGCCGCGAAGGCCGCCGCCGCTCCGGCCACCGAGGCGCCCGCCGGGCCCGAGTACGTGACGCTGCGCGGCCCCTCGGCCGCGGTCGCGAAGAACATGAACGCCTCGCTGGAGCTGCCGACGGCCACGTCCGTCCGCGCCGTCCCGGTGAAGCTGCTCTTCGACAACCGCATCGTCATCAACAACCACCTCAAGCGGGCCCGGGGCGGGAAGATCTCCTTCACGCACCTCATCGGGTACGCGATGGTGCAGGCCCTCAAGGCCATGCCGGCGATGAACTACTCCTTCGCCCAGAAGGACGGCAAGCCGACCCTGGTCAAGCCTGAGCACGTCAACCTCGGCCTGGCCATCGACCTGGTGAAGCCGAACGGCGACCGCCAGCTGGTCGTCGCGGCCATCAAGAAGGCCGAGACGCTCAACTTCTTCGAGTTCTGGCAGGCCTACGAGGACATCGTCCGCCGGGCCCGCAACGGCAAGCTCGGCATGGACGACTTCACCGGCGTCACCGCCTCGCTGACCAACCCCGGCGGCATCGGCACCGTTCACTCGGTGCCCCGCCTGATGCCCGGACAGGGCCTCATCATGGGTGTCGGCGCCATGGACTACCCGGCGGAGTTCCAGGGCACGTCGCAGGACACCCTCAACAAGCTCGGTATCTCGAAGGTCATGACCCTGACCTCGACGTACGACCACCGGGTCATCCAGGGCGCGGCCTCCGGCGAGTTCCTGCGGGTCCTCAGCCAGCTGCTGCTCGGCTCGAACGACTTCTACGACGAGATCTTCAAGGCGCTGCGCATCCCCTACGAGCCGGTCCGCTGGCTCAAGGACATCGACGCCTCGCACGACGACGACGTCACCAAGGCCGCGCGGGTCTTCGAGCTGATCCACTCCTACCGGGTCCGCGGCCACGTCATGGCCGACACCGACCCGCTGGAGTACCGCCAGCGCAAGCACCCCGACCTGGACATCACCGAGCACGGCCTCACCCTGTGGGACCTGGAGCGGGACTTCGCCGTCGGCGGCTTCGCCGGGCAGACCCTGATGAAGCTCCGCGACATCCTCGGTGTGCTGCGCGAGTCGTACTGCCGCACCACCGGCATCGAGTTCATGCACATCCAGGACCCGAAGGAGCGCAAGTGGCTCCAGGACCGGGTGGAGCGTCCGCGCCCCGCTCCGGAGCGCGAGGAGCAGCTGCGGATCCTGCGCCGGCTCAACGCCGCCGAGGCGTTCGAGACGTTCCTGCAGACCAAGTACGTCGGCCAGAAGCGGTTCTCGCTGGAGGGCGGCGAGTCCGTCATCCCGCTGCTCGACGCGGTCATCGACTCCGCGGCCGAGGCGCGCCTCGACGAGGTCGTCATCGGCATGGCCCACCGCGGCCGGCTGAACGTGCTGGCGAACATCGTCGGCAAGTCGTACGCGCAGATCTTCCGGGAGTTCGAGGGCAATCTCGACCCCCGGTCGATGCACGGCTCCGGCGACGTCAAGTACCACCTGGGCGCCGAGGGCACCTTCACCGGACTGGACGGCGAGCAGATCAAGGTCTCGCTGGCCGCCAACCCCTCGCACCTCGAGGCGGTCGACCCGGTCCTTGAGGGCATCGCCCGCGCCAAGCAGGACATCATCAACAAGGCGGGCACGGACTTCACGGTCCTGCCGGTCGCGCTCCACGGCGACGCGGCCTTCGCGGGCCAGGGCGTCGTCGCCGAGACGCTCAACATGTCGCAGCTGCGCGGCTACCGCACCGGCGGCACGGTGCACGTCGTCATCAACAACCAGGTCGGCTTCACCGCCGCCCCGGAGGCGTCGCGCTCCTCGATGTACGCGACGGACGTCGCGCGCATGATCGAGGCGCCGATCATCCACGTCAACGGTGACGACCCGGAGGCCGTGGTCCGCGTCGCGCGGCTCGCCTTCGAGTACCGGCAGACGTTCAACAAGGACGTCGTCATCGACCTCATCTGCTACCGCCGCCGCGGTCACAACGAGGGCGACAACCCGGAGTTCACCAACCCGCAGATGTACACGCTGATCGACAAGAAGCGCTCGGTGCGCAAGCTCTACACCGAGTCCCTCATCGGTCGCGGCGACATCACGCTGGAGGAGGCCGAGCAGGCGCTCCAGGACTTCCAGGGCCAGCTGGAGAAGGTGTTCGCGGAGGTCCGCGAGGCCACCTCGGCACCGTCCCAGCCGCATGTCCCGGACGTCCAGGCCGAGTTCCCGGTGGCCGTGACCACAGCGGTGTCCTCGGAGGTCGTCAAGCTGATCGCCGAGTCGCAGGTGAACATCCCCGACGGAATCACCGTCCACCCGCGTCTGATGCCGCAGATGCAGCGCCGTGCCGCCTCGGTGGACAACGGCACCATCGACTGGGGCATGGGCGAGACGCTGGCCATCGGATCGCTGCTGATGGAGGGCACCCCGGTCCGGCTCGCCGGCCAGGACACCCGCCGCGGCACGTTCGGCCAGCGCCACGCGGTCCTCGTCGACCAGAAGACCGGCGAGGACTACACCCCGCTGCTCTACCTCTCCGATGACCAGGCCCGCTACAACGTCTACGACTCGCTGCTCAGCGAGTACGCGGCGATGGGCTTCGAGTACGGCTACTCGCTGGCCCGCCCGGAGTCGCTGGTCATCTGGGAGGCCCAGTTCGGTGACTTCGTCAACGGCGCGCAGACCGTCGTGGACGAGTTCATCTCCTCGGCCGAGCAGAAGTGGGGCCAGACCTCCGGCGTCACGCTGCTGCTGCCGCACGGCTACGAGGGCCAGGGCCCGGACCACTCGTCCGCCCGCCCGGAGCGCTTCCTCCAGATGTGCGCGCAGGACAACATGACGGTCGCCATGCCGACGCTGCCGTCGAACTACTTCCACCTCCTGCGGTGGCAGGTGCACAACCCGCACCACAAGCCGCTGATCGTCTTCACCCCGAAGTCGATGCTCCGGCTGAAGGCTGCCGCGTCGACGGTGGAGGAGTTCACCACCGGCGGCTTCCGTCCGGTGATCGGCGACGCGTCGGTCGACCCGAACGCGGTCCGCAAGGTCGTCTTCTGCACCGGCAAGGTCTACTACGACCTGGAGGCCGAGCGCGAGAAGCGCGGCGTCACGGACACCGCGATCATCCGGCTCGAGCGCCTGTACCCGCTGCCGGGTGCCGAGCTCCAGGCGGAGATCGCCAAGTACCCGAACGCCGAGAAGTACCTGTGGGCCCAGGAGGAGCCGGCCAACCAGGGTGCCTGGCCGTTCATCGCCCTGAACCTCATCGACCACCTGGACCTGGCCGTCGGCGCCGACGTCCCGCACGGTGAGCGCCTGCGCCGCATCTCGCGGCCGCGCGGCTCGTCCCCCGCGGTCGGCTCGGCCAAGCGTCACCAGGCCGAGCAGGCACAGCTGCTCGACGAGGTCTTCGAGGCCTGACCGGCACATCACGAACCGAGGGCCCGGCCCCGCGAGACGATCGCGGGTGCCGGGCCCTCGGCGTTGCCGCGGGTCCTCGGAGTCTGCGTCACCAGGCTCATTCGAGCCCCTCACAACCCGCTTGGACTCCGGGCAGGTACTCAGATCATCTGCGGCTCGAAGTCCCAGTACGGCCGATTGCGGGAGCGTGCCGAGACCGTGTGCACGTGCTGCGCTCCCAGGGTGGCCGCCAGATCGCCGAGCGCCTCCGTCTCGACCTTCTCCGCCCGTTGCCGGTCGCGAAGTCCGCGCAGATCGGCCGCGTGGGCGATGCGGGCGGAGAGGGTCAGCGGGTGGGTTCTGCCGAGGGTCTCAGTGGCCCGGGTGGTGACCGATTCCGTCAGCGCAGCGGCGGACTCGGGGTCGCCCACGAGATTGCGCAGCGCCGCGGCGTTGATCGCGCAGCCCAGTGTCCAGGGGTGGTTCTCACCCACCGCCCGGCCCATGGCCACGAGCGTCTCCTCCGCAAGGTGGTGCGCGTGATCACGCTCCCCGACGTTGCGCAGGATCAGGGCGTGATTGCCACGGGTACCCGCCACGTAGGGATGCTGCTCACCCAGCATGTCCGCGTAGTCCTCCATGACCTTCTCGCTTATGGCCCGGGCCTGGTCGATGTCGGCGTGCTCCCGGGCGAAACAGCTCTGGCTCGCGGCGAACATCGTGGTCAGCGGGTCGCTCTCGCCGAGCACGCGCTCACCGCGTTCGAGCACCCGGGTGAAGAGCTCAGCAGCCTGACCGCGCTGCCCCGAACGGTAGTAGCAGAGAGCGAGGTTGTGCTCGGCGCGCAGCGTCTGGGGGTTCTCGTTGCCCATCACGAGCCGGTGCACCCGGACGCTCTGGGTCTGGAGCGACTCGGCCTCGCTGTACCGGCCGAGCAGGCGCAGATCGGTGGCGTAGTTGATCTCTGAGTACAGGGTCCAGCTGTGGCGCTGCCGGAGCAGTTGCCGCCGCGATTCCAGAGTGCGCCGGTTGAGATCCAGCGCCTCCTCGTACCGTCCGAGCAGGCGCAGGGACGCTGCCAGGTTGTTCTGCGCGCTGAGCGTGAGCGAGTCCTGGTCCCCCAGCAGTTCGCGGTACGCGCTCAGGACCCAGCTGGACATCTCGCACGCCTCGTCGTACCGCCCGAGGCCGCGCAGGTCCGCCGCGAGGCCGCTGGCGGCGCGCAGGTGCTCCAGGTCGTGGGTGCCCCGCTCGGTCCGCAAGTGGTCGACAGCGGCCCGTTCGATCGCCTCGGTTCCGGCGTAATCGCCGACCGCGCGCAACAGGTTGGCGTAGTTGTAGCTGAGGTCCCAGACCCGGGGGTGAATCTCCCCCATCAGCTCACCCCATGCCGTCATCGCGCGGGAGCCCAGCTTGATTCCGGCCCGGTATTCCCCGGAAAGGTACATGTAGCGAAGGCAGTTGAGCACCAGGGCCTGGACCGCCGGGTCGGTGCTGCGCAGGACATCGGCCCACTTCAGGTGCGGGGTGATCTCCGCATATCGGGGCCACAGCCGGGTGTCGGTGGGGCGGCCCGGGTCCGCGGCGGCGAGTGCGCGGCGGACCACGTCCCTGAATTCCTGGCGGGCGTGTTCCGGCATGTCCTTGCGGACGATCTGGTGGACCATGCGGTGCAGATAGATCGACTCGCCGGAGGACGACTCGTCGATGACGGCCTCGTGCGACTCGAGGCGGACCACCGAGTACTGACGCAGCTGACCGATCGCCTTGTTCCACAGCAGTGGGTCGTTCATCAGACCGGAGAGCTGCTCGGGCAGCTCTCCCGGCGGCATCTCCTTCAGCAACCGTACGGGGATGGAGCCGGGCGCGAAGAAGCTGCACAGGCGCAGCAGGTCGACGGACTCGGGGACGGTGTCCCGGAGTTTGTTCAGCAGTATCGACCAGGCGGTCTGGAAGGCCAGTGGGAAGTCGGCGGAGAGCTTGACGACGTCCTGGTCGATGCCGCCGCCGAGGAGCTCGATGTACTCCTCGACCGACATGTCGGAGTCGTTGAGCCAGCCGGCGGTCTGGTCGAGCAGCAGCGGGAGGTCCTCCAGCGCCTCGGCGAGCCGGCCGGCCTCGGTCCGGGTGAGGCGCGGGGCCCGGCGGAGGATGAAGGCGACCGATTCGTCACGGTCGTAGATCGGCACCTCGACCAGGTTGCTGTTGTGCTCGCTCCATTCGGGGTTGCGGGAGGTGATCAGGACGTGGCCGGGGCCGGTCGGCACCAGGTCCCAGATCTGTTCCGGCTCGTCCGCGCCGTCCAGGACCAGCAGCCAGTGGGAGTGCGGGTCGCCGCGGCGCAGCGAGTCGCGTACCGCGCGCAGCCGTTCGCCGTACTCGGCGCCGGTGGACAGGCCCAGTTCCGGGGCGAGTTCGGCGAGTTTCTGGCGGTAGAGGGCGCGCCGTTCGGCGGGCACCCACCACACCACGTCGTACTCGGAGCCGAACCGGTAGACGTACTCGGCGGCCAGCTGTGTCTTGCCCACCCCCGACATGCCGTGCAGGGTGACGACGCCCGCACCGGCCCCGGCGTCCTGGAGGGCCGTGTAGGCCTTGCTGAGCAGTTCCTCGCGGCCGGTGAAGCGGGTGTTGCGACGCGGTACCCCGCCCCACACCTCGGGGGTGTCGGCCGGGTAGCGCGGGCCCGGCCGCGCCGCGGCGGACTCGGGCAGCGGGTCGGTCGGCAGCCCCAGGCGTACGAGCAGCCGGCGCTCGGCCTCGTCCGCGCCGACGTTCGTCAGGTCCGCGGCGCCGAATACGGAGGTGGCGCCCGGCAGGGCCGAGGTGGTGACGGAGGCCGCGGCGAAGCGGTCCGGGTCGGGGGCGACGACCTCGCGCAGGGCACGGTTCCACTCCTCGTGGCCGCGGGGCCCGACCTGGAAGTACCAGTCGCTGAGCAGGACCAGGATCCGGCCGCGGGAGAGCATCAGGTCCCGCAGGGCGTCCTCCAGCGGAACCTCCACCCGAGGGTCCCAGCGCTGCTGGACGACCGCCACCCCGCGCCGCTCCAGCCGGTCCGCGATCCACGCCGCCCAAGCCCGGTTGAAACCGGCGAAACTGAGGGTGACTGTCTGCGCCCCGGTTGCTCCAACTTGCTTACGCGTTCCGGGCATTCAACCGTCTCCCTGACCTCGTTGCGAGCTTTTTCAAGATACACCGAGCATGGTCGCTCCGGCCGGAATCACCTGGCCGCTCAGCTCCTGGGTGATCCGTTCCTCTGCTGCCATATCACCTTGGCGGTACTCACGTACGCCTCAGCGCGTGCCAGGTGCCCCGTGGGGGGCGGTGAATCCTCCAGACGGTGGTAGACCGTGATCATTTCGTTGACCAGCACCCGCCCCTCGGTGGTCAACGCGGCCGAGCCGGCGAGTACCGGCAGTACGGCGCCGACCTGCCGGTGGGAGCGCGCGTGTTCCGCCCATGCCAGATCGCGGTGGGTGACCCGGCGCGCGCCGAGGGCGAACCGCTGCCAGTAGTCGGCCAGCGCCAGGTGTGAGTAGGCGCCCTGGAGCAGTCCATCGAAGGGCCTGGGGTCCGAGCGCCACGGGGCGAAGTGACGGGGGGTCGCGTCCTCGTGGTGCAGCCGGACGAGTGCGCCGAGCGCGGCGAGCTTGGTGTGCTGGAGTTCGTGCACGAGGGTCGAGGCGAAGTAGGCGGGGGTGGCCGGCTTGCTGCTGAGGACCGCGCCGAACGCCTCGCGCCGGGTGCCGCTGCAGTGGGCCGCGCTCTGGCCGGCCGGCCCGGAGCCGGGCGGCGGTCCGAGCGGAACGAGGCAGCGAAGCAGGACGGCCGCTTCGGTGAGCCGGTGCTCGCCGCCCACCCGCAGCAGCGGTTCGACCCCGGACCAGGACTCGTTCCAGGCCTTGCGTTCGCTGTCGTCGATGTGAGTGGCGGCGCTCAGCCCGTGGCATTCGAGTCCGGTGCCGCGGGTGCGGTACGGGTCGAGGTCGTCCAGGGGTACGGGGCCGGCGCCCGGCAGCACGGCGGGCAGCGTGAGCACCGGCAGCCAGCGGGGGTCGGCCGAGGTCATGGTGCCGTCCGGCAGGGTCCGTACCGACAGAGGCGGCGCATCGAACGGACAGATCGTCATGTCACCGTCCATGTGGGTGAGTTCGACCGGTCCGTCGTCCGCCCGCACCGCGCCCAGGGTGGGCAGGGAGAGCAGACCTTCGCGAGGAGCGAGCCGGGCGGTGCAAGGCAGTGCGGCCCGGATCGCGGCCGCCGTCGCGAGTGCGCTCAGGTGGGCCAGGTCGGCGTGGAGTTCCGGGGTCATGGCGGTGGTGCCGGTGAGGCCGCCCAGGAGCCGCTGCGCCCAGGGGCCGGTCATGGGGTGGAACAGCACGGTGCGTACCGCGGCCCGGTCTGCGCGTTCGGCCGCTTCGAGCAGCGCCCAGTCCTCGCGCAGCCGGTCGAGCAGACGGGGTGGGCACACGGTCGTGGGGGCGGCGGCCGCCGCGTCGAGCACGGCCCTCAGGAGAACGAGGCGGCGGGTGTCCTGATCGCGTACGAGCAGGCCGAGGGAGTCGGTGTCGCCCTCGGTGCGGCCGAGTTCGCGCAGGACGCGATCAGGGATGGCGGGGCTCATGGGGGGTCTCCTGCGGTTGCGTCGGCGAGCCGGTCCGCCACGTGGCGGATCAGCCGTTCGAGGTCCGCGCAGTAGACGGAGGGGTTGATGAAACCGTTCTCTGCGCGGTAGCGGTGGGCATAGTGGCCGCCGCCGCAGACGGTCAGCAGCGGGCAGGCGCGGCAGGCGGCGGCGAGCGCGGCGGCTCCCGCCTGGCGGGCGGCGACGCCGGGGTGGCGCAGGGCGTCGTCGAAGGTGTGCCGGAAGACGTCGAGTCCGGTGGCGGCGGCCGTGTCGTAGGCGGACTTGAGGGAGTCGACCTGTTCGATCGATCCGTCGGTCTCGACGACGACCGCGTTGACGGGGTCGAGGCCGAGGGATTCGGTGGCGGCGGGCAGGCCGAGGAGCAGGGCGACGCACTCCTCGAAGAGCCGGATCCGGGTCTCCCGCCCGGCCGCCGGCCACCAGCGGTCGAAGACGGCGCACAGCCAGTCGCCGTAAGGGGTGGCGCGGCCCGAACCCGGGCCCATGCGGGTGAGTGCCGCCTCCGGCAGTCCGGGCGGCGGGCTGGTCCAGTTGCCGTGCGGCAGGAGCAGGTCCAGGGCCGGCGGGCGCAGGGCGAGCAGCGACTCGTACATCTCCACGGGGTCGGTGCGCGGGTCCACAACGGTGAGGATGCCCGCGTACGCGTCGGGGTGGTGGTCGGCGAGGAGCCGGGCGCCACGTGATGCGGCGGGCCAGGAGGGGCGGCCCGCGTGGTCGGTGCGCCGACTGTTGTGGGCGGCCAGGCCGCCGTCCAGGCTGATGCCGATGCTGATGCCGTGCCGGGCGAGCACAGTGACGCCCGCGTCGGTGAGCAGGGTGGCGTTGGTCTGCACGGTCGCGTGGACGGTGCAGCCGCCGTTCACCCGCTCCCGTACCCGGTCGGCCAGGGCGGCCAGCCGGTCCGGGCCCGCGAGCAGGGGTTCGCCGCCGTGCAGCACCAGGGCGACGTGCCGCAGCCGGTGGGCGGCGGCGTGCTCCGCGATCCGGTCCGCGGTGCGCTCCAGGACGGCGGGCGCGGCAGCGGCAGGCCGGTCCCGCCAGGTGCGGTCGGGGCCCTCGTACAGGTAGCAGTACCGGCAGGCCAGGTTGCAGCGGCCGTGCACCTTCACTATGAACTGCCCGAACGGTACGGGTGCGGGCGAGCCCGCGCCGCCGCGGTCCGGCGAGGCGGCCGGGCGCGGGACTCCGTCCGCGCGCGGCGGCTCGCCGCTCCCTTCCGCACACCGCTCCGTGGGCCGCTCCCCCTGCGGCGTCGCCCGTCGGACCACTCCGGCACCCCCGTGCTGTACGTCTGCCGGGACGGTTACCGGTACCGGCCCGGGGTGAGTATCCCCGGCACCCGGCGCGGGCAGACACGTCCCGGACGATGATTTCCTGATCGGACTCGCCCCGGGCCGAAACCGTCCGCCGGGTCCCGGTCCGGGCGGCGGTACTGCGGGACCGTCCGCCTCAGAAGGCGCTGGTGAATCCCCAGAGCATCTCCTGCGGCTGTTCGGCCCGGCCACGCAGATCCGCGACCACCTCCGCGAGGACCGGGTGGTGCAGGGTCCGCAGGGTCTCCAGATCGAGACCCAGCAGATCCGGCAGCGCGTCCGCGGCTCCGGACGCACCACCGCCCGTGCCGCCGGGCACGCCCGCCCCGTTGTTACGTGTCGACTCGTTCATCACGCCTCCCCGTACTCAGCACCGGGCCCGCCGCGCCGCGCTCGCCATTGAGCGCACACCGCCGGTCCCGCGTCCCTGACTCGCTCCGTCCTGCTGCCCGCGCCGTCGGCCGGCGCCGGTCACGCGCCGGTCGTGCCCCTGCCCGGTCCGGACGCGCCGCCGCTCCGGGTGCTCGTCGTCGAGCACTCAGCGCTCAAGACCGGCCAGCCGTTCGGCGCTCCACTCGCCCGCCGCCCCGCCGCCGTCCGGCAGCTTGCGCCACTCCAGGCGGGCCGCCCGGTACGCCTCTCGCGCGGCCCGGGGGCGCCCCGCTCTCTCATACGTCATACCCCGCCAGTGGTTGGCTGTAGCACCCAACTCCACGGCCTCCCGGATCTGTTGCGGACTCTCCAGCTCCGCTTCCGCCGTCGCGGCGGAGGCGGCGGCCGAGCGGAAGGCCTCCGCCGCCTCGTCGCGCCGGGCCGGCCGGAGCAGTACGTCGGCGGCCTCCAGCTGGGCCCTGCCCAGCTCCAGCCAGCAGCGCGCCGCGGTCAGCGGGGCCACGGCCTCCTGTGCCGCCAGCCCGAAGAGGTACTCGGCCTCCCGGAGATCGACCCGGTCCGCGGCCGCCCGGTGCCGCAGCATCAGGGCCCGGCCGAGCATCAGCAGCCGCTCGGACTGCTGCGCCCCGCCGGACGGCGTCTCGGTCCGGCAGTCGCGCAGCACGCGCACCGCCGCACCGATGTGCGGGCCGCCGTCCGGCAGTTCGGCGCGGCGCAGCAGCGTGCCGCCCCATTCGGCGAGCAGGTCGGTGTGGGCCCGGGAGTCCCGGGGGATTCCGCGGGCCGCTCGGGCGAACCAGTCGGCGGCCGCCACGAGTTCGTCCGGATCGCCGGTGTGCTCGTAGCGGGCGGCCCGGACCCGCCCGGCCCTGGTCTGCAGTTGGGCGCGCTGCCGCTGCTCCCGTACGGTCTCCAGCGCCTGGCCGGTCAGGGCCGCGGCCTCGTCCGGCTCCTCGCCGGAGGCCAGCAGCGCGTCCACCAGGTCCAGCACGATGCGGACCTCGGTGCCCATGGTGTGCCGGCCGCCCTGGGCGAAGGCCGTGCGCAGCGAGCGGGCCGCCTGGCGGGCGAACTCCCTGGACCGTTCGGTGTCCTCGGTGGCGCCGGACAGTTTCAGCAGGGTCCGGCCGTGCTGGAGCGGGAGGGCGGCGGGCCGGTTCTCCTGGTCGGGCCAGGAGTCGGCGAACGCCTCCAGCATCCCGCAGGCGCTCTGCAACAGGGCGCTGTCACCGTCGAGCCGCCACTGCGCCTCCAGGGCCCGCACCCGCTCCAGGGTGAGCCGCAGTGCCTCGGCCGGCGCGAGGCCGGGGGCCGCGCAGGCGGCGGTGTACTCGCGGTCGGCGCGCCGCAGCAGCTCCAGGGCGCCGCGCCGGTCGCCACGCCGCCGCCGGTCGTCGGCCGCCGCGTGCAGCACCTTGGCCAGCACGGCGCGTTCGCGTACCGCACCGGGAACCGCGGCTGCCCGCTCGGCGGCGTGCTCGGCCTCGCGGAGCAGTTCGGCGCCGCCCTGCACCTCCCAGAGCCGCAGGACGCAGCGCGCGTACTCCGCCCAGAGTCCGGGGTCCACGGCCTGCCGGGGGCCGTTCTCGGCGGCTCCCCGCAGGAGCTGTACAGCGTCGATCAGGCGCTGCACCATCTTGTCCGCCTCGAACTGCCGCACCAGCTCGCGGGCGCGTTCCACGGCGGAGGTGGTACCGGGGGCCGGCGGCCCGGGGGCGGGAGCCCTGGGCGGGATCACGAATCTGGAGGGTACGGGCATGAATCGCTCCAGTACGCGGGCCGCGACCTCGGCGAAGGCATGGGGAACGCGGGGGCCGCCGGGCCTCTCGCTCCCCCCGTCCGCCTCGTTCTCCTCGCTGTCCTCGTTCTCCTCGCCGTCGTCGCCCTCCTCGTACCCGGCGCCCGCGGTGACGTGCCCGGTGGCATACGGGGAATCGACCGCTTCTCCGTCGCCGAGCTGGGCGAAGGCCAGAGCGGGGAAGTTGGGCCCGCCCTTGCCGAACCGCGTCTCTATGTACTGCGAGCAGTGCTTGAGTACGAGCAGAGCCTCGTCCCGGCCCAGCGGACCGAGCAGCGCCTCCTGGACGCCGGGCTCGAAGCGGTACCACTGTCCGCGGCCGCCGCCCGCGCCGTCCGCGCGCGAGAGCAGGCCGCTCAGGAGCACCTCGGCGAGTTCGGACGGGCCCGACTGGGGCAGCATGGTGCGCTGCACCAGCTGCATCACCGGCAGGTAGAGGGGCGCTGCCGCGAGATAGACGGCCAGCTGTCCGGCGGCCGGTGAGCCGGCCGAACGGAAGCGGCTGACCAGCTGGAGCGAGGACAGGGCGGCGCCGGAGCGCTGGGCGGCGGCCGCGGGCTGGTCGGCCCGCACCCAGCCGACCGCTCCGGAGATCCGTGCCGCCCCGGTACCGGAGAGCAGCCTGGCCCAGGCCGCCAGCGCGTCCGGCACCGGCGGGAGGACCGGGACCGCCAGGGCGCCGGGGTGCACCGCGGGGCCGGTGCCGGCGTCCTCGGTGACCTTCAGCAGGGTGGCGCCGGCGAGGCCGTCGCCCCGGGACAGCGAACCGAAGGTGACCGGCAGCCGGGTGCGGTTCCACATGCGCTGCGGCAGCGGCTGCAACACGGCGACCGGGGCCTGCCGGGCGAGCTGGTGCAGCAGCCGGTGGGCGCGCCCGCTGTGCCAGAGCGGCCCGGCGCAGTCGCTGATCACCACGGTGACCCGGCGCCCGGTCGGATCGCTGAGCCGGTCCGCCGAGTGCAGCGGGGCGGCAGCGGGGTCGGAGCTGCGGCTGACGGTGCAGTCGCCGTCCGGTCCCTGGTGCAGATAGCGCACCTGCACATCCCGGAAGGCGCCCAACTGGCTGAAGATCTGCTGGAGTTCCCCGAACATCCGGTCCCACACCAGCATGGAGGACGAGGCGTCCATGACGCACTGGAGGATCGCGTCGCCCCGGCCGACTCCACGGAACACCGGCATGATCATGCCGCCCGCGCGGGCGCTGAGGTCCGCGGTCGCCGCCTCGTCCAGGACGCGGCGCAGCGGGGCGGAGACCGGGCGATACCGCTGCAACGGGCGCAGGGCGCGGGTGAGTTCGAGGGGTGCGGGCAGGACGGGGGCGGCCGGCACCCCGAGCGCGAGTTCGGTGGTGCGGGGCTCCGTGCCGGACCGCCGGCGGGTCCGGAGGTCGCCCTCGTCCCGCTCGCCGCCGGCCCGCGCGGGGCTCGGGACGGGGTGGAGGGCGATCAGCCCGTCGCCGATCGACCCGTCGCCCGGCTCGCGGTCCGCACCGGGGCGGCCGGTGTCCGCGACGCGGCCGCCGTCCCCGCCCGCCCGGTCCACGGGGCCCGGACCCGCTTGCTCCCCGGGCAGCCGGCCATCCGGGGGCGTCACCCCGGACTCGTCCTCCTCCGGGGCGCCGGACGCGCCGGTCCACCCGGCCAGCCAGAGGGCGTCGCAGAGCTGCTCGACATCGGGGTCGAGCCCGGCCCCGCGCAGCCGTGCGACGAGCGTCTGCAGCGGCTCTCCGTCGTACGGCTCCGGGGCATCGGGCCCACCGGGCGGCACAGAGGCGTCGTCCGCCCCGGGCATCAGTACCTCACCTCGGCCGGTCGAGCCGCTGGATGAGCAGTTCGGCCAGCCGGTCGCGGCCGGCCGGCGCAGCGGCGTGGGTGAGGTAGATGGCGTTCAACAGCTGGTCGGTGGCCAGCAGTTCGCTGCGCGATCGCTCCAGGAAGCGGGTGATGAGGTCCTCGCTGGAGCGGGCCGCTTCCTCGCCCAGGTGCGCCTTGACGAAGGCGGCCAGCCGCTTGTGGTCGGGGCGGTCGAGTTCCAGGTGGATGCAGCGGCGCATCAGGGGGGCCGGGAAGTCCCGCTCCCCGTTACTGGTGAGGACGACGAACGGGAACGCCCGGCACTGCACCCGGCCGCCCTTGATCCGCACCTTGTTGCCGTCGTGGTCCAGCACGTCCGCCTCGCCGTCGGGCAGCCGGTCCACGATCCGTTCCAGCTCGGGAATGGCGAACTCGCCCTCCTCCAGCACGTTGAGCAGATCGTTCGGCAGGTCGATATCGCTCTTGTCGAGCTCGTCGATGAGCAGCACCCGGGGCCGGTCCGAGGGCAGCAGCGCGGTGCCCAGCGGGCCCAGCCTGATGTAACTCCCCACGTTCTGGGCCGAGTCGGCGCCGCCACCGCCGTCCGCGGCGGCGTGCGAGGCGATCTGTACGTCCTGGAGCCGGGCGATCGCGTCGTAGTGGTAGAGGCCGTCCAGCAGCGAGGAGCGGCTGACGATGGGCCAGCGCAGCACCTTGCCGAACTCGAGTTCGCGGGCGACGGAGTGGGCCAGGGTGCTCTTTCCGGCCCCCGGGTCGCCGGTGACCAGCAGCGGACGCCGCAGGTACAGCGCGGCGTTGATCATTTCGAGTTCCTCGGCGCCCGGCCGGTGCTCCTCGGCGATGCGCCCCGGGATGCCGAGCCGGCGGTCGGCGGAGTCGTCGCCGTCCGCCGGGGAGCCGCGACCGCCCGAGAAGTCACGCCAGGGCGGCGGGGGCGGCAACTGCGGGACGCCGTCGTGCGGTTCGCCGATGCCGCGGTAGATGAGCCACTCGCTGGGTTCACTCATAGCGTGGTCCTCGTTGTCACTCGTCCGCCAGGGACAGCAGCTGTCGAACGTGCCTTACCGTAGCGATCCGGCGTACCCCCCGTAAGGGGCGGGCCGGCACGGTCCTCCGGATGATGACGGGCGCGGCTCGTCACGGCGCCTCCAGGAACTCGCCCGAGCCGGGCAGCGGGTGGTGTGGATCGTCGTAGAACAGGGCGACCCCGTCGGACCAGTACGTCTCCGTACGTTCCGCGCTCACTCCTTTTCTCAGCTCGTGCAGCTTCAGCGGAAGTCCGTCACGGGTGCGGGCGTCAAAGACGGCCTCGGCCACCCGCCGGTGGAATTCCCGGCAGACCGTGTCGGTCTCCGTCGGCCGCCGTTGCAGCAGGGCCACTGCGAAGCCGGTGTCGAGCACCCGCACCGCCCCGGCCGTGATCCCGGAGTCCGGGTTGCCGTAACGGCAGAGCACCGGCACGCTCTCACGGGCCAGGGTGCGCAGCTGGGCGACCTCGGGTACTCGTACCCGCAATTCGTTCTCGCAGTCGACGACTTCGGCCCGCATCCCGTCCTGCGTGGCGTTCCAGCGTGCCAGCCGCTCGTCGTCGGGCCCGCGGTAGGAGCTGCGCAGGACCACCGGCCGTACGACGCCGAGCGGCAGCCCGTCCGAGGGGAGCTCCCAGCGGTCGACCTCGAGGCCGAACAGCGCGGGGGTGACGGAGACCTGGAGCAGGGCGGGGCTGCCCGGCTCGTCGCACTGCCGGAACGCCTCGGTCAGTGCGGCGGCGAGCCGGTCCGGCAGGGTGTCGAGCGCGGTGCCCTGGCTGTCCTCGTCGACGGGCAGCATCTCGCCGGTGTGGCGGGCGACCCCGATCCGCCAGTCGTAGCGGTCCCGGGCCCAGCCCTGGGGTTCGAGTTCCAGCAGGACGCAGGCGCGCTCGCCGTAGCGGACGGGTTCGCTCAGCGGTGCGACGGCCCGGCGGCGGTTCTCCTCCAGGCGCAGCCGGACGGCCGCCCACTCCATGGCGAGCTGCCGGCGGAAGTCCCGGGACAGCTCCTCCTCCGCGATCCGCTTCACCCACTCCCACAGCGACTTGGCCGCGGTCCCGGTGGACGGCACGTCGAAGGGCCGGTCGGCGGCGAGCACGCCCATGCAGTAGCGCAGGACCAGTTCGAGCGGGGCGTCGTGGTCGCGGGCGCGGGTGTCGTACAGCGCCCCCAGACCGTCCCGCCAGCCGCGCGGGGCCGGGCGGTGGTCACGGGAGTGGACGCCGGGCAGGGCGTCGAGGAGGAGGAGCAGGCCGCGGGTGCTGACCGGGGGCGGGAACTCGGCGAGCCGCCCCAGCAAATCCGCCCGCCGCTTGGGGCCGAGGACGCCACCGGGCGGGGCCGCCAGCTCGCTCTGTACGTCGGCCCAGGTCCGCTCGGTGCTGGCCGGGCTGTTGTGCCGGTCCGCGTGGTAGCGGTCGTGGGCGTGGAAGACGGACTGGTAGGTGTCGTCGCCCTCGGTCTCGACGGGCTCGGACGGCACCTTCAGGGTGCGCAGCCGCTCGATCCCCACAGCCGTGCCGCCCTGGTGGTTGTCGAGCCGCGACTTGATCACCCCGACCACCTCCCCCCGGGCGAGGTCCACCACGGGACCGCCGGACATGCCGGGCTCCAGCCAGTCCCCGTCGAGCCGGACGACCTGTTCGGCGTCGTCCGACGCGCCGTAGGCCCCTTTCACCACACAGACGCCGCTGCGCTTCAGCAGCCCCCCGCCCTGCGAGGGCGCCCAGCCCACGCAGTGGATCTCCCGGCTGCGGAGCATGGCCTCCGAGCGCTCGGTGACGTACACACAGGTGTGCTCGACGGGCCGCTGGAGCTTGATGAGCGCGAGGTCGGGGGCCGGCCAGCCGGCGGCTCCCCGCGGACGGGCGCCGGGCATCGCGGCGACGACCTTGCCCGGCACCTCGGTCAGCTCGGTGCTGTAGCGGTCCTCCTTGAACCACACGTTCACCCCGCCCCCCTCCCCCCGCATCGCCACATGCGCACACGTGAGGATCCAGCTCGGGGCGATGAAGAAGCCGCTCCCCAGGAAGTCCCCGCCGGGTCCGTCATGGGCATACCCGGACCCCGGACGATGGATGCGCACGGTGGCGTCGTGGACGAGGCCCATGAGTGCAGCCTGCGGCTGTCCCGGGCCCCCCTCTGCGCCCCCGTCGCCCTCCGGGCTCATGTCCCGCCGCCGTCGGTGTCGTCCGCCCCGCCGGGATGCGCCGGGGCGCCGGGGGGTGCACCGGCGGGCGGGCCGGGGGGCGCGGGCTCCGGTGCGGTGGGCTGGGCTCCGGGGGGCGCGAACGGAACGGGTGGCACGAACGCGGGCGGCACCGGAGGCCCGGGGGCCTGCGCGGGCACGGGTGCGGGGGCCGGCGGGGGTGGATCGACGGGTGGTCCGCCGCCGTTCCAGGTGAGTGTGACCTTGATGGCTCCCTTGGCCTCGCCGTCCGCGAGAAGCCCGACGATCCTGCCGGACTTGGCGGTGAGCTCGATCCCGAACTCGACGCTGACCTCGTCCGGCCGCACGGCGCGCAGCGGCACGGCGAGCGAGCGCGCGACACTGGTCACCACGCCCTGCAGGCTCTCGACCCGGGCCTGCACCTGGTCGGCGATGTCACCGAACCCGGTGTCCGTGTACGTCGGACCGGCACCGGGCGCCGGAAGGTCCAGCTCCTCGGCTCCCGAGATCCGGGCCCAGACCGGCGTGCCGTCCGGCATCTCAATGCGCGTGATACGCGCCGCGCTGTCACCCATGACACCCCCCGTTCCCCAACTACCCGCAGGTTAACGGCCGTAGTCGGCCGATGCGAGGCACATGGACCAGGACGCGGGGGCGTGGCGGATCGGTTCGCCGGCCCCCCGCACGGCCGGTGCGGACCGGATCCCACGGCGTCCGAGGACCGGGTCCCGCGGCCTTCGCGGGTCGTCACCAGGCATTAAACTTCCCGGCATGTACTTCACCGACCGCGGTATCGAGGAGCTGGAGAAGCGACGGGGCGAGGAGGAGGTCACCTTCGAGTGGCTCGCCGAGCAGCTGCGTACGTTCGTCGATCTGAATCCCGACTTCGAGGTGCCGGTCGAGCGCCTCGCCACCTGGCTGGCCCGGCTGGACGAGGACGAGGACGAGTAGTCACCACCCGGCCGCCTCCGCCCCCGCCGGCCTGTCAGGCGGGCCCGCCGCCCGCCTCGTCCGGCCCGTCGTCCCGGATCCGGTCGTACGCGAGACCGAGCGCGCCGTGCACCATCAGCAGCGCCCCGGCGAAGACCCACCCGCCGCTGCGCCGGCCGGCTCCCCAGAGGGCGAGCGGGAGTCCCGCGGCCAGCTGGGCGCCTGCCAGGGCGCGGGCCCTGGGCCCGCGCATCCAGGGCCCGACACGGCTGTTCTCGACTGCTTCGAGTTCCACCCTGACCGCGTCGCGCCAGCCGGTCCACGCGATCCGTTCGACCGCGGGGCCCGCACCGGCTCCGGCGGTCAGCGCGGCTGAGGACGCGCCGGGGTCGAGGCCGGCCGGGAGCGTCAGCCCGATACGGGTGAGGACGGCGAGCAGCCCGCGCAGCCGGGCGCGGGCGTCCGCCTCCGGATCGGGGCGGGTCAGGGCTTCGAGCGCCTGGACGTCCAGTACGGGATCGAGGCCGAGCCGCTCGGCGAACGTACGCATCGCCTCGTCCTCACCCGCCGGGGTCCCGTCGGCGAGCCAGACGTAGCCGACCGGCCGGCGGAAGCCCGCGGCCAGGGTGTACCCGGCCCGGTCGCCGTCCCACCAGAGCGCGAGGACCGGCCAGGTGGAGCCGACCGCGAGTGCGGTGGCCCAGCCGCCCAGCACCCGGTCGACGGGCTCGGCCGCCTCCCCCGCCTCCGGTTCCCGCCGGTCCTGCGGGCGTCCGCCCTGCCAGGGCGTTCCCTCGGGTACGAGGACGCTCCACCCGTCTCCGGCGGGTGCGAGCAGCATCCGTTCGCGCAGCAGGTGGGCGACCGGCCGCACGGTCTCGGGTTCGGCCCGGCACAGCAGCAGTGCGCCCACAGGTGATGTCGCGTCCATGTCTCACACCGTAAGACAATTTCGCACCATTCATCACCGCTTAAGGCGATTTGCCCCATCAACCTCACCCCACCGTCCACCGCAACCCGCCTTGACTTCCCTCAACCGCGATATATCGTGTTCTGCAAGAGACGCGATATGTTGCGTCATCCGCGCTCCCCAGGAGGTCAGATCCATGCCTGTGTCGACGTGGGCCATCGCCGAGCCTCAGAAGCTCACCTTCGACGAACCCGTGACGGCGCTCAGCGTGCGCATCGTCAACGGCACGGTCAACGTCGTCGGCACCGAGGAACCGACCGCCAGGCTGGAGGTCACCGGCATCGAGGGACCGCCGCTGATCGTGACCCAGCAGGACGGCGTCCTCACCGTCACCTACGAGGACCTGTCCTGGCAGGGTCTCCTCAAGTGGTTCGACCGCAAGGGCTGGCACCGCCACGCGGCCGTCTCCCTCGCGGTTCCGGCCGGATCGGCCGTGGAGGTGGGCGTGGTCGGCGCCGGGGCCTTCGTCTCCGGAATCCGCGGCCGTACGGACGTGCGCGGCGTCACCGGCGACACCACCCTCGTCGGACTCGCCGGGCCGGTCGGCGCGGAGACCGTGTCCGGCAACCTGGAGGCCCAGGCGGTCACCGGCGACCTGCACTTCCACTCGGTCTCGGGCGATCTGACGGTCATCGAGGGCGCCGGTGTGTCCGTACGGGCCGAATCGGTCAGCGGCAACATGGTGCTCGACCTGGACCCGACCGGGAAGCCCACCGACATCCGGCTCACCACCGTCTCCGGCGAGGTCGCCATCCGGCTGCCGCACCCGGCGGACGCGAAGGTGGAGGCGAACACCGCGAGCGGCTCCGTCTCCAACGGCTTCGAGGACCTGCGGGTCAACGGCCAGTGGGGGGCGAAGCGGATCACCGGCACGCTCGGCTCCGGGACCGGGACACTGAAGGCGACAACGGTCTCGGGGTCGATCGCCCTGCTCCGCCGCCCACCGGCCGAGGACGACGCGCACGAAGCCGAGCCGACCGGAAAGGTGCTCTGACATGCCCCCCGTATTCGCCCATGGCCGCCTGCGCCTCTACCTGCTGAAGCTGCTCGACGAGGCGCCCCGCCACGGCTACGAGGTGATCCGGCTGCTGGAGGAGCGATTCCAGGGGCTGTACGCGCCCTCGGCCGGCACGGTCTATCCGCGGCTGGCCAAGCTGGAGGCCGAGGGCCTGGTCACCCACGCCACCGAGGGCGGCCGCAAGGTCTACTCCATCACCGACGCCGGCCGCGCCGAACTCGCGGGCCGCACCGGCGAGCTGGCCGATCTGGAGCTGGAGATCCGCGATTCGGTCTCCGAACTGGCCGCCGAGATCCGCGACGACGTCCGCGGGGCCGCGGGCAAGCTGCGCAGCGAGATGCGCGCCGCGGCGGACGAGTCCCGCCACGGCACCACCCGCTCCGGCGCCGAGGAGAGCGCCAAGGGAGGCAAGGAGTCGCCCTTCGGCGGCTTCGGGGACCTCGGCGACTTCGGGGACAAGGAGACGTGGCGCACCGCGAAGGAGGAGCTGCGCAAGGCCAAGCAGGAGTGGAAGGAGCAGGCCCGCCGCGCGAAGGACGAGTCCCGCCGCGCCCGCGAGGACGCCCAGCAGGCCCGCCGCCAGGCCAAGGAGGCCCAGGACCGCGCGCGCGAGCAGATGCAGAACGCCGCCCGCCAGGTCCAGGAGCACTTCGCCCGCGGCGACTGGCCCGCGGGCGTACGGGAAGGGCTGGCGGAGATCACCGGCCAGCTGGGCGGCTTCGCCCGTACCGGCGGCCGGCCCCCGTACGTCAAGCCGCAACCCGCCGCCGACCCCGAGTGGGGCAAGGACGCGGGCGGCACGGGTGACCCGGCCCGCGATCTGGACCGCCTGCTGGACCGCTTCCGCGACGACATCCGCGACGCGGCCCGGGACCGGGGCGTCACGGAGGACCAGCTGTCGGAGGCCCGCCGGCACCTGTCGACGGCGGCGGCCCACATCGGGGCGCTGCTGCGACAGGACACCGACGGCAGCGCGACGTAGGGGGCGTTCCGGACGTGGCGCCGGGCGGCCCGGGGAACCCCCGGGCCGCCCGGCGTTCAGCCCGCCTTCCGGTCCTGCTGCGCGCCGCCGTCCCCGTACAGCGCGCGGCTGACCGTCTCGTACGTCGCGCCGTGCTCGGCCAGGACGTCGGCGACGACGCCGGGGTTGGCGGTGAGAGCCAGCAGAAGGTGTTCCTCGCCGATGAACCGGTCACCCCGGCCCAGCGCGATCCGCAGGGACTTCGCCAGGATCCCCTCGGCCTCCCGGGTGAACATGCGGTGGCCCGACCACCGGCGCCGGGCCCTGCGCCCGCCGTCCAGCGCACCCTCGCCGTGCGCATCCTCGATGCGGTCGACGATCGCGGTGAGGTCGATGCCGATGCCGGCGAGCGCGTCGGCGTCGGCCCTGGTCATGCCGCCGCGCCTGCGGGCGTCGGCCAGCGCGGCCGCGAGCGACGCCTTGCGGTCCGCGAGACCGAGCGCCGCCGTGGCGAACGACGCCCGGCTGCCCTCCTGGTCCAGCAGTGCGAGCAGCAGGTGCTCCTCGCTGACCGCACCGGCGTCGGCCCGTTCGGCATGGCCCGCCGCTCCGGTCACGGTGGCGCGGGCGCCCTTGGTGAATCGCTCGAACATCAATGCCTCCCGTACTTCTTGTGCACGGCCTGCCGGCTGACGCCCAGTTCGGCCGCGATCTCCTGCCACGACCAGCCCTGAACCCGGGCGCTTCTGACTTGTACGGCTTCGAGCTGTTCCAGCAGCTTTCGCAGCGCGGCAACCGACCGCAGCCCCACTCGGGGGTCGTGGTCGCCGGCGCGAGCGGCGAGATCCGTTGCTTCGGTCATGGATGTCAACTTACGTTGACACCCATCAAGCGTCAACCCTGGTTGACAGTCAGCACGATCTTCCCGAACTGGTCGCCCGAAGCCAGCCGTTCGAAGCCCTCACGAGCCCGGTCCAGCGGCAGCACCTCGTCGATGACGGGGCGCACCCCGGTGGTCGCGCAGAACGCCAGCAGATCCTCCAGCTCGTCCTTGGACCCCATGGTGGAGCCGATGATCCTCAGCTCCAGGAAGAAGATCCGGGTCAGCTCGGCGTGCGAGGGGCGGTCCCCGCTCGTGGCACCCGAGATGACCAGCGTGCCGCCGGGGCGCAGGGACTTGACGGAGTGCGACCAGGTGGCGGCGCCGACCGTCTCGATGACGGCGTCGACCCGGTGGGGCAGCCGTGCGCCGGGCTCGTACGCCTCGACGGCTCCGAGTCCGACGGCCCGCTCGCGCCTCGCCTCATCCCGGCTGGTGGCGTAGACCCGCAGTCCGGCGGCCCGGCCGAGGACGATCGCGGCGGTCGCGACCCCGCCGCCGGCGCCCTGGACGAGCACGGAGTCGCCGGGCCGCACCCCGGCGTTGGTGAAGAGCATGCGGTAGGCGGTCAGCCAGGCGGTGGGCAGGCAGGCCGCCTGCTCGAAGGTGAGCTCCTTCGGTTTGGGCAGTACGTTCCAGCTGGGGACGGTGACCTGTTCGGCGAAGGTGCCCTGATGGCGCTCGGTGAGGATGGAGCGGGGCTCGTCCGGGCCGACCCCGTGTCCGGTCTGGCCGATGACGGAGTGCAGGACGACCTCGTTGCCGTCCTGGTCGGTCCCGGCGGCGTCGCAGCCGAGGATCATCGGCAGCTTGTCCTCGGCGAGGCCGACACCGCGGAGCGACCAGAGGTCGTGGTGGTTGAGGGAGGCGGCCCGGACGTTGACGGTGGTCCATCCGGGACGTGTGCCGGGAGCCGGGCGTTCGCCCAGCTCAAGGCCGTTGAGGGGGTGGTCGCGGTCGAGGCGGGATGCGTAGGCGGCGAACATGGGGCCGACGATAGGCGGGGCGGCGGTCCGGCGTAACCGGCCACGCGTGTGACGCGCACCGCGCGAAATCCAGCCCCTCCGGCGATCGAGGAGCGGGGGTTCGGGGCGGCGCCCCCGAAGAGACGCCGCCCCGAACCCCCGCCTCACCGCACTCAGCGCCGGGCCACGCCCTCCGCCCGCGCCGCCGCCGCGACGGCCGCGGTGACCGCCGGGGCCACCCGCTCGTCGAACGGCGACGGGATCACGTAGTCCGCGGCCAGCTCGTCGCCCACCACGTCCGCCAGCGCGTTCGCCGCGGCGAGCTTCATGCCCTCGGTGATCCGGGACGCCCGCACCTGGAGCGCGCCCGCGAAGATTCCGGGGAACGCCAGCACGTTGTTGATCTGGTTCGGGTAGTCCGACCGCCCGGTCGCCACGACGGCCGCGTACTTGTGCGCGACGTCGGGGTGCACCTCGGGGTTCGGGTTCGCCATGGCGAAGACGAACGCACCGGGCGCCATCGAGGCGACGGCCGGCTCCGGGACCGTACCGCCCGAGACGCCGATGAAGACGTCGGCGCCGGCCAGCGCGGTGTCCAGCGGCCCGGAGATGCCCGCCTTGTTCGTGAGCTCGGCCAGCTCCCGCTTGACGTCCGTCAGGTCCTCGCGGTCCCGGCTGACGATGCCCTTGCGGTCGGCGACCGCGACATCGCCCAGCCCCGCCGCCAGCAGGAACTTGGCGATGGCCACCCCGGCCGCGCCGGCGCCCGAGATGACGGCGCGCAGCTCGCCGAGGCTGCGCCCGGACAGCTTCGCGGCGTTGCGCAGAGCCGCGAGGGTGACCACGGCGGTGCCGTGCTGGTCGTCGTGGAAGACCGGGATGTCGAGCCGCTCCTGGAGCTTGCGCTCGATCTCGAAGCAGCGCGGGGCCGAGATGTCCTCCAGGTTCACGCCGCCGAAGGACGGTGCGAGCCTGACGACGGTTTCCACGATCTCGTCCGCGTCGGTGGTCGCCAATGCGATCGGCACCGCGTCGACGCCGCCGAACTGCTTGAACAGGATCGCCTTGCCCTCCATCACGGGGAGGGAGGCCTCGGGTCCGATGTCGCCGAGCCCCAGCACCGCGGTGCCGTCCGTCACGACGGCGACGACCTGCGACTTCCAGGTGTAGTCGTGGACGAGTTCCGGATTCTCGGCGATCGCGCTGCACACCTTCGCCACCCCGGGCGTGTACGCGAGGGACAGGTCGTCCCTGTCCCGGATCGGGACGGTGGCCTGCACGGCCATCTTCCCGCCGCGGTGGAGCGCGAAGGCCGGATCGAACGGCTCGTCCGTCGTGCTGCCCGTGCTGTCTGTGCTGCTGTCGCTGCGAGGATTGACGATCTCCGCTGCCATGGTGTTGACCCCTTAAGTCTTCATCGTTTGAGGGTGGCCACTCCTGGTTGAGGAGGGGTGGGCGGGCACCGCGTACATGCCCTGCGCCGGGCGGTTGGCCCGCCCCGGCAGGGGGTGAGGTACGTACGCGCGGGCGCGCCGCACACGCGCCCTGAGCCCCGGATGAGGGGTGTAAACGTCTTTCATACCGGACGGACCGGGTCATGGACGAGTCCATACCCACTCGGTGACGTGACTCATAGCCGAATATCTGGACAAGTCAGCCACGCGCAGATGGGTGTCCACCGGTCGAGACGCGCCGCAGATTCTGCGGTCGTGGGAAAGAAACCCCATAGATGGTCCGGCCCCGGTGTACCGGCCACATGAGGATCGGGGATCGCCCGTTACCCGATTTTGACATGACCGGCCCCCTGAATGCGCTGGTCCGAATGGCAAGATGCCGTAATCGCACATGGCGGCGACACCCGACGTCGTGTGCCAAACCGCCTGGCAACACCACCCTCATCTGCCGGAGGAACCCGATCATGACCGCACGCACGAACCGTCGTACGACCGCGAAGTCCCGGATTGCAGCGGTCTGCGCCATCGCGGTCGCCGGCACCATGCTGCTGACCGCCTGTGGCGACCAGACCAAGAGCGGCTCGGACACGGCGAAGACCACGGCCGGCAACTCCCCCGCCGATCTCCTCCCCGCGGAGATCAAGTCCAAGGGCATCATCAAGGTCGGCTCGGACATCGCGTACCCGCCGGTCGAGTTCAAGGACAAGTCCGGCAAGACGGTCGGCATCGACCCGGACCTCGCCGCCGCGCTGGGCAAGGTGCTGGGCGTGGAGTTCCAGTTCGAGAACGGCACCTTCGACACGCTGGTCACGGGGCTGCGCTCCAAGCGCTACGACCTGGCCATGTCGGCGATGACCGACACGAAGGACCGCCAGGAGGGCATCGACCCCGAGACCAAGAAGAAGGTCGGCGAGGGCGTCGACTTCATCGACTACTTCACCGCCGGTGTCTCGATCTACACCAAGAAGGGGGACGACCAGGGGATCAAGACCTGGTCCGACCTCTGCGGCAAGAAGATCGCCCTCCAGCGCAACACGGTCTCGCACGACCTGGCCAAGGCCGAGTCCAAGAAGTGCGCCGGCGGCAAGAAGATCGCCATCGAGCCGTACGACAACGACCTGGAGGCACAGACCCGGCTGCGCTCCGGCGGGGCCGACGCCGGCTCCTCCGACTTCCCGGTGGCCGCGTACGCGGTGAAGACCTCGGGCGGCGGCAAGGACTTCCAGATCGTCGGCGACCAGGTCGAGGCGGCCCCGTACGGCATCGCCGTCGCCAAGGGCAACGACCAGCTCACCAAGGCCGTCAAGGCGGCCATGGACGCGATCATCAAGAGCGGCGAGTACGAGAAGATCATCGCCAAGTGGGGCGTGGAGGCCGGAGCGGTCACCGAGGCCAAGCTGAACGGCGGATCGTGACCGGACCCCGGCACTGAGAGGCATCAGCCGTGATTGACACCGACAAGCCGGGCCCGGCCGACCAGCCGCCCGCACCGCCCGTCCCGGCGGCCGGACCCGAGGCGATCAAGGCCATCCCGGTCCGGCACTACGGCCGGTACGTCTCGGCGGTCGTCGCCATCGCCGCACTCGTCGCGATCATCTACGCCTTCAGCCAGGGCAGGATCAACTGGGGTGCGGTCCCGGACTACTTCTTCGACGACCGCATCGTCAAAGGGGTCGGCCAGACCCTGCTGCTGACTTCCCTGTCGATGGTGATCGGCGTGGTCGGCGGCATCCTGCTGGCCGTCATGCGCCTGTCGAAGAACCCGGTGACCTCGTCGATCGCGTGGTCCTACATCTGGTTCTTCCGCGGTACGCCGGTCCTGGTCCAGCTGTTCGTCTGGTTCAACCTGGGCCTGGTCTTCCAGTACATCAACCTCGGTCCGATCTACAAGGACTACTGGTCGAGCTTCATGACGCCGCTGCTGACGGCGTTGCTCGGGCTCGGCCTCAACGAGGCCGCGTACATGGCGGAGATCTGCCGGGCCGGTCTGCTCTCGGTCGACGAGGGCCAGACGGAGGCGTCCCACGCGCTGGGCATGAGCCACGGCAAGACCCTGCGACGCGTCGTGATCCCGCAGGCCATGCGGGTGATCGTGCCGCCGACGGGCAACGAGGTCATCAACATGCTCAAGACGACCTCGCTGGTGGCCGCGGTGCAGTTCTACGAACTCTTCAAGTACGCCCAGGACATCGGGCAGGCGTCCGGCGCCCCGGTGGAGATGTACTTCCTCGCCGCGGCCTGGTACCTGATCATGACCTCGGTGCTGAGCGTCGGGCAGTACTACCTGGAGCGGTACTACGCGCGGGGCTCCAGCCGCAGCCTGCCGCCCACCCCGCTGCAGAAGATCCGGACCAACCTGCTGTCACTCGGCCGCCCGAAGGGAGGCATGGCATGACCGCCATGGTGAAGGCCGAGGGCGTCCACAAGTCCTTCGGCGCCGCGCACATCCTCAAGGGCATCGACCTGGAGGTCGCCCCGCGTGAGGTCTTCTGTCTGATCGGCCCGTCCGGTTCCGGCAAGTCGACCTTCCTGCGGTGCATCAACCACCTGGAGCAAATCAGCGCCGGCCGGCTGTCCGTCGACGGCGAGCTGGTGGGCTACCGCCAGAAGGGCGACAAGCTCTACGAGCTCAAGGACAGCGAAGTCGCCCTGAAGCGCCGGGACATCGGCATGGTCTTCCAGCGCTTCAACCTGTTCCCCCACATGACGGCGATCGAGAACGTCATGGAGGCTCCGGTCCAGGTCAAGCGCGAGTCCAAGACCGTCGCCCGCGCACGGGCGAGCCGGTTGCTGGACCGGGTCGGCCTGTCCGACAAGGCGGACAGCTACCCCTCGCAGCTCTCCGGCGGACAGCAGCAGCGGGTGGCCATCGCCCGCGCACTGGCCATGGAGCCGAAGCTGATGCTCTTCGACGAGCCCACATCGGCGCTCGACCCGGAGCTGGTGGGCGACGTCCTGGACGTCATGCGCGGTCTCGCCGAGGACGGCATGACGATGATCGTCGTGACCCACGAGATGGGCTTCGCCCGTGAGGTCGGGGACGCGCTGGTCTTCATGGACGACGGCGTGGTGGTCGAGTCGGGCCACCCGCGTGACGTGCTGACCAACCCGCAGCACGACCGGACGAAGTCGTTCCTTTCCAAGGTCCTGTAGGCCGTGTCCGCGGGAGGGCGGTACCGGCTCGGTGAGCCGGTACCGCCCTCCCGCCGCGTCCGCCGTTACTTCACCGCGAGCACCAGGCTGTCCGAGGGCGAGGCCCACACGGCGCGCGCCTCACCGAAGCCGGCCGCGCGCAGGGTGTCCGCGTGCCACCGGACGGACGGCGTGTCGCCGTCGGCGTGCTCGCCGTAGATCCTGAACCGCTCGGCGGTCGGCCCGGCGAGTACCGGGTCCTTCGCGGCCAGCGCCCACCAGTCCGCCCAGTCCAGGGCGCCGTCGGCCTTGGCCCCGTCCATGACGGCGTGCCGATGGGCGCGTTCGGCCGCGTTGATCCGGGGAGTGTCCGGGTCGGTCATGTGGTCGGCGTTCATGAAGACCCCGCCGTCGCGGACGAGGCCGCCGAGCTGCCCGTAGAGAACGGCGAGCGGCTCGCTGTGCAGCCAGTGCAGGGCCGTGGCGGTGAGGACCGCGTCGTACGAGTCGTGGGGCAGCCGCTCCGCCCACCGGGGGTCCTTGAGGTCCGCGGTCACGAAGGTGACGCGCGCGTCATCCGCGAAGGAGCCGCGGGCGATGGCGAGCAGTGCGGGATCGAGGTCGACCCCGGTGCTGGTGGCCTTCGGGAACCGCCGGAGCAGCCGGTCCGTAATACTTCCCGTACCGCACGCGAGGTCGAGCACCCGCGGTTCGGGGCCCACCAGGGCCTCGACCATGTCGAGCATCACGCGGAAGCGTTCCTCGCGGTCGGGCATGTACCACTCCTGCTGCCAGTCCCAGCTCTCCTGCCAGGCCCGCCAGTCGGTACCCCGTGCTGCGTCCGTCACTCGAAAGCCTCCTATGTAATACCCTGGACCCAGGGAAGCCCATTACATCATCGTCGCACCGACTTTAGACCGACGCCGTAAGGACTACAAGTGGAACTGGCCTATTACTCGGACTACGCCGTGCGCCTGGTCAACACCGAGGAGCCGGCCC
This sequence comes from Streptomyces sp. NPDC050423, assembly GCF_040655445.1. Lineage (NCBI taxonomy): Bacteria > Bacillati > Actinomycetota > Actinomycetes > Kitasatosporales > Streptomycetaceae > Streptomyces > Streptomyces sp. NPDC050423. The sequence goes on from NZ_JBFAJY010000001.1 coordinate 265,817, forward strand.
GCAACAAGGACGCCCTCACCTCGGTCGACGCGGTGCGCGAGCTCTTCGGCGTCAACGGGCAGGCCGCCCGCCGGGCGACCGATGCCGACGTGACCCGCTTCCGGTCCGTCCGGGCCCGGCTGCGCTCGGTCTTCGAGGCGGCCGACGGCGGGGACGAGACGCTGGCCGTGGACCTGCTCAACTCGCTGCTGCTGGAGTTCCCGGTCAGCCCGCAGATCTCCGGCCACGACATCCGGGACGCGGACGGAAAGCCGGACTGGCACATGCACCTGGCCGACCACCCGTCCAACGCCACGGCGGGCTACGCCGCGACCGCGGCGATGGGCCTCGCCTTCCACCTCACCTCGTACGGCGTGGACCGGCTCGGCCTGTGCGAGGCGGCGCCGTGCCGCAACGCCTACCTCGACACCTCGACCAACCGTTCCCGCCGCTACTGCTCGGACCGCTGCGCGACCCGCGCCAACGTCGCCGCCTACCGGGCCCGCAAGCGCCTGGAGACCGAGCGCGCCGCCGAGACCGGCCGCAGCGCGGAGACCGCCCAGCCCGCCACGCCTCGCAGCGAACGCTGATCCTTCGTCAGCGGCCGGTAGCGCGCCCGGACCCTGGCCAGCACGAGCTCCTCGGGCACGGTCCCGTAGTCCGTGCTGTCGCCGCCCGCGAACCGGTTGTCACCGAGCACCCACCAGCCGCCGGTCCGCCGCTCCACGGCCCGTTTGACCACCAGCAGATCCTGCTGGAACGGATGTCTCAGAATCACCACGTCACCGGCGCGCACCGGCGCCCCGTACTGCACGAGCAGCCAGTCCCCGTGGTGGAGCGTGGGCACCATCGAGGGCCCCGTCACCTCCACCACCTGGAACGGCACCCGCGCCGCCAGCCCGCGTCCGGGCTGTTCATCGGTCAGCTCCGGCATCTCCGGCACCTCCCGCATCTCTCCGGCACCTCCCCGTCCGTCCAGTACACCGTCCACAGCAGCGTTCCGTACATTCGGCCACTGGGCCCATCCTCACCCCGGACTTTTGGCCTAAGCCCATGGGGGCACCCACTATTTCGCGCCTCTCACGGAGTAATGTCCCACCTGAGAAGACGATCACGAGGAAGGACAGCCCCATGCTTTCCCGCCTGTTTGCCCCCAAGGTGAAGGTCAGCGCCCACTGCGACCTCCCCTGCGGCGTATACGACCCGGCCCAGGCCCGCATCGAGGCGGAGTCCGTCAAGGCCGTCCAGGAGAAGTACCAGGCCAACGAGGACCCGCACTTCCGGGCCCGCGCGGTGGTCATCAAGGAGCAGCGCGCCGAGCTCGCCAAGCACCACGTCTCGGTGCTGTGGAGCGATTACTTCAAGCCCCCGCACTTCGAGAAGTACCCGGAGCTGCACCAGCTGGTCAACGACGCCCTCAAGGCGCTGTCGGCCGCGAAGGGCTCCACGGACCCGGCGACGGGCCAGAAGGCGCTCGACCTGATCGCCGAGATCGACAAGATCTTCTGGGAGACCAAGAAGGCTTGATCGGCCCGCCGTTCAGCCCCGGGCTGGACAGCAGGTCAGAGCAGGAACCAGAGAGGCCCGACCGCTTCGAGCGGTCGGGCCTCTCTGTCGTTCGCTCACAGGCCGTTCAGGCCGCTCCGCTTGACACTCACTCGACCAGGATACCATGATTCCATTAGTTGACTAATGGAATCGAGGCGAGGCGCGTGGCACACACGAGCACCCCGAGCGGGACTTCGGGCGCGTGGGCGCTGGAAGCCCGCGGCCTGAGCAAGCGGTACCGGCGCGGCTGGGCCCTGCGGGACTGCTCCTTCCGGCTGCCGGCCGGAAGGATCTGCGGTCTCGTCGGACCCAACGGTGCGGGCAAGAGCACCCTGCTCGGCATGGCCACCAGGCAGGTGGAGCCGACCGAGGGGGAACTCCACGTCTTCGGCGTACCCGTGAACGACCCCGCGGTGATGCCCAGGTTCGCCTTCCTCGGACAGGACAAGCCCCTGTTCAAGCGGTTCACCGTGGCGGAGACGCTGCGCATGGGCAGCGAGCTCAACCCCGGCTGGGACATGGCGGCCGCCGAGCGGATCGTCCGCTCGGGCAACGTGCCCATGCACGCCCGGGTCGGCACGCTCTCCGGCGGTCAGCGCACCCGCGTGGCCTTCGCGCTCGCCTTCGGCAAGCGGCCCGATCTGCTGCTGCTCGACGAGCCGATGTCGGATCTCGACCCGCTGGCCCGCCACGAGATGAGCACGCTGCTGATGGCGGAGGCCGTCGAGCGCGGCACCACCGTGGTGATGTCCTCACACATGCTCACCGAGCTGGAGGACATGTGCGACTACCTCCTGGTCGTCGCCGAAGGGCGGATCAGGATGGCAGGTGACGCCGACGCGCTCGTTCCGGCCCACACCCTGGTCACGGGTGTGACCGAGGAGGGGGCACTGCCCGCGGCGCTCGCTCCGCACACGCTGATCGAGGCCCGGATCCAGGGCCGTCAGTTCCACGCGATGGTGCGGCCGAACGGCCCGCTGGGCGGTGACTGGCAGGTCACCGAACCCAGCCTGGAAGAAGTGCTGCTCGCCCATCTCCGCTCGCCGGACGCACCCGCGCTGTACACACCCGGCGCCCGTACAGAGGCCGAAGGGACCAGGACCGCATGAGCACCACGCTGACCGAACCCCGCACCGGACGATCGTCCAGGCCCCGGATACTGCGCGGGCTGAACTGGCTCTTCGTGCGCCAGCACCGCGCCACGCTGCTCGGCGTCCTCGCCCTGGTGGTGCTCGCCTCCGCCTGGATCCTGTACCAGCGCGCCGACCTGGCCCGGACGCTCGACGCGGTGGGCTGGCCGGAGAAGGAAGCACCACAACAGCCCCTGGGGCGGCAGTACGACTATCTCTCCACCCTGCTGAACGCGATTCCGGTCGTCCTCGCCGTCTTCCTGGGCGCCCCGCTGATCGCTGCCGACCAGGAGAACGGCACCGCCCAGCTGGCCACCACCCAGTCCGTGACGCGCGGGCGCTGGCTCGCCGCGAAGTGCGCCTGGGGCCTCTCGGTCGCTCTGCTGGCCGGGGCGGTGCTCTCACTGTGCTTCACCATCTGGTGGAAGCCCTACCGCTCGGTGTTCGATGCGCCCTGGCTGGAAGGCAGCGTCTTCGACAACACCGGCCCCATGCTGCCGGCGCTCTGTGTCTTCCTCACCGCCGCGGGCATCACCATCGGCGTCCTGGTGCGCCGCCTGCTGGCCTCCATGGTGGTGACCTTCGTCTTCTCCGTCGTCGTACAGGTCGCCTGGGGCGAGCTCCGCGAGCACCTGGCCGCGTCCCGAATGGTCTCCTACCCCCTCGACCAGGACATCCCGGCCCGGCTCTCCGAGTCGTACGAGCTGGACCGCTGGGTCGGCAGCGCCGACGGACACCTCTACGGCTGGGGCTCCTGCGCAGAGGCCACCGAGAAGGCCACGGCCGCGTGCCTCAAGGAGAAGGGCATCGTCAACAACGTGATGGAGTACCTCGGCTACGACCAGATGGCGGCCATGCAGTGGACCGGCGCGGGCATCCTGCTCGCCGGTACGGCCCTGCTGACGGCGTTCACCCTGTGGCGGGTCTCCCGGCGCCCCCTTTAGGGAACGGGGCCCCGTCCTACGTAAAGTGTCGGCATCGAGCGGAAGGGATGAAGTCCGTGGTCGTTTTCCGCATCGACCGGCGCAGCGGAGTCGCGACGTATCTTCAGATCGTCCACCAGGTCGAACAGGCGCTGCGGATGGGCGCGCTGGAGGAGGGCGACCGGCTGCCCACGGCCGCGCAGGTCGCCGCGACGACCAAGGTCAACCCGAACACGACGCTCAAGGCCTACCGCGAGCTGGAGCGCGCGGGCCTGGCCGAGGTCCGCCAGGGAGCCGGCACCTTCATCACCCGCTCCCTCGTTCAGCCGCTGGCAGGACCCGAGTCCCCCTTGCGCAACGCGCTGTCGGAGTGGATGCGCCAGGCGCACGCCGAAGGTCTCAGCGGCCAGGACGTCACCGCCCTCTTCCGGGCGGCGTACGAGGCCACGTACCCGACCGACACGCACGCCTGAGCCGTCCTCCGGCGTGCGCCGGACCGGTGCCCCGCCCCGGCGCACGCTGCACCTCACGCCTCACGCGCCGCCCCCTTGCGCCGGGGCCCCAGGAAGGCACCCGCCAGCAGGGTCCCGGCCAGGACCAGTGCGGAGTTGACCAGGATCGCGAGCGAGACGCCCGACAGCACGGCCTGCGGGCCGTTGGCGCCCAGGCCGGACATCCGGGCGGTGACGACGGCGCTCATCACCGGGATGCCCAGCGTGATGCCGACCTGCTGCGTCATGGTGGCGAGGCCGGTGGCCAGGCCCTGTTCCTCGTCGGGGAGTCCGGAGGTCGCGGTGACCATGAAGCCGACGATCATCAGCATGTTGCCGATGCCACCGATGAACGTGGCCGCCAGCAGCAGCCAGATCCACGCCCCGGAGGTGCCGAGCGCGACCAGGGAGAGGGTGGCGGCGGCCTGGACGATGCCGCCGGCGACGATGGCCGTCCGGTTGCCGAAGCGGCCGACCGTACGGCCTCCGAGGGTGCCGCCGATGACCGTGCCGATGCCGAGGACGCCGAACGCGAGGCCGGTGGCGAGGGGCGAGTAGCCGAGCACTTCCTGGAGGTAGAGCGTCAGCAGGAAGACCAGCGAGGTCTCGGTGACGAAGGCGATCAGGCCGGTGGCGTTGCCCCAGATGACGCTGCGGCGCTTGAGGATGTGTACGGGGACGAGCGGCGCGGCGGTCCGCTTCTCGACGAACCAGAAGCCGATGAGCAGCGCGGCACCGGCGAGCAGTGCGGCCAGGGTGGTGGGCGTGGTCCAGCCGCTCGCGCCGGCCTGCGTGAGTCCGTAGACCAGGAGCAGCAGTCCACCGGTGACGGTCGCGGCTCCGGGCACGTCGAGCCGGGGCCGTACGGCCGGGCGTGAGTCGGTGATGACGGACGGGGCCAGGGCGACGACGAGGGCGGCGACGGGCACGTTGACGAAGAAGGCCCAGCGCCAGGAGAGCAGATCGGTGAGCATCCCGCCGAGGATCGCGCCCGCCGTGAACCCGGCGGACATCAGGGCCCCGTTGAGGCCCAGGGCGCGTTCGCGCAGCGGGCCCTCCTTGAACGCCGTGGTCAGCAGGGCGAGTCCGGCCGGGGTGACGGCCGCGGTGGCGAGGCCCTGGAGGACGCGGGCGGTGAGCAGCACCTCGGGGGAGGTCGCCAGGCCGCCCAGCGCCGAGGAGAGGCCGAGGACGACCATGCCGCCCACGAAGACGCGCTTGCGCCCCACGAGGTCCGCGACGCGGCCGAAGAGGAGCGTGAACCCGGCCGCCGCCAGGGCGAACGCGGTGGCGATCCACTGGAGGTCCGGGAGGGCGAAGCCGAGCCCCTCGCCGACGACTGGCAGCGCGACGTTCAGGATCGAGAAGTCCACCGCGATCATGAACTGGGCGCCGAGGAGGAGCGCGAGGACGACCTTCTGCCGGCCGGTCATACGGGGTGCGGTCACCGGCGGAGCGGTGGTGACCTGGGCACTGCGGATGGCCGGGGCACGGCGGGTGGCCGGGCCGTCGCTTCCGGCGGCCGGGTCGCTTCCGGTGGCGCGTGACGGGGTCTGGTTGGGTGCGGACATGGTCGCCCTTCCTCGGACGGAGGCTTTAACGGTTCTGTAGTTCCGTTAAGATGGAGCGACGGTAGCAGAGGAGAGCGCAGTAATGGAACTGGAGACCCGTTATGACGTCTGAGGGTGCTGAGGGTGTGGAACCCGGAACGGTCCGGCCCGGCGGCCGCACCGCCCGCGTCCGGGAGGCCGTCCTGCGCGCGGCAGGCGACGCGCTGGCCGAGCACGGCTTCGACCGCCTCGATCTCGCCGATGTCGCGCGCCGCGCGGAGGTCGGCAAGACGACCGTCTACCGCCGCTGGTCCAGCCCGACCGGGCTGATCGCGGATCTGCTCGACGACATGGCCGAGCAGTCGTCCCCGCGCACGGCGGCCGGCTCACTGGCCGAGGACCTCAGGGCCAACGCCCGGCTCGTGCTCAAGACCCTCACCGACCCGCGCCAGGGCGCCCTGTTCCGCTCCGTGATCGCGGCGGCGGCCTGCGACGAGCGCACGGCTCGGGCCCTGCACCGCTTCTACGCGATCCGGATCAAGGAGTGGTCCGGCTGCGTCACCGAGGCCGTCGAGCGCGGGGAGCTCCCCGCGGGCACGGATCCGGACGAGGTGATCCGTGCCGTGTCGGCGCCGCTCTACTACCGCCTGCTGGCCAGCGGCGACCCGCTCGACACGGCGGCCGCCGACCGCGCGGCCGACGCCGCCGCGGCGGCCGCGAGGGCGGGTACGTACGTGAGCTGAGCTCAGCCCGTCCGCAGCCGGGCCGCCCAGGGGTGGTCCGCGCCCTCGGCCAGGGTGATCGTCTCGGTCAGCCAGGCGCGCTGGTCGTCGCCGAGGACGGGCAGTACGGCCCCGAAGTCCTGCTCGTCCTTGGGGCGTCGGGACCGGGACTTGTACAGCAGCTGCACCTGCGGCACGAGATGGGGGACGCCGTCCGCGGAGACCGTGCCCAGCCGGTCCAGCGCGAGCCTGATCCTGGGGTCGCGCCGGAACACCCAGTCGTCGCCCGCCACGTCGTCGAGCATGAACTGGACGCGCCACGGCTCGGCCGGGCCCGGCCGGCACCAGATGTCGTGGACCTGCGCCGGCAGGATCTCGCCGGGGTTCCAGGGCCGCAGCGTGCCGGGCGGATCGGCGGCCCACCACTCCCAGCCCGGCAGCATCCGCTGGACGGCGAGCTGGTCGCGGCGCAGCAGGAGCACATCGATGTCACCGTGCTCGCGGTAGGCGCGGCCGACGGCCAGTTCGACCGCGTACCCGCCCGCGATCCACCACGGGCTGCGCAGCGGGGCGAGCAGGCGGACGGCTTCGGCGAGGGACATGGGGTCCCAGGGGCCCCAGGGGGTTTCCGTACGCATCAGCTTCCGAGGAGGTGCCGGTAGCTGTCCGGGTGCTCCATGAGGTAGGTGGCCAGGTCCTTGGCGGGCCGGCCGGTGAGCCGCGGCACGGCGTCCGAGACGGCGGCCATCTCGCCCGCCGCGATGGCCTCGTACGACGTCACCCAGCCGGCCACCTCCCAGTCCTGCGCGCCGTACCGGGACCTTGAGGCGTAGGCCTCCTCCCGCGTCTCCGGCACGTAGGTGATGGTCCGCCCGGTGGCCCGGCTCAGTTCGCCGGCCGCTTCGGCGAGGGTGAACGCCTCGGGGCCGGTCAGGTCGTACGTCTGGCCGTCGTGCGCGGTGTCGCCCTCGGGGCCGCCGGCGGGCAGCAGGACCGCGGTCGCGGCGTCGGCGATGTCCTCGTGGGCCACCGCCGCCACCCGGCCGTCCCCGGCCGGGCCGCGCAGCACGCCATCGGTGCCGGTCATCGCCGGGATGCCGGCGAGGTACCAGCTGTCGCGCAGGAAGGTGTGGCGGACGCCGGAGACGCGGATGTGCGCCTCGGTCTCCCAGTGGTCCCGGGCGAAGGTGAACGTCGCGTCGGGTGCCGCGCCGAGGAAGGAGACGTACACGATCCGTTCGACGCCCGCCGCCGTCGCCGCGTCCACCGCGGTCATGTGCTCACGCACCCGGTCCGGGCTCTCGTGCGCCGAGACGAGGAACAGGGTGTGCGCCCCGGCCAGCGCACGGCGCATCGCCTCCCCGTCGCCGTAGGGCGCGGCGGGCGCGGTGTCGGCGCCGGGCAGTTCGGGCAGCCGGGACGGGTCGCGGCCCAGCAGCCGGACGGGAACACCGGCCCGGGTCAGCCGCTTCGCGACGCGGCCGCCGAGCGCGCCGCTCGCGCCGGTGACCGCGGTGAGGGGGCCGCTCGTGAGGTCTTCGGGTCCGTGCGTGTCGTCCGAGGGGGTCATACGGAGTCGCCTTCCTTGTGCTGCCAGGGGCGCACCTCCACGACCGCTTCGACCGGAACCGGTCCGTAGATGTGCGGGAATTCCTCGCCGCCGGGTGTGACCGACTCGTACCGCACGGGCGCGGGGAGCCGCTCGGTGTCGATGACGAGCACCACCAGGTCCTGGTCACCGGCTCCGGCCCGGCTCCCGGCGCCGTACAGCATCTCGGCCACACCGGGGAGCTGGTGGGACAGCGAGCAGTGGATGAAGCCCTCTTCGTGCAGGGTGCGGCCGCGGGTGGACATCTCGTATGTCCCGATCCCGCGGGCCGCCTCCCACAGCGGGCCTTCGGTGAGGTGCAGCAGTTCGGCCATGAGCCAAAACTAGCCGCGCCGACGCGTCCTCCGGGCCATCAGCGTGGCCGCCGATCCGGCGACCAGGAGCGCTGCCGCGATCCCGCCGATCACCCATTCACCGCCGCGCGAACCCGTGTTCGGGAGCTCGCCTCCCGGGTGGGGCCGGTGCGGCCGGGAGTGGGTGGGGGTGGGCTCGGGGCCGGGGGTCGTCTCCGACGGTGACGGTCCCGGCGTGTCCGTCGGGGTGGGAGTGGGAGTGGCGGTGTCCGTGGGAGTCGGGGTGGGTGAGTCCGTGGGCGTCGGGGTCGGGGACGGCTCCTCGCCGCAGCCCGGCAGACGGCCGTCGAACGGGTAGGCGTGCATCTCCTGGCCGCCCGATTCGCCCTCCGACGAGTGGGTCAGCGAACCGGCGGTGTAGAAACGGCCGTTGGTGCCGCTCATCGTCAGGTTCGCCACGCTGGACCGCTGCCCGATGAGCACACTGCCCTGGAACTGGCCGGTGCCCTTCAGCCCGATCGCGGTGGCGTCCGGGAAGTTCCACATCAGCCGCTCGCGGAGCCCGGACTGGGGCAGCGAGCCCATGTACGTATTGATGTCGCGGGTGCTTCCGTAGACGTTGACCAGCACGGTCGCACCGTCCGGGACACCGCGGAAGACGATGCCCTGCTGGCCTCCCGCGTCCGTGGCCAGATCGGCGTCCAGCGCGAAGACCTGGAGGGCGGAGGTGCCGTCGCCGGTGAAGAAGGTCTCGGAGCCGTCCCTCTCCACCGTGCCGGTCGCCGGGCGGCGGTGGTCCTCGTCGTCGTACGCGTAGCAGTGGCTGGCCGCCGTCAGCTGGTCGCGCAGGGCGGTGTACGGGGCGGTCGCACCGGCCTCGTGGACCGCGGACGGGATCACGGTCCCGGTGAGGCTCCGGGCGTGGCGCACCACGCCGTGGTTGAGCCCTTCCTCGGCGAGCAGCCGCTCCCCGGCGGCGATGCTCAGATCGCCGCCCACCGTCAGGTAGTCGGAGCCGTCGGGGGGCGGCACCCGTGACCCCACTCCGGCAACGCCGACGTTGTAGATCCGCGAGGCGCCCGCCCGCTTGCTCATGTCGAACCGGCCGAGGGTGACGATCTTCCCCTCCGCCTCCGCGGCGGCCTCCCTGACCAGGTAGTCGCCACCGACATAGATGTTGATGTTGCTGTCGTGATGGGTGACGGGCATGTTGTTCGGGTCCTGCCAGACCGCAGGGCAGTCGTCCCCGAGGCACGGACCGAGACCGCCGGGCAGCGGGTCGGCGGCCGCGGCGGGCGCGATGGCCCCCACCATGGCCGCCGCTGCGGCCACCGTCACCGCCACGCGGTGATATTTACCGCTTCTACGCGCTTTTGTTCCCATACAGCGCAATATGCAGGTTTATTGAGTACTCATCAGTTGTGCCACGCCGGGCGGACGGCCCGCTTCCGCCGACCGGTCGGCCGTTCGAGCCAGTCCCTGGAAGGCAGTGCGTATCGGGTGGCGGGCCGGGGAATGCTCGTACAGCGGCCCCCGTCAGCCCGCCAGCAGCTTCGCCTCGGTCTGCGGATCGAGGCCGACCGCGGGCCGGTCGGGCCGCTGCGGTGCGCCGCCGCCCAGTTCGCACAGCCACGCCCAGGTGTCGGCGACCGTCTCCCGGACCGGGCGGCAGCGCAGCCCCGTGGCGTACGCCCGGCTCACATCGCCCTGGTGCAGGCTGTCGTACAGCTCCCCCGGCGGCAGCCAGACCGGCAGATCGGTCCAGGGCTCCACACCCGCCGCGAGAATCGTCCCGGTGTCGGTCCAGCGCAGCTCGGCATCGGAACCGGTGGCACGCACGCAGGCGTCGAGCAGTTCCCCCATCGTGGCGTGCCCCGGTCGGCTGACCAGGTTGTACGGTCCGTGCAGTCCGCTCCCGGCGGCGTCGAGCAGCCATCCGGCGAGGTCGCGGGCATCGATGTACTGAAGGGGCAGACCGGGTGTCCCGGGGGCCAGCACGGGCCCGCCGCGGGCGATCCGCGTCAGCCACCAGGGCAGCCGGCCGATGTTCTCCCAGGGTCCGATGATCAGTCCCGCGCGGACGAGCAGCGCCCGGTCACCGAAGGCCTCCAGCGCGGCCAGCTCACCACCGCGTTTGGCCAGGGCGTACGAGACGTCGCCACCGGCGTCCGGCGAGGCACCGTCCACCAGCGGGCCGTCCTCGGACAGACCGGCCGGGGCCGGGTACGCGTAGACGGAACGGCTGGAGACGTACGCGTACCGCCGGGCGCGGCCCGACAGCAGCCGGGCCGCGTCCCGTACGGCCGAGGGGGCGCCGCTCCAGGTGTCGACGACCAGGTCCCAGGTGTACGTGCCGTCCCCCGGCTCCCCGGCGGCTTCCAGGGCGGCCAGACCGCCCTCGGCGGTGCGGTCGCCCAGCAGTTCGGCCGCGCCGGGCGGCGGAGCGTGGTGGCCGCGGTGGAACACCGTGACCTCCCAGCCGCGCGCCAGGGCGTCCTCGGTGACCGCCCGGCCGACGAATTCGGTACCACCCAGCATCAGAAGCCTCATGACGTCGACTCTGCCTCCCCGCGCCCCGAACCGGAACCGACCTCGCTCCGGGCTGAACCCGCCTCGCTCTGGGCTGAACCCGCCTCGCTGTGAGCTGAACCGGCCTCGTTCCGGGGCGAACCGGCCACGTCCCGGGCCGGACTGCCGTCGTTCCGGGCAGAATCGAGCCCGGCCCGGTCCGCGCTCAGGAGGAACGGGCGAGCGGACTCCGGTTGCGCAGCAGCCACTGGTGGTAGCCGTCTGCCTGCCGGGCCGCCTCCCGGTACGCGTCCTCCAGCGCCCCGTACACCGCCACCATGTCGGCGCCCGGACGGGAGACCAGCAGCAGACGTACGGCGAGCGGGTCGTCGCGCAGCGGGCGGATCGCCATGTCGTCGCGCGGGCCCGAGGTCGGCTGGCAGGGGGCGACCGCCTCACCCAGGACGACGAGGGAGGCGGCGGTGAGATAGTCGCCGTGCAGCACGGTCGGCGCGACACCGGCCGCGCCGAACACGCGGCGCAGGCCGTCCCATTCGCCGTCCACCGTGGGGTCGACCATCCACCGGTCGGCGGCCAGGTCGCTCAGGTCGACGACGGGCAGGGCGGCGGCCGGGTGGTCGCGGGCCATCGAGACGAACTGCGGTTCGCGGTCCAGGAGCACCCGCTGCACCAGGCCGTCCGGCACGTACAGCGGACAGCCCTCCACCTCGTGCACGAAGGCGACGTCGAGCCGGCCCGCCTCGACCGCGCGCAGCAGCGCGTGGGCCGACACGTCGACCCGCAGCGAGATGTCCGTGCCGGGCAGCCGGATGCGCAGCCTGCGCAGCCAGCCGCCTATGACCCGGCTGGCGGTGCAGCCGATCCGCAGCCGGGGGCCGCCGGCCCGGGACGCCTCCGCCTCCGCCTTCGCGTCGGTGACGAGGGCCCGCATACCGTCCACGAGCGGGCGGGCCCGGCTCAGTACGGCGTGACCGACGAGGGTGGGGCGGCAGCCGGTGCGCCCCCGGCTGAACAGCTCGGCGCCCAGGGAGTTCTCGATGCGGCGCAGCTGCGTGGTGAGCGAGGGCTGACTCACGCCCAGCCTGCGGGCCGCCCGGTGCAGGCTGCCGGTGTCGGCGATGGCGCACAGCGCCCTCAGGTGCCTCACCTCAAGCTCCATACCGCTGAGAGTAGGGCGGCGGACCGTGCCGCACCAGACGCCCCAACCCCATCAAACGCCTGCAATTCAGCGTTCGTCGGAATGCCGGCCACCGCTTGTGCCCTCACGTCTCGTCCCGTACCCGCCCCTGAGCGACAGCGGGGTGATAGGGCAGTGCTATCGCCGGTTGGCATCATCCGCCGGGGCTCCGCTTCACCGACACTCTCTCCGTACCGCCCCCGTCCGAGTCCGATCATCGGACGGGTTCCTCGGACAGGTAACTGGTAGGAGACCCCCCATGAGACACCCCAGGACCGTCATGTCGGCCGTGGTCGGCCTCGGCTTCGGCCTCGCCGCCGCGCTGGGAACCGCACCCGCGCTCGCCACCGCCGCCCCGGCACCTGCCTCTTCCGCCCCGGCCCCCCACGTCGCTTACGCCGCCCACTCCGGATCGCACGAGAGCGCCGCCGCCAACCAGGCGTTCTTCGACGCGGTCACCAAGTCGGTGGCCGAGAAGCGTGCCGCGCACCCGGGCATCAAGTCGGTCACCATCGTCTACAGCACCACCAACGCCCCCAGCTTCCGCACGCAGATATCCAACAGCGCGCAGATCTGGAACAGCTCGGTCTCCAACGTCCGGCTGCAGGAGGGGTCCAACGCGGACTTCACCTACTACGAGGGCAACGACCCGAGCGGCTCGTACGCCAGCACCGACATGCACGGCAACGGCTACATCTTCCTCGACTACGCGCAGAACCAGCAGTACGACTCGACCCGTGTCACGACCCACGAGACCGGGCACGTGCTCGGTCTGCCGGACCACTACTCGGGACCGTGCAGCGAGCTGATGTCGGGCGGCGGCCCCGGCCCGTCGTGCACCAACCCGTATCCGGACGCCAACGAGCGCAGCCGGGTGAACTCGCTCTGGCAGAACGGCTTCGCGGCCGCGCTCGCCCGCAGCGGTTCCTGACCTCCCTGCCGACCGGGGCCACCTCGCAGGACGAGGTGGCCCTTCGCACGTCCGGTCAGCCCTTCGCGCGTCCGGTCAGCCGTACTCGCGCTTTGGTCAGCCCTTCGCGCGTCCGGTCAGCGTTACTCGCCTCTACTCAGTCCTTCTCGGGTTGCTCAGTCCTTCTCGCGTTTACTCAGCCCTGTCAGCTGTTCAGTTCCGTACGAACGAGAGCCAGCAACTCGTCCTCCGTCATCCCGAGTTCACGGGCGTCGCCGACCATCTCGCGTACCCGCTCCAGCAGCCTGGCGCGGTGCGGTGAGGCGCCCGCGGCGACCATCGCACCGCGCCCCCGGCGCAGTTCGATCAGCCCTTCCTCGCGCAGCCGCTGGTAGCCGCGCAGCGCCGTGTGCACATTGACGCCCAGCGATTCGGCGAGGACCCGGGCGGCGGGCAGCCGCTCGCCCGGCTCCACCGCCCCGTCCGCGACAGCACGGCGTACGCAGGCCGCGATCTGGTCACCGAGCGGCACGGTGGAGGTGGGGTCGACCCGGAAGAGCACGGTCATCCTTCCGTTCGACGCTGATCGATCAGCGTGTTGAGAAGCGCGGCAGCGGTCGCCGAGTCGTCGACGGTCACCGCGAAGTCCCGTCCGCCGGAGAGCCGTACCACGATTCCCTCACCGGAACGGATCATGACTCCGGTACGGCCGGGGGTGAGCCGGTAGCCCCAGCCCCCGTACTCGGCCAGGGCCTGGATGTCACGGCTGCTCGCCTCCTCGATCCTGTCGAGCGGGACTCGTATGCGCGGCCACGGCAGCAGCCCGGAGACCGTGATGCCGCGCCGGTCCACTGTGACGTACGGACGGGCGAAGCACACGAGGAGCACACCCACGAGGAGAGCCGGAAGCGCCGGCGCCCAGCCGGCGGTGAACAGCAGGGCGATCCCGCCTCCGAGCGCGACGAGCGCGACCGGAGGCAGCCACCAGGTCCCGGCGCTGCGCGCCCACCCCGCGACCTCCCCGTGCGCCAGCGCGATCCGTTCACCGCCACCGGCCGGCCCGTCACCGGCCGGCGCCTCCTCCACGGGGAGGAGGGCGGCGAGCAGCAGACCGAGCCCGAAGGCGACCGCGGCGACCCCCAGGGCCACGGCCATGTGCCACAGCGGGAACGAGACACCCTGCGCGCGGCCCTGCGCGTCCTCGGCGGCATCCACGTTGATGAGCATGACGACCGCCATCAGGTAGCCGAGGCCTCCGGCGAGGGCATAGCCACTGGCGACGAGCCTCTGGTACGCGCGTCCGGTGAACTTCCCCGCGACCGCCATCAGCGTCCACAGGGCGCCGATCCCGAGGAACAGGACGGCGACGATCGCGATGTACGAACCCTGGCTCGCATGGTCGTCCACTTGTCCGTCACCCACGAAGTGGCTGGCCAGCTGCGCGGGAAGCCGGTCGCGGCGGGTGGCGAAAAGGATGAGGTCGGCGGCGGGAGCGAGCACGAACGGCAGCGCGGCAAGGGCCACACGGCCGGCATTCCTACGATTCATCGAAACCTCCATTGTTTGCATGCTAGTAGAACAATGAAGGTGAGGCAATGCGGAGCCCGCCTGACGATGACGCGCTGTCAGGCGGGCTCGGTGGCGGGTCGGTGTGAGGGGCGGATCGGTGTGAGGGGCGGATCGGTGTGAGGGGCGGATCGGCGTAAGTGGCGGGCCGACAGGAGTGGTCAGGCGGTCAGGCCAGTTCGAGGGGGAATGCGCCGCGGTGGCCGGTGCCCGCGCCCGCCGCCGGCCTGGGCTCGAACTCCGGGCAGCTCCAGGTCTCCTGGACGAAGCCGCTGCGCCGGTCCCAGAGATCGAGGACGTCGCCCTGGCCGTCCGCGCCGCGGTAGGCCTCCTTGGCACCCCGGAAGCAGGCGAGACCGCCGGAGAGGCCGCGGCCGGGCGCCGGGAAGTAGTCCGAGAAGGCGCAGGCGATACACGTCTGGAGCCGGACCCCGGGCGGCAGAACCCGCTGGATGGTGGCGAGCGCGGAGCCGAAGTCGCTCTCGGCCCGATGGGACCGGAAGCCCGCACCGCCGAACTGCAGCTCCAGGTAGAGGTACGGGTCCGGCCTGCGCAGGGACAGCAGGCAGCTCAGCCTCGCCTGTTGGGCCACCCCGTCCGCGGTGACCGGGAACGGCAGGTCCCATTCCAGGACGCAATCGTTGAGCACGCCGTCCGCCAGGGTGAACGTCTCACCCTGGTCCGGCGTGCCCGCCGCGGGGCGCAGACCGTCGAAGCTTTCGCCCTCGAAGTCGACTCCCCGGGTACGGAGGCGGAGTTGCTGTCCGTCGGTGGTGAGGATGACGGCATCGGATCCCTGCCGGTCCCGGTACCACCCTGCCCACGACTCATCTGTCATGGGCACGGACTGTAGCCCGTGCCTCCGACACTCCCCCTGCCGCCCTCCACTTCCCCGCGCGGGCCCTGTGACCTCGGCCGATCATCGACCCGCCCGCCGGCCCCGCTCACCCGCCCACTCGACTCACCGCACCGCATCACGTCCTTTCGCTCCACCTCCTTTCGCTCCACGCCACTTCGCTCCGCACCCCCTTCGCGCCAAGTCCCTCCGCCGTGCCCCCTCGTTCAGTCGTTCAGTGCGTCCGGCGGGTGACGAACTCCGCCAGGGCCAGGAGATCGCCCGCCGCGGCCAGATCGGGCACGGCGCGGGACAGATGGTGCACGGCGCGGGCCATCCGGTCGGCTGCGCAGATCTGCGCCCAGTCGCGGCCTCCGGCCCGGTCGACGGCGTCGGACGCACGGCTCACCTCGCCGGCCGTGTTCATGGGACCGCGGTAGAGCGCGGCGAGCTCCTTGGCCGCCGGGGTGCCGGAGGTGAGTGCGGCGACCACGGGCAACGACTTCTTGTGGGCGGTGAGATCGGCCCCGACCGGCTTCCCGGTCTGGGCCGGGTCACCCCAGATACCGATGAGGTCGTCGATGAGCTGGAAGGCGAGCCCCGCCTCCCGGCCGAATCCGTCCATCGCCCCGACGCCACGCTCGTCCGCGCCCCCGTAGAGCGCGCCCAGCGCGCAGGCGCAGCCCAGCAGCGCGCCCGTCTTGGCCGTGGCCATGGCGAGGCACTCGTCCAACGAGACCTCGTCCGGGCCGCGTTCCTCGAAGGCGCAGTCGGCCTGCTGACCCGCGCACAGCTCGATGACACAGGTCGAGAGCCGGGCCGAGGCCCTCGACGACACCGCTCGCGCGTCCTCGGCGAGCAGCCGCTGCGCGAGGGCCAGCATGGCGTCACCCGCGATGACGGCGTCCGGGATCCCGAAGACCGTCCAGGCCGTGGCGCGGTGGCGACGGGTCCGGTCCTCGTCGATGACGTCGTCGTGCAGCAGGGTGAAGTTGTGGGCCAGCTCGACGGCGACGGCCGCCCGCACGGCGTCCCGGGGATCGCCTCCGAGCGCCCTGGTGGCGGCCAGCACGAGCGCGGGTCTGATCGCCTTGCCCGCACCGCCCGCGGCCGGGCTCCCGTCGGCGTGCTGCCAGCCGAAGTGGTACATGGCGACGCGCCGGATCGATCCGGGCAGCGAGGCGACCGCCGCCCGCAGGTGGGGGTCGACGAGGGATCGGGTGTGCTCCAGAAGAGCTGCGGCCTCGTTGCCCTCGGTCGCGGCAGCTGCATGGGTCATGGTCAATCGGTCACCCCGGTCGTTGCCGTCCCCGGCCCGGTCGCTGTCGCCCCGGGCCGGGGACGTGGGTGGTTGCTGTGGGTACTGCGGACCGCGGCCCGTGGGCCGTGGGCGGGCCCCGGTCCGGGCCCACGGGCCTGGGGCGTGCCTCTCCGAATCCCGCCTGGTCCCGTGGCGCCTGGACCGCCCGGCCTAACGCCAGCGGCTGACCTCGACGTTCTCCAGGACGCCGAGGGCGTCCGGTACCAGTACAGCCGCCGAGTAGTAGGCCGTCACGAGGTAGGAGATGATCGCCTGCTCGTCGATCCCCATGAAGCGGACCGAGAGGCTGGGCTCGATCTCGTCGGGGATGCCCGTCTGCTGGAGTCCGATGACGCCCTGTTCGGCCTCGCCGGTCCTCATGCAGATGATCGATGTGGTGCGGGCGTCGGTGACCGGGATCTTGTTGCACGGGAAGATCGGCACCCCGCGCCAGGACGCCATGCGGTGCCCGCCGACATCCACGCTCTCCGGGACCAGACCGCGCTTGCTGCACTCCCGGCCGAAGGCGGCGATGGCCCGAGGGTGGGCCAGGAAGAGCTTCGATCCGCGGCGGCGCGAGAGCAGCTCGTCCATGTCGTCGGGGCCGGGCACCCCGTCGTGGGGCTGGATCCGCTGGCCGTAGTCGCAGTTGTTGAGCAGGCCGAACTCGCGGTTGTTGATCAGCTCGTGCTCCTGGCGCTCGCGCAGCGCCTCGACCGTGAGCCGCAACTGCTGCTCGGTCTGGTTCATCGGCTGGTTGTAGAGGTCGGCGACGCGGCTGTGGACCTTCAGCACGGTCTGCGCGACGCTCAGTTCGTACTCGCGCGGCGCGGAGTCGTAGTCGACGTACGTGTGCGGGACGACGGCCTCGCCGACATGCCCCGCGGACAGGTCGATCTCCGCCTCGCCGTACTTGTTCGTGCGCTGCTGCGGGATGGCCAGCAGCCCCGCGAGATGCTCGCGCAGCGATTCGGACCGCTCGGCGAGGTTGAGCACATCCGCCCGCTGCAGCGTGAGGACGGTGCAGTCGGTGACGGCGCGGGCCGTGTACTCCCAGAGGGCGCCGCCCTCGATGAGCGAGTGGTCGCCGAAGTAGGCGCCGTCGGCGTGCACTCCGAGCACCGTCTCGTCCCCGTAGGGACCGGTGCCGATCTTCTCGACCCTTCCGTGCGCCAGCAGGAAGACCCGGTCCGCCGCGTCACCGGCCGTGGCCAGGAGCTGTCCGGCGGGGATGTCACGCTGCTCACACCTCCGGGCCAGCTCGGCGAGCGCCTCCTCGTCCCCGAAGTCCCTCAGCGCCGGGAGTTCGCCGAGCTCGGCGGGGATGACCGCCACCCGGTCCCCGGTCTGTACGAAGGTCACCCGGCCGTCGCCGACCGAGTAGCTCAGCCTGCGGTTCACCCGGTATGTGCCGCCCTGCACCTGGACCCAAGGGAGCATCTTCAGCAGCCACCGTGAGGTGATCTCCTGCATCTGCGGAGCGGACTTGGTGGTCGTCGCGAGGTTCCGCGCGGCTGCCGTGCCAAGACTCTGCTGCGGCGGCACCTGCGCGTTCTGAACCTCTTCACCAACGGACATCTGACGTCCTCTCGATCAACGGCGGACCTGCGGAAGAAGCCTTTCAGCACATGACTCGGCGCGCCATTACACAAAAGAGTGTGACTAGTCGGGCTTTGGGTTGGGCACAACGCTGCGCTATGTCCACGGAACGGTTAACTTGCATCTTGAATACCAATTATCTACGGTGAGGTTCATGCGGCTGACGAGATTCACCGACGTGGCGCTGCGCGTACTGATGCGCCTCGCCGTCGCGGAGAACGAGGATCCGCCGACCACCCGCGCGGTGGCGGCGACCATGGAAGTGCCCTACTCCCACGTCGCGAAGGTCGTCGCCCGGCTCCAGCACCTCGGCCTGGTCGAGGCGCGGCGGGGCCGAGGCGGCGGGCTCACCCTCGCCGCGGGCGCCCGGTCCGCCTCGGTCGGCCGGCTCGTCCGCGAGCTGGAGGGCGCCGGCGACGTCGTCGAGTGCGAGGGCACCACCCCGTGCCCGCTGCGGTCGGCGTGCCGGCTGCGCGGCGCCCTGCGCGAGGCGACAGAGGCCTTCTACGCCACGCTCGACCCACTCACCGTCAACGACCTCGTCGCCTCTCCCACGGGACCGCTCCTGATCAGCATCAGCAGCGGACGGCCGCCCGGCAGCTGAAGCGCACTCACACCAGCACCACAGGGGCCCGGCCCGGTTTCCGCGCCGGCCCTTCACGCCGGTCGCCCGCCCCGGCCGTAAATACGCATCTCAAATACCAATTCAAACCTGAGGAGTCACGATGCTCTCCGAGCCGTCGACCGCCACTGTCCGCGCCACCCTCCCCGCCGTCGGCGCGGCCATCGGGGACATCGCGGATCTCTTCTACCGCAAGCTGTTCGACGCCCACCCGGAGCTGTTGCGCGACCTCTTCAACCGCGGCAACCAGGCCTCCGGCGCCCAGCGCCAGGCACTCGCCGGCTCCATAGCCGCGTTCGCGACCCAGCTGGTCGAGCACCCGGACACCCGCCCCGACGTCATGCTCGGCCGCATCGCGCACAAGCACGCCTCGCTCGGCATCACCGCCGCCCAGTACGACGTCGTGCACACCCACCTGTTCGCCGCCATCGCCGAGGTGCTCGGCGACGCCGTGACCCCGGAGGTCGCCGCCGCCTGGGACGAGGTCTACTGGCTGATGGCCAACGCCCTCATAGCCATCGAGGAGCGGCTGTACGCGCAGCAGGGCGTGCTCGCCGGTGACGTCTGGCGCGACTGGGAGGTGGTTTCCCGTACCGAGGAGACCGTGGACGTCGCCACCTTCCGGCTCCGCCCCGCCGACGGTTCGCCCACCCCCGGCTTCCACCCCGGCCAGTACGTCTCGGTTCAGTGCGAACTCCCGGACGGGGCACACCAGATACGCCAGTACAGCCTCTCCTCGGCCCCCGGCTCCCCGCTCCGCTCCATCACCGTCAAGCGGGTGCACGGCGGCGGCGCCCCCGACGGCGAGGTCTCGCGGCAACTGCACGACCGGGTCCGGGCGGGCGACCGGCTCCGGGTGTCGGCCCCGTACGGCGACCTCGTACTGAAGTCCGCCGACGCCCCGCTCCTGCTCGCCTCCGCGGGCATCGGATGCACGCCGATACTCTCGATGCTCGAGCACCTCGCGGACGACGGCCACCGCACCCCGGTCACCGTCGTGCACGGCGACCGCTCCCCCGACGACCACGCCATGCGCACCGACCACGCGGCCCTCACCGGCAAACTCCCCGACGCCGCGGCGCACTTCTGGTACGAGATCCCCGAGCCGGGACACCCCGCGAACCGCACGGGCCTGGTCGACCTGACGGGTCTGATCATCCCGTCCGGCACCCACGCCTACCTCTGCGGCCCGCTGCCCTTCATGCGGTCCGTACGCACCCAGCTGCTCGCCAAGGGCGTCGCCGCGACCGACATCCACTACGAGGTGTTCGGCCCCGACCTGTGGCTCGCCAAGGGCTGAATCGGGCCCGGTGCTCGCGGAATTGGCCGGATCGGCTCGTACACCGCCCGAACAGATCCCCACGAACAGCCCATAACTGGCTCGCGGCCCTGTTTGCCGGGTACAAGCGCTGTACGGACATACTCCCCACGCGCAAAAGGAGTCGGCCATGTCCTCACCCATGTCCGCGAGCACCTTCCTCGCCGCCCTGAAGAACGAGGGCCTCACCGTCGTCCAGCTGGACGACTGGCGTACCCACAACCGCAACCACAAGGGCTCCTGGGGCCCGGTCAACGGCGTGATGATCCACCACACCGTCACCAAGGGCACCGACGCCACCGTCCGGCTCTGCCGTGACGGCCACAGCGACCTCCCGGGGCCGCTGTGCCACGGCGTCATCGCCAAGGACGGCCGCGTCCACCTGGTCGGCTACGGCCGGGCCAATCACGCCGGTCTCGGCGACGACGACGTCCTGCGCGCCGTCATCGCGGAGAAGGGCCTGCCGGCGGTCAACGAGGCCAACACCGACGGAAACCGGCACTTCTACGGCTTCGAGTGCGAGAACCTCGGCGACGGCAAGGACCCGTGGCCCGACGTCCAGCTCGAAGCCATCGAGAAGGCCGCGGCCGCGGTCTGCCGCCATCACGGCTGGACCTCCAAGTCGGTCATCGGACACCTGGAGTGGCAACCGGGCAAGGTGGACCCGCGCGGCTTCACGATGGCCTCCATGCGGGCGCGGATCCACGACCGCATGAAGTAGCCGCCAGGGGCGCGTCCTCGAATGCCCCGCCCGGGGCACGTGCACGAAGCCCGCCCGGGGCACACCCACAATGGAGGCATGCCTGCCACACCGTCCGGTCCGTCCGGCCTCTCCCGGCTGCGGCCGGTGCTTCCGTCGCCCCTGCAGCCGGCCGAGGACGACCGCTTCGGCCGGCACGGCGTACGGCTGCTGCTCAAGCGCGACGACCTGATCCACCCGGATCTGGCGGGCAACAAATGGCGCAAGCTCGCCCCCAACCTGACGGCCGCCGCCGGACGTCCCGTGCTGACGTTCGGCGGCGCGTACTCCAACCACCTGCGGGCCACGGCCGCCGCGGGCCGGCTGCTGGGATTCCGTACCATCGGCGTCGTCCGCGGCGACGAACTGGCCCACCGCCCGCTCAACCCCTCCCTCGCGCAGTGCGCCGCGGACGGGATGCGGCTGCATTTCGTGGACCGCCGGACCTACCGCGCCAAGGCCGATCCACAGGTCCTGGCCGGGCTGCTGAGCGCCCACGGGGAGTGTGAGGTCATCCCGGAGGGCGGCAGCAACGCCCTGGCCGCACAGGGCTGCACAGAGCTCGGGCACGAGCTGCGCGGCCTGGCCGATGTGGCCGCGGTGGCCTGCGGCACCGGCGGCACCCTCGCGGGCCTCGCCGCCGGTCTCGCACCGGGGCAGCGCGCTCTCGGCGTCCCGGTCCTGCGCGGCGGCTTCCTGGCCGACGCGGTACGGGACCTCCAGCGGGAGGCGTTCGGCGGTCCGGCCGGCTCCTGGTCCCTGGACGAACGCTTCCACTTCGGCGGCTACGCCCGCACCACTCCCGCCCTGCACGCCTTCGCCGACGACTTCGAGGACCGGCACGGGCTGCCCGTCGAGCGGCTCTATGTGGCCAAACTCCTGTACGCGCTCACGGTGCTGGCCGAGGAGGGGGCGTTCCCCGCCGGCACCGCGGTCGCCGCCGTGGTCACCGGCCGTCCGGACCCCGCCGAGCCGCCGGGCGCCACTCAGTCCGACTCCTCCCGGTAGGCCGCCGCCTCCTCCAGGTCGAGGCGCCTGAGCAGGGTCCGCATCATCTCGTCGTCGATGGCCCGCTCGTCGCGCAGCCGCACGAACACCTCGCGCTCGGCCTCGATCATCTCGCCGGCCAGCCGCCGGTAGGTGTCGTCCGCCGACTCCCCCGTCACCGGGTTCGACGCCCCGAGGCGTTCCCACACGGCGTTGCGGCGCCGCTCCAGAACGGTGCGCAGCCGGTCGGTGAGCGGCTGGGGCAGCCGGTTGCGCTCGTCGGCGAGCAGCTCCTCCAGCCGTGCCTCGGCGGCCGTGGAGGCCTCGCTCTGCGCCTGCGCCTCCGCGAGGGTCTCGGCCTGCCGGTCGCGCCCCGGGAGCCTCAGGACGCGCACCAGGAGCGGCAGCGTGAGCCCCTGGATGACCAGGGTGCCGATGACCGTGGTGAACGTCAGGAAGAGCACCAGGTTGCGGGCCGGGAAGTCCGCGCCGCCGGCCGTGGCCATCGGGATGGAGAACGCGATGGCGAGCGAGACGACACCGCGCATGCCGGCCCAGCCGACGATCAGCGGGGCGGTCCAGTCGGTCTCGGGTTCCCGGGCCCTGATCCGTTTCGACAGCCACCGGGGCAGATAGGTCGCCGGATAGACCCAGATGAACCGGACCACGACGACCGCCAGGAACACCGCCACCGCGTACCAGAGGGCGTCCGCGACGGCGTACGCACCGAGCCCCTTCAGTACGAAGGGCAGCTGGAGGCCGATCAGCGCGAAGACGGCGGACTCCAGGACGAAGGCGACCATCTTCCAGACGGCCGCCTCCTGGAGCCTGGTCGCGAAGTCGACCTGCCAGGACCGGTGGCCCAGGTAGAGCGCGACGACGACCACCGCGAGCACTCCCGAGGCGTGCACCCGTTCGGCCGCCGCGTACGCCACGAAGGGGATCAGGAGCGACAGGGTGTTCTGGAGCAGCGCCTCCTTCAGGTGCGTGCGGAGCCAGTGCAGCGGCACCATGAGCACCAGGCCGACCGCGACCCCGCCGACCGACGCGAGAAAGAACTCGCCGATCCCGGCGCCCCAGCTCATTCCCTCGCCCACGGCCGCGGCGAGCGCGACCTTGTACGCGGTGATCGCGGTGGCGTCGTTCACCAGCGACTCGCCCTGGAGGATCGTCGTGACCCGGGCGGGCAGGCCGACCCGGCGGGCGATGGCCGCGGCCGTGACCGCGTCCGGCGGGGCGATCACGGCGCCCAGCACCAGCGCGGCGGTGAGCGGCAGATCGGGCACCAGCCGGTACGCCAGCCAGCCGACCGCGACGGTCGCGAACAGCACGTAGCCGACCGAGAGCAGCGCGACGGGGCGGAGATTGGCCCGCAGGTCGAGGTACGAGCTGTCGACGGCGGCCGTGTAGAGCAGCGGTGGCAGCAGGAGCGGCAGCACGATGTGCGCGTTCAGGGTGTACGTCGGCACCCCCGGCACGTACGAGCCGATCAGCCCCATGGCCACCAGCAGCAGCGGGGCGGGCACGGGTGTGCGGCGGGCCAGTCCCGCCACCGCCGCACTGGCCGCGACCAGTGCCACCAGTGGCAATGCGTCCATCTCACGGTCCTCGCATCCGTCGTAACCTGGCAATCATGAGTGAGTGCCCGCACGTATCACATCTGCCGCGCCCCGAGCCCGCACCCCTCAGCGACGCCTGTCTCGAATGCCGGGCTGCGGGCACCCATCCCGTGCAGCTGCGGCTCTGCCTGGTCTGCGGCCATGTCGGCTGCTGCGATTCATCGCCACTGCAGCACGCCACGACGCACTTCAGGGAGACCGGTCATCCGGTGATGCGGAGCTTCGAACCGGGCGAAAGCTGGCGCTGGTGCTTCGAGGACGGTTCGATCGTCTGACGTCTGGGTACGTCAAACCGGCGCCTGTTGTTCGTAATTGACCGCCGCAGACCTCTACCCACCGTGTGTACTCATATGCTTACCATGAGTGACAGTCATGGGACGGGGTCTTGGCGACACGGCATCATGGATCGCGATAGCGTCGCCGGACCAAGAACCGAAGACGTACCGCATGGCTCCGGGGCACTCTTCCCGGATCCTCGAATGAGTTTGTGCCACCTTGGAGGTGAGGGTGTCCCAGATCGCAGGCGAGCCCGGGAATCAGGACTTCGTAGAGGTCCGACTGCCCGCTGCGGGTGCCTACCTGTCGGTGCTGCGTACGGCCACGGCCGGCCTCGCAGCGCGTTTGGACTTCACTCTCGACGAGATCGAGGATCTTCGCATCGCGGTCGACGAGGCCTGCGCGATCCTGCTTCAGCAGGCCGTGCCCGGCTCCGTCCTCAGCTGCGTGTTCCGTCTCATCGACGACTCTCTCGAGGTGACGGTTTCGGCACCCACGACGGACGGACGGGCCCCGGAGCGCGACACCTTCGCCTGGACGGTGCTCTCCGCACTGGCGGGGAAGGTCGACTCCACGGTCGCCGACGACCGGACGGTCAGCATCAGCCTGTACAAACAGCGCGGCGCGGGACCCGGGCCGGCGTGAGCAACGGGAACGGGGACGGTCCTGTGCGGGACGAGACGATCCGACCAGGGGTGGTGCACGCGGCAGGCATCCCGGAGCAGCAGGCCCTGACGCATCCGGTGGACGAGGCGGACCTGCCTCGTGCGGTGGACGGGGAGGACGGGCCCGCTGGCCGTACGGTCGTGGTGGAGCAGTCGCAGGCGGAGCGGGCAGGCCAGATGAGCGAGCACGGGCACCACGATCCACACGACCGCAGCGGGGCGCGGGCGCTCTTCATCGAGCTGGGCAAGCTCCCCGAGGGCTCGGCCGAGAAGGCCGAACTGCGCAATCGGCTGGTGCGGATGCATCTGCCGCTCGTGGAGCACCTGGCCCGGCGCTTCCGCAACCGGGGCGAGCCGCTGGACGATCTGACCCAGGTCGCCACGATCGGCCTGATCAAGTCGGTGGACCGGTTCGATCCGGAGCGGGGCGTCGAGTTCTCGACGTACGCCACGCCCACGGTCGTCGGCGAGATCAAGCGTCATTTCCGTGACAAGGGCTGGGCGGTGCGGGTGCCGCGCCGCCTCCAGGAGCTGCGGCTCTCGCTGACCACGGCGACCGCCGAGCTCTCCCAGCAGCACGGCCGCTCCCCCACGGTGCACGAGCTGGCGGAGCGGCTGGGCATCTCCGAGGAAGAGGTCCTGGAGGGCCTGGAATCGGCCAATGCCTACAGCACGCTCTCGCTGGACGTGCCGGACACGGACGACGAGTCCCCCGCGGTCGCGGACACGCTCGGCTCCGAGGACGAGGCGCTGGAGGGGGTGGAGTACCGGGAGTCGCTCAAGCCGCTGCTGGAGGACCTGCCGCCGCGGGAGAAGCGGATTCTGCTGCTCCGGTTCTTCGGCAACATGACCCAGTCGCAGATCGCGCAGGAGGTCGGTATCTCGCAGATGCACGTCTCACGACTGCTGGCGCGGACCCTGGCCCAGCTGCGCGAGCGGCTGTTCGTCGAGGAGTAACCGGGCGGTGCGCGGCCCCGGGGGACCGGCGGCCGCGACGCACCCCGGAGCGGCGGGCGCGCCTGCCCGCGTTCCGCGCGTACGCGTCAGGCGTCGGTGTCCGTGCCGGGCCGGCGGATACCCAGGGCCTCGATCGTCGCCGGCCTGGCCAGCTGGAACAGCGCGGTCAGCGACACCGCCGCGAGGACGATCCCGGCCGGGATCAGCACGCCTTGGGACCGCAACAGCGTCCACGCCACCGGCAGCGCGATGATCTGGGTGATGAGGGCCGGGCCGCGGCTCCAGCTGCGTCGCAGCAGCAGCCCGCGGGCGGCGAAGAGCGGGATCAGCCCGAGCGCGATCAGCGTCAGGCCGCCCATTTCGGCCTGCTGCGGGCTGTCGGGGCGGCCGAGCAGCCCCATGACCAGCATGTAGATCCCGCCGATGACGAGGGCCGCGCCTTCGAGGGCGTTGAGTCCGGCCACGACCGTGATCCTGGCCGGCTTCGGCCGCTGGGCCAGAGGCGTCGACGAGGGCGCGTTCTCCTGAGTACTCACCCATGCAGGTTGGCACCCCGGACCCGCGAAAGTGAAGCCGGGGTAGGAACACCACCGGAACGGGCACCCCCGGTCGCCCCACCGCGCCCGGACCGTCACCGTGCGTGAGGGCCACCGGGCAGGACTTCAGACCCATACCTCGCGGTAGGTAGTCTGACAGTCATGCGCGCACTCCTTGTGGTCAATCCAGCTGCCACCACCACCAGTGCGCGGACCCGTGACGTGCTCATTCACGCGCTGGCCAGCGAGATGAAGCTGGAGGCCGTGACCACCGAGTACCGCGGGCACGCCCGCGATCTGGGACGCCAGGCAGCCGACAGCGACGACATCGATCTCGTGGTGGCGCTCGGCGGCGACGGCACGGTCAACGAGGTCGTGAACGGCCTGCTGCACAACGGCCCCGACATAGACAACCGTCCCAAGCTCGCCGTGGTTCCCGGTGGCTCCACCAATGTCTTCGCACGCGCACTCGGTCTGCCCAACGACGCGGTGGAGGCGACCGGCGCCATTCTGGACGCACTGGCCAACCGCACGGAGCGCACCGTCGGCCTCGGCCTGGCGGCCGGCACCCCCGGCACGGAGGACGAATCGGTCCCGGAGCGCTGGTTCACGTTCTGCGCGGGCCTCGGATTCGACGCCGGCGTCATCGGCCGGGTCGAACAGCGGCGCGAACAGGGAAAGCGGTCGACCCACGCGCTGTACGTCCGCCAGGTGCTCCGTCAATTCCTTGAGGAACCGCACCGGCGGCAGGGAATGATCACGCTCGACGTGCCCGGACAGGAGCCGGTCACCGATCTCGCGCTCTCCATAATCTGCAATACGGCACCCTGGACCTATCTGGGGAACCGCCCGATATACGCCTCCCCGAAGGCCTCGTTCGACACCGCCCTGGACATCCTCGGCCTGCAGCGACTGTCGACGGCGGCGGTCACCCGCTACGCCACCCAGCTGCTCACTTCGAGCCCCGAGAAGGGGCCGCACGGCAAGCACGCGGTTTCACTGCATGACCTCACGGACTTCACCTTGCATTCAAAGGCTCCACTGCCCTTCCAGATGGACGGTGACCACCTGGGGGTGCGTACAAGTGTGACGTTCACAGGCGTACGCCGTGCACTGCGTGTGATTGTGTGAGCGGAAGGGACCAAAGTCCTTTAACTCGAACGTTTGGACTGGCTTCCACCCTCTAGAAGTACGGCTGTGACCTAGTCGACACCGAGGAATCAAAAAAAACTTTCCTGAAGGGGTTGTATCCGCCGCCGAGGTTTGCGAATCTCTACATGGCGATCGGGACGGCCCGCAACAACGGCCTCCACTGAGAGCCAGAACCCCTCCTCACTTCACAGGACCACATCCAGTTCGTCTGGGCGTCGGCCCGACACCTGCGGGGGGATTCGTGAAAGCGTTCACATTCACAAGCCACAGTACGTAATACCAAGGAGAGGTAGCAGCCATGGACTGGCGTCACAACGCCGTTTGTCGTGAGGAAGACCCGGAGCTGTTCTTCCCCATCGGCAACACCGGTCCTGCGCTGCTGCAGATCGAGGAAGCCAAGGCCGTCTGTCGTCGCTGCCCCGTCATGGAGCAGTGCCTGCAGTGGGCGCTCGAGTCCGGCCAGGACTCCGGCGTCTGGGGTGGCCTCAGCGAGGACGAGCGCCGCGCAATGAAGCGCCGCGCCGCTCGCAACCGGGCGCGTAACGCCAGCGCCTGACCGACGCCACCGCTACGAACCTCAGCCAGGCGGCGCGTACGGAGTGTACGCATCACCCCGCCCCCCGAGTCGCAGCGCGCAGTACCCCCGAAGCGCATGCTTGACCAGGAAGCCCGGACCGTGACCTACGGTCCGGGCTTCCTGCTGTGCCGCGCGTACTACTTGTCGGCGCGGACCGGGATGTCGAGGATGACCTGGGTGCCGCGCTCGGGCGCCGGCACCATGCCGAACGTCCCGCTCAACTCACCCTCCACCAACGTCCGCACGATCTGGAGCCCCAGATTGCCGGTGCGCTGCGGGTCGAACCCCTCGGGCAGACCGCACCCGTCGTCCTTGACGGTGATCAGCAGCCGGCCCTCCGTGGGCGAACCGCCCCGCACCGCGGAGACCTCGACCGTGCCGGACTCGGCGACTCCGAACGCGTGCTCAAGCGCGTTCTGCAGCACTTCGGTGAGGACCATCGCGAGCGGGGTGGCCACTTCGGCGTCGAGGATGCCGAAGCGTCCCGTACGGCGGCAGGTCACCTTGCCCGGGGAGATCTCGGCGACCATGGCGATGACCCGGTCGGCGATCTCATCGAACTCCACCCGCTCGTCCAGATTCTGGGACAGCGTCTCATGGACGATGGCGATCGAACCGACGCGCCGCACCGCCTCGTTGAGCGCCTCGCGGCCCTGCTCGGAGTCCATCCGGCGGGCCTGCAGCCGCAACAGGGCGGCCACCGTCTGGAGGTTGTTCTTCACCCGGTGGTGGATCTCCCGGATGGTGGCGTCCTTGGTGATCAACTCGCGCTCGCGGCGGCGCAGTTCCGTGACGTCACGGAGCAGGACCAGGGAACCGATCCGGACCCCCTTGGGCTTGAGCGGGATGGCCCGGAGCTGGATCACACCGCCCGTGCACTCGACCTCGAACTCACGGGGCGCGTAGCCGCTGGCGAGTTTGACCAGTGCCTCGTCCACCGGCCCCCGGGAGGGGGCGAGTTCGGCGGTGATCCCGCCGAGGTGCTGTCCGACCAGGTCGGAGGCGAGCCCGAGACGGTGGTACGCGGACAGGCCGTTGGGGCTGGCGTACTGGACGACGCCGTCGGCGTCGAGCCGGACCAGCCCGTCACCGACCCGCGGCGAGGCGTCCATGTCGACCTGCTGGCCGGGGAACGGAAACGATCCGGCGGCGATCATCTGGGCCAGGTCGGAGGCGGACTGGAGGTAGGTGAGTTCCAGCCGGGACGGGGTGCGGACGGTGAGGAGGTTGGTGTTGCGGGCGATGACGCCCAGCACGCGGCCCTCCCGGCGTACGGGGATCGACTCGACCCGTACGGGGACCTCCTCGCGCCACTCCGGGTCGCCCTCGCGCACGATCCGGCCCTCGTCCAGCGCCGCGTCCAGCAGCGGACGGCGGCCGCGCGGCACCAGATGGCCGACCATGTCGTCCTGGTAGGAGGTGGGGCCGGTGTTGGGCCGCATCTGGGCGACGGACACATAGCGGGTGCCGTCGCGGGTGGGGACCCAGAGGACCAGGTCGGCGAAGGAGAGGTCGGAGAGCAGTTGCCACTCCGAGACCAGCAGATGGAGCCACTCGAGGTCGGTGTCACTGAGGGCTGTGTGCTGGCGGACGAGGTCGTTCATGGAGGGCACGCGTGCGAGCGTACCTGTGGATGCGCACAGGTACCGAACCGGACGCCGCGGCCGCACGTGTGGGAAGAAGGGCCGGAAATTACCGTGCCCCATGGATGGACAGCGACGAATGGTCTAGTCCACAATGCAGAAGACAGAGCCTCCGCTCTCCCCGCACAGGAGAGTGGAACGAGGTACCCGCGCTCTCTGCCCTGACTGCGCCGGTACCTCTCCCAGGCCGGGGGCACCGCACACCGCCGGCCGGGCAGACCGCCTCCGGGCGGTCTTACTCCGGGCTGCGGTGCTGGTCGGGCTGAGGGTCCCGGCCCGGCGCCGCGGCCCGCGGGTGTCTTCCGGGCCGTCCGGCCCCCCGGTCAGTGCGTTTCGGTGACCTTCGCGAGCGCGCGCGGGGCGTCCGGGTCCTGGCCGCGGGCGATCGTCACCTCGTACGCCAGCATCTGCAGCGGCAGGATCTCCAGGATCGGCTGGACCTCCTCGGCAACCCCTGCCGTCGGCAGTACGAAGCCCGCTGACGCCGCTTGCACCTGGGCCTTCGGCCCGACCACGAAGAGGTCGGCGCCCCGTCCGCGCAACCGGTCGAGCACCGGCTGAAGGGCCTCACCGCCCCGGCCGTCGGTGACCACGGCGATCACCGGGGAGATGTTGTCGACCATGGCGAGCGGGCCGTGCAGCAGGTCGGCGCCGGAGTAGGAGAGGGCGGGGATGTAGCTCGTCTCCATCAGCTTCAGGGCGGCTTCCTTGGCCGTGGGATAGCCGTAGCCGCGCGAGGTGATCACCATGCGCTCGGCAAAGCGGTAGCGCGACGCCAGGGCCCTGACCTCGTCCTTGCGGCCCAGGATCGCCTCGGCGAGCTCCGGCAGGATCGCGGCGGCCGCGCCGTCGCCGCCGCGCAGCCCCTCCACGAACAGGTACAGGGACAGCAGCGAGGCGGTGTACGTCTTGGTGGCCGGCAGGGCCTTCTCCGGACCCGCCAGGATGTCGATGTGGTACTCGGAGACCGCGGCGAGCGGCGAGTCCGGGTTGTTGGTCACGGCCAGCGTCACCGCACCGGCCTCCCGCGCGGCCCTGGCGGACGCCACCAGGTCGGGCGAGCCGCCGGACTGGCTGACGCTGACGACCAGGACGTCCTTGAGGTCCGGCTTCGCGCCGTACGCGGTGGTGGTGGACATCGAGGCCAGACCGCACGGCAGTCCGAGCCTGATCTCGATCAGGTACTTCGCGTAGAGCGCGGCGTTGTCCGACGTGCCGCGGGCGGTGAGCAGGACGAAGCGCGGCTTGCGCGCCGCGATCTCGGCCGCCACCGCACGGATGGCAGGGGCCCCCTCGTCGAGGATGCGCCGGAGCGTCGCGGGCTGCTCGGCCATCTCGCCGGACATGATCCGGCCGGGCAGCTCGCCCTCGGGGGCCGGGTACGTGGCGGACATGTCTGGTGCCTCCCGGAGGTGTACCGATGCGTCGGCCAAGTCGAACACGGGGCACCGCGGGCCCGCCAGCGGACGGCACCCGGCGGGGAGCGCGGCACGAGTCGCTCGCAGTTCGCCGGACGGGTACCCGGGGGCCGTGTCCCCGTGCGCGCGGTCTGCTAGATTAGGAGTTTGATTGGTCTATACCACATGTAGTCACTCCAGATCGGCAGGCCCCGCGTGGAAGTTGTCATCGTCCCGGACGCCAAGGCAGGCGGCGAACTGATCGCGGGGGCCATCGGCGCCCTGCTGAGCCGCAAGCCCGACGCCCTTCTGGGCGTTGCCACCGGCTCGACCCCGCTGCCCATCTACCAGTCGCTGGCGGACAAGGTCCGCTCCGGTGCCGTGGACGCCTCACGCGTCCGCATCTGCCAGCTCGACGAGTACGTCGGGCTGCCGGCGGGCCACCCGGAGTCGTACCGCTCCGTGGTGCTGCGCGAGGTCGTCGAGCCGCTCGGCCTGTCCGAGGCCTCGTTCATGGGCCCCGACGGCTCCGCCGAGGACGTCCAAGCCGCCTGCGAGGCCTACGACAAGGCTCTCGCCGAGGCCGGCGGCGTGGACCTCCAGCTGCTGGGCATCGGCACCGACGGCCACATCGGCTTCAACGAGCCGTGCTCCTCGCTCGCCTCCCGTACCCGGATCAAGACGCTGACCGAGCAGACCCGTATCGACAACGCGCGCTTCTTCGACAACGACATCGCGCGGGTGCCGCACCACGTGATCACCCAGGGCATCGGCACGATCCTGGAGTCCCGCCACCCGATCCTGCTCGCGACGGGCGAGGGCAAGGCCGACGCGGTGGCGCAGACGGTCGAGGGGCCGGTGGCCTCGGTCGTGCCCGCGTCGGCGCTGCAACTGCATCCGCACGCGACGGTCGTGGTCGACGAGGCGGCGGCGTCGAAGCTGAAGCTGGCGGACTACTTCCGCGCCACGTTTGCGGCGAAGCCGCTGTGGCAGGGTATTTAGGCTTTCCGCGCGGAAGGGCCGGGGCACCCTGGGGTGTCCCGGCCCTTCTGTGTGCGGGGGCGTCCCGGTGGACGCGTTGTCCTCAATCGCCGGACGGACTTGATGTGTGCGGGGGCGTCCCGGTGGACGTCTTGTCCTCAATCGCCGGACGGGCTTGAATTCGGCGGCCCGACCGGCGTAAGGCCTGCCCTCAACCGCCGGACGGGCTTGAATTCGGCGGCCCGACCGGCGTAAGGCCTGCCCTCAATCGCCGGACGGGCTTGAATTCGGCGATGTGATCGTCTCTGCCGCTGCCAGGCCGCAGACCCTGGCCGCTCCGTGGGTGGCGATGTGGAAGGCGCCCCTGGGCTCGGCCTGGGGGACGCCCATCTCCACCACGATCGTGTCCGGACGCGCCGCCAGCAGCGCGTCGAGGGCCTCGGTCATCCACGGGTGGCGGTGCGCGTCACGGACCACCGCGACGATGCGCCGCTCCCCCGCGGCCCGCAGCACATCGGCCGCGAGCGCCCCGTGCTCGCTGTCGTACGTGTCCGTCCCGGTGCCCGGCGCCAGCCGGGCCAGTTCGGCGGCGACGCCCCAGGGGGTCTCGTCGCCGACCGCGATGTTCGCGACCGGGGTGAGCGCGGCGACGTACGCCGGCCCGGTGAGCGGTTCGGCCGTGCCGGTCACCACGACCGCGCGGCGGGCCGCGACCAGCCCGATGTCGGAGCCGATGCCCGTGCTGTCCCCGGTGCCGGGCGCGGTCCCCTCCTGCACTGCCGCGCCCGGCTCCGGGACAGCCCCCCTGGCCCGCCGCGTCCAGGACGCGAGGGCCCGTACCCGGGCGGCCGCGTCGGCCAGCCGCTCCTCGGGCAGCTCACCGGCACGGACCGCCGCGACCAGCGCGTCGCGCAGCCGGAGCACCGTGCTGTCGTCGTCGAGGCCGCCGCCGACACAGAGCGCGTCGGCACCCGCCGCGATCGCGAGGACCGAGCCGCGCTCGATCCCGTACGTCGAGGCGATGGCCTGCATCTCCACGGCGTCGGTGACGATCAGGCCGTCGTAACCCAGCTCCTCGCGCAGCAGACCGGTGAGGATCTGCGGGCTCAGCGTCGCCGGGTGGTGCGGGTCGAGCGCGGGAAGCAGGATATGCGCGCTCATCACCGATTTGGAACCCGCCGCGATCGCCGCCCGGAAAGGCACCAGTTCACGGGCGTGCAGGGTTTCCAGGTCCACGTCGATGCGCGGCAGCGCGTGGTGCGAGTCGACCGCGGTGTCGCCGTGCCCCGGGAAGTGCTTGGTGCAGGCGGCGACGCCGGCGGCCTGGAGGCCCTCGACGTACGCGGCGGTGTGCCGGGCGACCAGGTGGGGTTCGGCGCCGAAGGACCGTACCCCGATGACCGGGTTGCCGGGATTGGAGTTGACGTCCGCGGACGGCGCCCAGTTGAGGTTGACGCCGCAGTCGGCGAGCCGGCGGCCCAGCTCCTGGGCGACGGCGCGGGTCAGTGCCACGTCGTCGACGGAGCCGAGCGCCAGGTTGCCGGGGAAGGAGGAGCCGTGCCGCACCTCCAGCCGGGTGACGTCGCCGCCCTCCTCGTCGATCGCGACGAGCACATCGTCACGTTCGGCGCGGAGTTGGGCGGTGAGCGCGGAGAGCTGCTCGGGCGTCTCGATGTTGCGGCCGAACAGGCCGACGGAGGAGAGGCCTTCGCCGACCCGGCGCAGCAGCCAGTCCGGGGCGGTGGTGCCCGTGAACCCCGGCTGCAGAACGGCGAGGGCGTCGCGGGTGACGGTGTCCGTGGTGGATACGAGGGTGGTCATGGGTGGCGTTATCCCTTCACGGCACCGGAGGTGAGGCCGGTCGCCATGTACTTCTGCACCAGCAGGAAGAAGGCCACGACCGGGATCGCGATCAGTGTCGAGGCGGCCATCAGCGCGCCGTAGTCGATGCCACGCGAGGTCGTGAAGTTCATCAGCCACACGTTGAGGGTGTACTTGTCGTTGTCCTGGAGGACAACGTAGGCGAGGAGGTACTCGTTCCAGGCGGTGATCAGCGAGAAGATCGACGCGGCGGCGAGACCCGGAGCCAGCAGCGGGAAGGTGATCCGCCAGAAGGCGCCCATCCTGCTGCAGCCGTCGACCATGGCCGACTCCTCCAGCTCCGGCGGAATGTTGATCACGAAGCCGCGGATCATCCACGTCGCGAACGGCAGCGTGGAGACGAGGTAGATGACGATGACGCCCCAGTACTCGTTCAGCCCGCCGAGGTCGTTGAGCTGGATGTAGATGGGGATCAGCATCGCCGTCGGGGGCAGCAGCTGGACGACGAGCAGCACGATCATGAAGAACTTGCGGCCGCGGAACCGGAATCGGCCGATCGCGAACGCGGCGATCGTGGCGAGCAGCATGCCGCCGAGCACGGCGACGCCGCAGACGATCAGGCTGGACTCGATGGCCGTACCGAAGTTCGGCTGCTTGATGGCGCGGGAGAAGTTGTCGAAGGTGATCGACGTGGGCCAGAGCGTCTGGTCGTAGCTGCGGATCTCGGCGTTCGGCCGCAGGGAGCTGATGACCAGCCAGTAGACCGGGAAGGCCATCAGCACGAAGGCGACGAGGCCCGCGATGTTGTAGCCGATGCGGTGCTTCTTGCGGTCCGGGCGAAGGACCTGGGGGGTGGAGGCGCTCACTCGACCTCTCCGATCTTGAGCAGCTGGCGCAGGTAGTACACGGCGACGCCGGACAGCAGCAGGACCGTGATGAGCGAGATGGCGGCGCCCTGGCTGAACGAGTTGGACTCGAATGCCTTCTCGAACGAGTAGATACCGAGAACCGAATACTCCGGTTCCGGCTTGTTGCCGCGCATCAGGAAGATCTGGCCGAAGACGTTGAAGTCCCAGAGCACCGAGAGCGTGGCGACCATCTGGAAGACGGGCTTGATGACCGGCCAGGTGACGAAGCGGAAGACGCCTGTCGTGCCGGCTCCGTCGAGCGACGCGGCCTCTTCGAGTTCCTTGGGAACCTGGGTCAGCGCGGCGTACAGGGTGACGGAGACGAAGGGGATGGCGCCCCAGACGACGACCGCGCCGATGATGACGAAGCCCTGCTTGGGGTCGAGGAACCAGTTGTGGCCCTGTGCATCGATCCCCAGGTACTTGGTCAGCACCATGTTGATGACGCCGTAGTCGGAGTCGGCGAACCAGCGGAAGATCGAGGTGGCGACCAGCAGCGGCATCGACCAGGCGGCGACCAGCGCGGCGGTCAGCAGCAGCCGGACCCAGGTGGACATCCGCTGCATGATCATGGACAGGCCGAGGCCCGCGACCATGGTGACGACGACGCAGACCACCATGAAGATGACGGTCCGCCAGACGACGTCCCAGAACTCGCTGTCCCCGAGGATGTTGGTGAACTGGTCGAAGCCCACCCAGGGGGCCGCCGATCCGGACCACAGCTCGCGGCGGCCCACGTCCTGGAAGGACATGATGACCGTCTTGATGAAGGGCCAGACGAAGACTGCGGCGATGGCGACGAACGCCGGTGCTATGAGGAGGTACGGCAGCAGAGCGCCGGCCTTCCGCGGTTTACGGTTCACGTTCTTCGCGAGCTGAGGATCCGCACCCTCAGGGGCCCGCGGGACGGACACCGGCGGGTCGGCTGCTTTCATGTCGGCGGCACTCATTGTGCTTGCCTTCCGTTTCGGACCGGGTACCGGAGGGCGGGGGTGACAGTCCCTTTCGGGCCCGCCACCCCCGCAGACGATCAGGTGAACCGGTGACTCATGTCCTCACCGGCTCGGAATCTGTGAGCTCGGGGCTCAGGACTCCTTGTTGATCATCGAGTCGATCTCCGCGTCGGCCGCCTTGGTGACCTCCTCGACCGACTTGCCCTTGATGATGTCGAGCAGCATGATCTCGAGGGTTTCCTTCTTCTCGATCGCCGTCCAGCCCGGGGCGATCGGAGTGAACCAGGCGTCCGGCACGGCGTTGGCGATGGCCGCGGTCTCCGGCTTGTCCTTCAGGGGCTCAAGCTGCTTGGTGTTGTTCGGAAGGATGTTCTTCGAGGCGAGGACCTCCTCCGACTTCTCGGAGGTGAACATCGAGATCCACTCCTCGCCGAGGTCCTGGACCTTCGACTTGGAGATGGTGGCGAGGTCGGAGCCGCCGATGAAGGAGGGGAGCGCCTTGCCGTTCGGGCCGGGCATGCCCGCGGTGCCGATCTTGTCGGTCAGCTTCGGGTTGCCGTTCGACTTGGAGTCGACGACGCTGCCGGCCTCCCAGCCGTTGCCGTAGAGAAGAGCGGTCTTCTCGTTGGCCATGACGTTGGCGTGGTCCGCCTCGTCCTTCGTCTTGTCACCGTGGTTGTACTTCTTGACCAGGTCGACGAAGTCCGTGATGCCCTTCTGGGCCTCGGGGGTCGACAGAGTGGACTTCCACTCCTTCTTGCCCTCGTCGTACTTGGCTATCTGGCCGCCCTCGGCAGCGACGTAGGACATCGCGGCGTACCAGTAGCGGCCCGGCAGGTACAGCGGCGAGAACGCCTTGTCCTTGCCGTACTTCTCGCCGATCTTGTCCAGCGCGGCCGTCAGGTCGTCCTGGGTGGCGGGGAGGGTGTCCTTGCCGGTGCCGGCCTTGAACATGTCCTTGTTGTAGATCGCTACGCGGGCGCCGGCGTAGTAAGGAACGCAGTACTGCTTGCCCTCGAAGGCGCACGTGTCCTTCAGACCCTTGATCCAGGTGTCCGAGTTCTCGTACTTCTTCGGGTCGATCTCGCCGAGTGCCCCGTTGAGGATGTACGTCATGGTCTCGGTGTTGCCGAGCTCCACGACGTCGGGGAACTTGTCGCCGGCCAGGGCGGCGTCGAGCTTCTTGGCCTTGTCGGCCCAGGTCTGGTACTGAACGTTGACCTTGACGTTGGGGTACTTCGTCTTGAACTGGGTATTGACATCCTTCACCAGTTCGGGCCACGTGCTCTGTGCGTCCGACATCAGCCAGACGGTGAGCGATTCGTTGCGGTCCTTCGGGTCCTTCGACGATGCCTTGTCGTCGTCCGAACCACACGCTGCGATCGAAACCAACATGCCCGCGACGCCGATCGCCGCGATGAGCTTGCGCTTCACGCCACCCTCCTCAGGGATGCTGCAACCCCTGCCCACCGCGCAAAACACGTCGACGAGTACTGCTGGGGCTGGAACCTGGTCTTTAATGGTTTAGACCAGTACCGGGAGCTTGGCCTAGACCTTTAGGGGTGTCAAGGGTGTATAAGAAGTGCACTCGCGTCCGTTATAGGACCGACATCTGAGGGAGGGCGACGAGCCGTGACCGGACCGTGCCACCATGTGAGCCGCGACAGACGGAGGAGCCGGTGACGGCAGCAACGCAGCAGTCGGGAAGGCGGGCCATGGGTGCCGACGGGGGCAGTACGGAGAACGAGACGGGCGCGAGCGCGGGTACGCGCACCGCGCGCGTACCGAAGTACTACCGGCTGAAGCGACATCTCCTCGATATGACGGACACGATGCCGCCGGGCACTCCCGTGCCCCCGGAGCGGACCCTGGCCGCCGAGTTCGACACCTCGCGCACCACCGTGCGCCAGGCACTCCAGGAATTGGTCGTCGAGGGCCGGCTGGAGCGCATCCAGGGCAAGGGCACCTTCGTCGCCAAACCGAAGGTCTCACAGGCCCTGCAACTCACCTCGTACACCGAGGACATGCGCGCCCAGGGACTGGAACCGGCGTCCCAGCTACTGGACATCGGGTACGTCACGGCCGACGACACACTCGCCGGGCTCCTCGACATCACCACCGGCGGCCGCGTCCTGCGCATCGAGCGGCTGCGCCTGGCGAGCGGTGAGCCGATGGCGATCGAGACCACTCACCTCTCAGCCAAACGCTTCCCCGCACTGCGGCGCTCGCTGGTGAAGTACACCTCTCTCTACACGGCCCTGGCCGAGGTGTACGACGTGCGGCTGGCGGAGGCCGAGGAGACCATCGAGACCTCCCTCGCCACCCCGAGCGAGGCCGGGCTGCTCGGCACGGACGTCGGCCTGCCGATGCTGATGCTGTCCCGGCACTCGCTGGACGAACAGGGCGAGCCGGTCGAGTGGGTCCGTTCGGTCTACCGGGGCGACCGCTACAAGTTCGTGGCCCGCCTGAAGCGTCCACTGGACTAACGGGCGCCGCCCCGGCGCAGCAAGCCAACAGCCCCCGTGGAAGCGCTTCCACGGGGGCTTTCCGCTCTCCGGGCAGCCTCTCCGCACCGCCATTGGTCTGAACCAACTCTCCTGCGCTTAGGGCCATTTGGGCGATCCTTCCCCGCCCGGACGACCGTTGCCGGACCGCAATGCGGACAGGGGGTGACGCTGGCACGGACGCTCACTTAGATTTCCCTGCGCGTTACAACAGGTGATCAGCGAGGGGACGGAGTCGCCGCCATGTCAGCAGACCCAGAAGCAAAGCCAGCGGACCCAGAAGGAAAGCCACCCACCGTCACACCCGTGCGGGTGGTTATCGCCCTCTGCCTCATCGCGCCGTTCGTGGCGATGCTCTGGGTGAGTTCGTACGCCAAGATCGACCCGGCCTTCATCGGCATCCCGTTCTTCTACTGGTACCAGATGCTCTGGGTGCTGATCTCGACCGCACTCACGATGACCGCGTACAAGCTGTGGCAGCGTGACCAGCGCGCCCGCAAGGGGGGTGCGTCGGCATGAAGGACGGCGTGAACGGCGTCGCGCTCGGCGTCTTCATCTTCTTCTTCCTGGCCGTGACGGTCGTCGGCTTCATGGCGGCCCGCTGGCGCAAGGCCGAGAACGAGGCCAGCCTCGACGAATGGGGCCTGGGCGGACGGT
The DNA here is from genome assembly GCF_040655445.1 of Streptomyces sp. NPDC050423. Lineage (NCBI taxonomy): Bacteria > Bacillati > Actinomycetota > Actinomycetes > Kitasatosporales > Streptomycetaceae > Streptomyces > Streptomyces sp. NPDC050423. Next base: position 304,290 of record NZ_JBFAJY010000001.1, read on the forward strand.
CGTTCGGAACCTGGGTCACCTGGTTCCTGCTCGGCGGCGACCTCTACACCGCCTACACCTTCGTCGCCGTGCCCGCGGCGATCTACGCGGCCGGCGCGGCCGGCTTCTTCGCGGTGCCCTACACGATCCTGGTGTACCCGCTGATCTTCACCTTCCTGCCGCGCCTGTGGTCGGTCTCGCACAAGCACGGCTACGTCACCACCTCGGACTTCGTCCGCGGCCGCTTCGGCTCCAAGGGGCTCTCCCTCGCCGTCGCCGTCACCGGCATCCTCGCCACCATGCCGTACATCGCGCTCCAGCTCGTCGGCATCCAGGCGGTGCTGGACGTGATGGGCGTGGGCGGCGGCGAGAACACCAGCTGGTTCGTCAAGGACCTGCCGCTGCTGATCGCGTTCGCGGTACTCGCCGCGTACACGTACTCCTCGGGCCTGCGCGCGCCCGCGCTGATCGCGTTCGTCAAGGACGGGCTGATCTATCTGGTCATCCTCGTGGCGATCATCTACATCCCGATCAAGCTCGGCGGCTTCCACGACATCTTCGCCTCCGCGCAGGAGAAGTTCGCGGGTCCGCCGGGCGGCAAGCCGACCGGTGCGCTCGCACCCGCCAGGTCGGGGCAGTGGGGTTACGCCACGCTGGCACTGGGCTCGGCGCTGGCGCTCTTCATGTATCCGCACTCCATCACGGCGACGCTCTCCAGCCGCAGCCGCAACGTGATCCGCCGCAACACCACGATCCTGCCGCTGTACTCGCTGATGCTGGGGCTGCTCGCGCTGCTCGGCTTCATGGCGATCGCCGCCGGGGTCAAGGTGGACAACGGCCAGCTGGCGATCCCGCAGCTCTTCGAGAACATGTTCCCCGACTGGTTCGCGGGCGTGGCGTTCGCCGCCATCGGCATCGGCGCGCTCGTGCCCGCGGCGATCATGTCGATCGCGGCGGCGAACCTGTTCACCCGGAACATCTACAAGGACTTCCTGAAGCCCGACGCGACACCCGCCCAGGAGACCAAGGTCTCCAAGACGGTCTCGCTGCTGGTGAAGGTCGGCGCGCTCGCCTTCGTCCTCACCATGGACAAGACGGTCGCGATCAACTTCCAGCTGCTCGGCGGCATCTGGATCCTCCAGACGATGCCGGCCCTGGTCGGCGGCCTGTTCACCCGGTGGTTCCACCGCTGGGCGCTGCTCGCCGGCTGGGCGGTCGGCATGGTCTACGGGACGGCCGCGGCGTACGGGGTCGCCAGCCCCACCCAGGCGCACTTCGGCGGGTCCTCCAAGGAGATCCCGGGCCTCGGCGAGATCGGCTACATCGGCCTGACGGCGTTCGTGCTGAACGTCGTGGTCACCGTCGTCCTCACCTTCGTCCTGAACGCCGTGAAGGCGCCTGCCGGGGTCGACGAGACCTCGCCCGGCGACTACACCGCGGACGCGGGCGACCCGGGTGTGAAGGCCCAGCTCCCGCCGGCCACGGCCGGGGCGCCCGGCGGTCACTGACCCGTCGCGTCAACGGGCCGTCGCTCCCCCGCACCGGGGTGCGGCGGCCCGTTCGCGTGCCGGGCGCGGAGGCAGTGGCAGGCCCGGGAATTCCCGCGAACGGGCGCGCGGAGTGCGGCAGACTCCCGGGCATGGACATCACCATCAGGCCGGTCGCGCCCGCCGAGCACACGGTCCTCGGCGAGATCACCGCCGAGGCCTATCTGGGGGACGGGCTGCTGGACTTCGGCGCCGACGATCCGTATCTGGTGCAGTTGCGGGACGTCGCCCGGCGGGCCGCCGAGGCCGAGGTGCTCGTCGCGGCGGACGCACGGGGGCGGGTGCTCGGCGGCGTGACGTACGCCCCGCCGGGGAATCGGTGGGCGGACATCGCAGCCGCCGACGAGGCCGAGTTCCGGATGCTCGCGGTCTCCCGCGAGGCTCGTGGGGCCGGGGCGGGCGAGGCGCTCGTCCGGGCCTGTATCGACCGCGCACGGGCCACCGCGGGGGTCGCGGGGATCACTCTGTCGACGCAGCCGAGCATGCACGGAGCCCATAGGATCTACGGGCGCCTCGGCTTCGTACGGACCCCCGAAAGGGACTGGTATCCCATCGAGGGGCTCTCGCTGCTGACGTACCGCCTGGACCTCCGGCCGACGTCATGAAGCCGCGCTGTTGAGTTGCACGACACAACATGTGGGGGCTGCCGCATCCGACTGCCCCCACATGTATGCTCATGCTCGCTGTCGCCGCAGGGAAATCCGGTGCGAATCCGGAACTGTCCCGCAACGGTATGTTCGGTGCGCTTTTGCGCACCCGTGAGTCCGAGGACCTGCCGACAGCGCATCCGGCTCGACCGATCCGGATGCCCAGACGTCCGGGCCTCGTGGATGGGCCGGTGGACGCCGTGCGGAGTGCTGCCCTGCCCAGGGTCCGGCTCCGCCCGGCTGCCCCCGTTCCCCCGCCGGCCCAGAGCCGAGCGAGGGAGAGCACCACGTGACCATCGCGCCAGCCGATCCGGTTTCAGCGGCCGAGTCCGAAACAGCCGAGTCCGGGACGGACCGGTCCGCGGCATCCGCGAAGGACGGGCCGGGAACCGCGTTGCTGCGAACCCTCACCGGCCTCACCGCGGATCTGCCCGACACCGACCCCGGACGCGTCGCCGGCGCCGCACTGCGCGGCCGCAACGCCCGGTCGGACGAGGCCGAGCTGCGCTCGCTGGCCACCGAGGCGGCCGCGGGCCTGATCTCCGAGGACCCCGCCTACTCCCGGCTCGCCGCCCGCCTGCTCACCCGCTCCATCGCGGACGAGGCGGCCGGCCAGGGCGCGACGTCCTTCTCGGCGTCGGTCGCCGTCGGACACCGCGAGGGCCTGATCGCGGACCGCACCGCCGAGTTCGTGACCCTCCACACCGCCGCCCTCGACGCGCTGGTCGGACAGGCCCTCGCCGACGGCGCCGACGACCGATTCGGCTACTTCGGGCTGCGCACCCTGCACAGCCGCTATCTGCTGCGCCACCCGCTGACCCGCCAGGTCATCGAGACCCCGCAGCACTTCATGCTGCGGGTCGCCGCCGGGCTCGCCGATGACAACTCCGAGCGCGCCCTGGACGAGGTCGCCGCGCTGTACCGGCTGATGAGCCGGCTGGACTACCTGCCCTCCTCCCCCACGCTCTTCAACTCCGGCACCCGGCATCCGCAGATGTCCTCCTGCTACCTGCTGGACTCGCCGCTGGACGAGCTGGACTCGATCTACGACCGCTACCACCAGGTGGCGCGGCTGTCCAAGCACGCGGGCGGCATCGGCCTCTCGTACTCCCGTATCCGCGCCCGCGGTTCGCTGATCCGGGGCACCAACGGGCACTCCAACGGCATCGTCCCGTTCCTGAAGACGCTCGACGCCTCCGTCGCCGCGGTGAACCAGGGCGGCCGGCGCAAGGGCGCCGCCGCGGTCTACCTGGAGACCTGGCACGCGGACATCGAGGAGTTCCTGGAGCTGCGCGACAACACGGGCGAGGACCAGCGGCGCACGCACAACCTCAACCTGGCGCACTGGATCCCGGACGAGTTCATGCGCCGGGTCGACACGGACGGCACCTGGTCGCTGTTCTCCCCGGCCGACGTGCCCGAGCTGGTCGACCTGTGGGGCGACGCGTTCGACGCCGCGTACCGGGCGGCCGAGGCCAAGGGCCTGGCCCGCAAGACGATGCCGGCCCGTGAGCTGTACGGCCGGATGATGCGGACGCTCGCGCAGACCGGCCAGGGCTGGATGACGTTCAAGGACGCCTCCAACCGGACCGCGAACCAGACCGCCGAGCCCGGCCGCGTCGTGCACTCCTCGAACCTGTGCACGGAGATCCTCGAAGTCACCGACGACGGCGAGACGGCCGTCTGCAACCTGGGCTCGGTCAACCTCGGCGCGTTCGTCGCCGACGGCACCATCGACTGGGAGCGCCTGGACGCCACCGTCCGCACCGCGGTGACCTTCCTCGACCGGGTCGTCGACATCAACTTCTACCCGACCGAGCAGGCGGGCCGCTCCAACGCCCGCTGGCGGCCGGTGGGCCTGGGCGCGATGGGTCTCCAGGACGTCTTCTTCCAGCTGCGCCTGCCGTTCGACTCCCCCGAGGCACGGGCCCTGTCGACGAGGATCTCCGAGCGGATCATGCTCGCCGCGTACGAGGCCTCCTGCACGCTGGCCGAGCGGTCGGGCCCGCTGCCCGCCTGGTCCGAGACGCGGGCCGCCCGCGGTGTGCTGCACCCGGACCACTACGACACCGAGCTGAACTGGCCGGAGCGCTGGGACGCGCTGCGCGCCCGGATCGCGAAGACCGGGATGCGCAACTCCCTGCTCCTGGCCATCGCGCCGACGGCGACGATCGCCTCGATCGCGGGCGTGTACGAGTGCATCGAGCCGCAGGTCTCCAACCTCTTCAAGCGCGAGACGCTCAGCGGTGAGTTCCTCCAGGTCAACGCGTACCTGGTGGACGAGCTGAAGAGGCTCGGCGTGTGGGACGCGCGGACCCGTGAGGCGCTGCGCGAGGCGAGCGGCTCGGTACAGGGCTTCGCGTGGATCCCCGAGGACGTGCGGGCGCTGTACCGCACGGCGTGGGAGATCCCGCAGCGCGGACTGATCGACATGGCGGCGGCCCGTACGCCGTTCCTCGACCAGAGCCAGTCGCTGAACCTGTTCCTGGAGACGCCGACGATCGGCAAGCTCTCCTCGATGTACGCGTACGCCTGGAAGCAGGGGCTGAAGACGACGTACTACCTGCGCTCGCGCCCGGCGACCCGGATCGCCCGTGCGGCGTCCGGCCGGGCCGAGGCCGCCGCCCCCATTCCCGTACAGCAGGCGACCGCGCCCGACGCGGACGCGATCGCCTGCTCCCTCGAAAACCCCGAGTCCTGCGAGGCCTGCCAGTAATGAGCACATCCGAGAACAAGAACCTGCTCGACCCGGGCTTCGAACTGACCCTGCGGCCCATGCGCTACCCGGACTTCTACGAGCGCTACCGGGACGCGATCAAGAACACCTGGACGGTGGAGGAGGTCGACCTCCACTCCGACGTCTCCGACCTCGCCAAGCTGTCGCCGGGCGAGCAGCACATGATCGGGCGGCTCGTCGCGTTCTTCGCGACCGGTGACTCGATCGTCTCCAACAACCTCGTGCTGACGCTGTACAAGCACATCAACTCCCCCGAGGCGCGGCTGTACCTGTCGCGGCAGCTCTTCGAGGAGGCCGTGCACGTCCAGTTCTATCTGACGCTGCTCGACACCTATCTGCCCGACCCGGACGACCGGGCCGCCGCGTTCGACGCGGTCGAGGAGATCCCCTCCATCCGCGAGAAGGCGCAGTTCTGCTTCAAGTGGATGGACTCCGTCGAGAAGATGGACCAGCTGGAGACGCAGGCCGACCGGCGCCGCTTCCTGCTGAACCTGATCTGCTTCGCGGCGTGCATCGAGGGGCTGTTCTTCTACGGCGCGTTCGCGTACGTCTACTGGTTCCGCTCGCGCGGCCTGCTGCACGGCCTCGCCACGGGGACGAACTGGGTCTTCCGTGACGAGACCATGCACATGAGCTTCGCGTTCGAGGTCGTGGACACCGTCCGCAAGGAGGAGCCGGAGCTCTTCGACGATGCCCTCCAGCAGCAGGTCACCGACATGCTGAGGGAGGCCGTCGAGGCGGAGCTCCAGTTCGGCCGCGACCTGTGCGGCGAGGGGCTGCCGGGCATGAACACCGAGTCCATGCGCGAGTACCTGGAGTGCGTCGCCGACCAGCGGCTCGCGCGGCTGGGTTTCCCCGCGGTGTACGGATCGCAGAACCCGTTCTCGTTCATGGAGCTCCAGGGTGTCCAGGAGCTGACGAACTTCTTCGAGCGCCGCCCCTCCGCGTACCAGGTGGCGGTCGAGGGCACGGTCGGCTTCGACGACGAGTTCTGAACCCTCCGCCTAGCCCCTCGCCCAGCTCCTGACGTACGGACGCCGTGCGGCCTTCACCGGCCGTGCGGCGTCCGCCGTTTGCGGTGGTGCGGTTCTCCGGCCCCGTTCCGCCTCCCGGAGCGCGCGGTCGATGCGCAGTTCGCGGGCGATGCCGATCAGCGCCGGAAGCAGGACGAGAGCGATAACAGCTGATATGCCCAGGAGGTTCAGGAATGTGTTCATGCCTCTACTGTCGTCCGGCCGGGCCGAATCCGTCAGTGGCAGGACTGTCATAAGACCTCGAATTCCTGCCACACTGAGGACATGCTGAAGAATGTCGCCGCGCTGCTCCTCGACGAGGTCAACCCCTTCGAACTCGGCGTGATCTGCGAGGTGTTCGGGCTCGACCGCAGCGAAGAGGGCCTCCCGGTGCACGACTTCGCCGTGGTCTCCGCCGAGGGCCCCGTGCTGCGGACCCACGCCGGGTTCACCATCAGCACCCCGTACGGGCTCGACCGCCTGGAGGAGGCCGACCTCATCGCCGTACCGGCCGGCGGCCACTACGCGGAGCGGGAGTACCCGGAGGAGGTTCTGGACGCCCTGCGCCGGGCCGTGGACCGCGGTGCCCGGGTCCTGAGCGTCTGCTCGGGGGCGTACGTGCTGGGCGCGGCCGGACTGCTGGACGGCCGCCGCTGCACCACGCACTGGCGGCACGCCGACGACCTGGCCCGCCGCTTCCCGCTGGCGGTCGTCGAGCCGGACGTGCTGTACGTGGACGAGGGCTCCGTCATCACCTCGGCGGGCACGGCCGCGGGGATCGACGCCTGTCTGCACCTGGTCCGCCAGGCCTACGGCCCCGCCGCCGCCAACACCATCGCCCGCCGCATGGTGGTGCCGCCGCACCGCGACGGCGGTCAGGCGCAGTACATCCAGCGGCCGCTGCCCCGCGACCGCTGCGACACGGTCGGCGACACCCTCGCCTGGATGGAACGGCACCTCGACCGGGAGGTGACCATCGAACAGCTCGCCGCCCAGGCGCACATGTCGCCGCGCACCTTCGCCCGGCGCTTCCAGCAGGAGACGGGCACCACGCCCTACCGCTGGCTGCTGCGTCAACGGGTGCTGCTGGCACAGCACCTCCTGGAGACATCGGATGAAACGATGGACACGATCGCCGGGCAGACCGGCTTCGGCAACGCCGCCGCGCTGCGCCATCAGTTCGTACGCTCGTTGGACACCACGCCACATGCGTACCGGCGGGCCTTCCGCGGCCCCGCCGCCGTGAACGAAGTTGCCTGATCCCCACCCGAGGTGACCTCCGATCATTCGTCCAACCGTTTCCCGCATCTGTCCATGGACCGGGTCCCGGCGAGGGGCCAGGGTCTGACGGATGGACATCCGGACGGCAAGACGAAGGATCATCGGGGCCGTGGTGGCCGCGCTCGCCGCCACTCTGCTGCCCTGGCAGAGCGCCTCGGCCGTGGACGCGCCGGCGGCGGCGCCCCCGCCCGAGGTGCTGCCCTCGCTGCGGCAGTGGCAGCCCGGCGAGGGGGAGTTCATCCTCACCGACCGGGCCAGGATCGTGCTGGACGGGGTACGGGAGCAGCGCACCGCCGACGACGCCAAGAGGTTCGCGGGCGAGCTGAACGGGCACCCCTCGGTGTCGCGGGGCCGGTCCACGGCCCGGTCCGGGGACATCGTGCTGCGCCAGGACGCCTCCCTGAAGGGGGCGTTGGGCGCCGAGGGCTACCGGCTCGATGTCGGCGACCGGGTCACGGTCACCGCCGCGACCTCCACGGGGGTGTTCTACGGTTCGCGCACCGTCCTCCAGTTGCTGAACGACGACGGCCGCGCGGCACGGGGTTCGGCGACCGACGTGCCCGCGTACCGCGAGCGCGGGGTCGGGGTCTGCGCCTGCTACATCAACGTCTCGCTCCCCTGGTTCGAGCGGCTGATGAAGGACATGGCCTCCCAGAAGCTGAACCAGCTCTGGATCGAGGCGAAGGTCAGGAGCGACACCGACCCGGAGTCGGCGTTCTGGGGCTACTACACCAAGCCGCAGATCCGCTCCCTGGCCGCGATGGCGAAGAAGTACCACATCGACCTGGTGCCGGAGATCAACTCCCCCGGCCACATGGACACCTACCTGGAGAACCACCCGGAGCTCCAGCTCAAGGACAAGAACGGCGTCGCCTCGCCGCCCCGGCTGGACATCTCGCGGCCCGAGGCGCTGACGTACTACACGTCCCTGGTGGACGAGGCCCTGAAGGTGTGGGACACCCGCACCTGGCACATGGGCGCCGACGAGTACATGATCGGCTCCTCGTATCCGGACTACCCGCAACTGCAGACCGCCGCGACCGCGAGGTTCGGCGCCTCGGCCACCCCGGACGATCTCTTCGTCGACTTCATCAACCAGGTCAACGAGCACGTGAAGGCCGGCGGCCGGTCGCTGCGGATCTGGAACGACGGACTGGTCGGCCACAACGGCATCGTGCCGCTTGACCGCGACATCGCCGTCGAGCACTGGCTGGGCGGCGGCGCCATCCAGCAGCCGTCCGAGCTGCTGGCCGAGGGCCGTCCGGTGATGAACTCCGCGTACTCCCTCTACCTGGTGCGCGGCGGCTTCACGATGGACACGCGGAAGCTGTACGAGAGCGACTGGACGCCCCTGCGCTTCGAGGGCCAGACGCTGCCCGCCACGGCGGCGAACCTGACCGGCGCGAAGATCAGCCTCTGGCCGGACAGCGCGGCGGCCGAGACCGAGAACGAGGTCGAGGGAAAGGTCTTCATGCCGCTGCGCTTCATCGCGCAGGCCACCTGGGGCGGCCCGAAGCCGAGTGAGACGTACGCCGGTTTCGAGGCCCTGGCCCGGCGGATCGGTCACGCGCCCGGCTGGGAGAACACCGACCGCACCCCCCTCGCCGACGGCACCTACCGGCTTGACGCCGGCGCGAAGGCGCTCGCGCCCGGCGTGGACTCCGGGGTGTCCCTGACCCGGGGCGCGACGGCCGGCTGGACGCTCACGGCGACCGACGACGGGTACTACACGGTCCGCTCGGCCGAGAGCGGCCAGTGCCTGGACGCGGTGCGCGGGAAGAAGTACCTGGGCGCCCCGCTGGCGGTGGGGGCCGAGCTGTCGCTCGGGGCCTGCGCGGCGGGCGCGCGCACCCAGCGCTGGCAGCTGGACGCCGGGGCCGGTGCGCTGGTCCTGCGCAACGCCGTCTCGCAGCTGCGGCTGACGGAGCGAGCCGCGGACGGCGCCGCGGTGCAGACGACGGGCGGGACGCGCCTGACGGCGAATTCCGCCTGACGCACGGCAGTGGGGCCCGCCGGTGCGGCGGGCCCCACATGTGTGCCGGAGGTCAGATACCGCAGTTCGGCGCCGACCAGAAGTGGCTCGGCCCCTGGTTCACGTGGATGTGGTCGCCGTGGTCCGGGTAGCCCGGTCCGAGGATCCCGTTGAACCCGTGGTTGCGGGCCTGCTGGGCGATGGTGCACAGGGGGAGTCCGCCCAGATCGGCCGCGTCGCCGTACAGATGACGGCTGCCGGCCGCGCCGCCGACCGCGCTGTTGCAGGACGTGGAGCGGAAGCCGCTGTTGATCCGGATGGGGTGGTCACCGAGCGCGTGGCGCAGCGCCTCCAGCTTCCACATGGTGCTCAGCGCGTTGGCTTTCGCCGTGCCCGCCGCGACGGCGCCTCCCGCCCAGGTGCTGTTGCAGGTGTTGTGCTCGGCGTAGGTGAAGTGGATGGGCGTGCAGTCGTTGTCCTGGAGTGCGTAGAGCTTGGCCTGGGTGGCGGGGCCGGCGACTCCGTCGGCGGCCAGCCCGTAGGCGGCCTGGAAGCGCTTGACGGCAGCCGTGGTGGCCGGTCCGTAGGAGCCGTCGACGGCGAGTACGGAGTTGTATCCGGGGTATCCGGCGACCCTGATCTGGAGCTGGACGACATCGTTGCCGGTGGCGCCGGAGGACAGGGTGCGGGTCCAGGTGTAGCAGCCGTCGGCCTGTGCGGTGCCGGCCGTGACGACGGCCCCGCCCAAGGCGAAAGCCATGGTCATGACAAGGCCGAGCAGAAGTCTTGCGGAACGTCTGAGCATGGGGGGCTCCCTACCACGACGAAGGTGTGGACAGAGAGACTGTCGGACGAGTCGACGCGCGTCAACTATGCACAGGAGACGGGCGGTTGAAGTTCCGGAAAAGCGGCGGGGGCCCTGCCCGGCGTACCGGCGCAGGGCCCCCGCGCAGTGGCGCGCTCAGCCGGTTCAGCCGTTGGGCACGATCTCGTAGCGCGGGGTGTTCTCCTCCATCTGCCGGAGCGCGTCCTTGCGGTCGCGCTTGGAGAGCCGGTCGATGTAGAGATAGCCGTACAGGTGGTCCGTCTCGTGCTGGAGGCAGCGGGCGAAGTAGCCGTTGCCCCGCACCTTGACCGGGTTGCCCTTCGCGTCCTGTCCGCGCACCACCGCGTAGTCCGGGCGGGCCAGCGAGGCGTACGCCGTCGGGACCGAGAGGCAGCCCTCGTTGGCGTCGTCCAGGACGCGCTCCTCGGGCGGCAGCTCGTCGAGCACCGGGTTGCAGATGACGCCGGTGTGCCGCACCCCGTCGTCGTCCGGGCAGTCGTAGACGAAGACCTTGAGGTCCACCCCGATCTGGTTGGCGGCCAGGCCCACACCCTCCGCCGCCCGCTGGCTGGCGAACATGTCGTCGATCAGCGTGGCCAGCTCGTCGTCGAAAGCCGTGACGTCCTTGCACTCCTTGTGCAGGACAGGGTTGCCCACGACCGTGATCGGGTGCGAGGTGCCGCGCTCGCGGTATGCCGCCTCACGCGCCTCGCAGTCCTCGGTGTCGACGAGGAACCCCTCGTCGTCGACGCTGATCTGCTCGTCCGTCTCCTGCTGCGCCATGTCCGCCGTACGCCTTCCTCACAACGTGAAACCCGGGGTCCGCGGCTCGCGAGAACCCGGGCGCCCGAGCACCGGAATCGGTGCGCGTACAGCCTAACGACCTGATCCGCTCCCTATCGTGCACCAGGTCGTAAGGGCACCGGTCAGCAGACTTCTTCGAGATCCCGCCACTCACGGCTGTCCGGGCTGTCCGCCACCCAGCCGTCCAGCAGGCCGCGCACCAGCCCGGCGGGCGCCGCCAGCCCGCACTCACGCTCCGGCACCCACAGCTCACCGGCGGTGCGGTGCCTCAGCGGTCCGGGGTGGCCCGGCTCACTGTGATCGTGCGGGTCGAGGTGCTCGCCGTCGCCCTCGTCGCTCTCCATCCGGCTCTCCGAGCAGGCCCGGCAGAGCAGCCGCACGGACGAGGACCAGTCCTCGGCGGCGAAACCGGCGTCGGACGCCAGCTGCTCCAGGGCGTCCCGGTCCGCCTCGGTGGCGGCTTCGAGAAGCACCACCCAGGTCGGCACGGGGGACGGCGCCCACAGCTCGATCTCGTCGAAGACGGGGTACGAGGGCCCGGCCACGGTGATCCGCTCGCCGTTCGGCACCCCGTCGTGCAGCACGACCTCGCCCCAGCGCCGCCCGGAGGAGGGCAGCGGGATCGACAGCACTTCCATCCGCGCCGGATCAAGCCTGCGGCCCCACACGACCTCGGCCTCGCCCTCGGGCGACAGCCGTACGGCCGCGCTGCCCAGCTCCATGCCGACCGGCTCGCTGTTGGAGGCCGGGGTCTGCTGCCCGCCGCCTGGCACCTTCAGCCCGTACGCCTGCCAGGCCCGGCGCGCCAGCGGCCAGTCCTGCAGCGCGGTGGCGGCGATCCCGACGTTCCACCAGTCGGGGGCGCCGGACTCCTTGTCGAGCAGCGCGACGGCCCGCAGCCCGGCGGCCCGCGCCTGCTCCCAGTCATGCCGGAACTTGTGCAGCAGCGCCAGGTTGAACCATGACTCGGAGAGCCAGGGCTCCAGGTCCGCCGCACGCGTCAGCAATGCGCCCGCGTCCTCGTACCGGCCGTCGCCGATCAGCGTGAACGCGCGGTCCGTGGCCTGCCGCCAAGAGGCGGAGGGCCGATGCCGTACCTTCCCGAAGATCCTCACGATTCCCGCCTGTCCCCACTGGACACCCTCGTTTTTCGCTCTCATTCGCATCCAACCATGCCCGGCCGGACGCCCGCTCATTACCCATGGGTTACCCAGGCGGGACGGGGGCCAGACCGCCCCTCGCCAGAACCCGGGCGAGCGATTCCACGACCTGGGGCTGGTAGTCGTGGCCGGTCCCGAGCCTGAGCTGTTCCAGCGCGCCGAGCGGCCCGCCGATACTTTCCCCGCACAGGTCGTCGTATGCGTTGACCGCCCTGACGATCCTGGCGGACAGCGGCTGCTCGCGGTAGGGGTCCGCCTGGCGTTCCACCACGACCGCGACCTTCGCGTCGACCCCGGTCTGGCGGACCACGGCCCCGCCGAGCAGGGCGATCCGGCGCTGCTCGACGGCGGGCAGCGTGGCGGTGGCCCCCTCCCTGACCGGGTCGACGAGCGAGAGCTGGCCGATGTCGTGCATCAGGGCCGCGTACTCCAGGACCGTGAGCTCGGGTCCGGAGAGCCCCAGCTCACGGCCGACGGCCGTGCAGAGCTCCGCCACCCTGCGGGCGTGGCCGTGCGGGGTGTACCCGGCGATCTCGGTGGAGCGGGCGAGCGAGGCGATGGTCTGCCGGTAGGTGGTGCGCACGGCGACGAAGCGGCGGAACGACACCTGGGTGAGCAGCAGCGGTACGCACAGCACGGGCAGCGCCCACAGCCCGGCCGCGGCGACCCCGAGCGCCATGACCGCGCCCGTCGCACAGACCGCCGATCCGATGCCGGTCAGGGCCCGCAGCTCGTCGCGGAGCAGCGGGCCGTACGGGACGGGGGTGCCGGCCCGCAGCAGCAGGGCGCCCAGCACGGCGTCGCACAGCGCGGTGAGGCCGAGCAGCAGGAGCAGGAAGGCCGCGTAGTACGGCCCGTCGCCGAACCAGCTCTCGGACCGGCCGGAGTTGTAGAGCGGCTGGAAGCACACCGCCGCGAAGGCGACGGTCAGGATGCGGCGGGCCACCTGGTCCGCACCGGGTCCGCTGCCGCGTGCGACATGGGGCACGGAGGCGACCAGCTGGGCCGCGACGAGCACGGCGATCACCTGGAGCACGCCCTGGCCGGTGGGCTCCCCGCCGCTGCGGCCGAGCAGGGCGTACGCGAGCGCCCCGGCGGCGCCGAGCGGTGCGGGCTCCCGTTCCCCGGGCAGGGCGCCCCAGCGGGCCAGCTCGCCGATCGTGATGAGCACCCCGAAGGCGAGCGCGTGGCCGGGGTCGTGGACCCCGAGCCAGAGGGTGTGCCCGAGCGCGGCGGCGGCGAGCGCGAGGGCGGCACCGCGCACGGCCGGGGTGGCGCTCACCGCTCGGACAGCCGGGAGGGCGGGGGCGGCACACCCGAACCAAGCCCACCGTCCGCCGACGACGGCGACGCGCCACCATCAAGCCGGTCCGGCGATTGAGGACGAACCGGCCCCCGGACGGCCCCGGGACCCACGCCCCGCCCCTCGCCACGCGCCCCCGGCACCTCCGCCCCCGTCACGGCGGACGACACCCACCCGTGCCGCTCCAGGCCGCGCGCCAGCGCCCGTACCATCTGCGGATCGAACTGGGTGCCGGCACACCGCTTGAGCTCCTCCACGGCGAGGGGCACCGGCCGCCCCGGCCGGTAGGACCGGGTCGAGGTCATCGCGTCGAAGGCGTCGGCGACGGCGACCACGCGGGCGAACTCGGGGATCTCGCGGCCGGCCAGCCCGTAGGGGTACCCGCTGCCGTCGAGCCGTTCGTGGTGGTGCAGGATCGCGGCCCGCGCCTCACCGAGGAAGCCGATGCCCCGGACGATCTCGTGCCCGTACTCCGGGTGCAGCTCGATCACCCGCCGTTCCTCCGGCGTGAGCGGCCCGTCCTTGCGCAGCACCCGGGTCGGCACGCCGAGCTTGCCGACGTCGTGCAGGATGCCGGCGAACCGGAGCACCTCGACGCGGTCCCGCGCCATGCCCAGCTCATCCGCGATCAGCACGGAGGCGCGCCCCACCCGCTCGCTGTGGCCCCGGGTGTAGGTGTCCTTGATGTCGACGGCCTGCACCAGGGCCCTGATCGTGGCGCGGTGCGCGGCGTGCTCGCGGTGGTACTGGGCGAAGACCCAGCAGGAGATGTACATCGGCAGCAGGACGAAGAGCGCGGCCAGCGGCCCGTACGAGCTGCTCCACAGGACCGCCATCATCAGTCCGGCGAGGCCGTGCACGAGGTGGGGGCCGAGCGAGCGCGGCAGCAGCCCGCTCCAGGCGCGCCGGAGGGGCAGCTGCTCGGCCGCGGCCAGGATCGAGCCGTCCAGCGCGCTCAGCACGAGGCTGAAGGCCAGTGCGGCCGCGCAGGCAGGCAGAGCCGCGTACGGGAGGTCGGGCAGCCGACCGGGTCCGGAGCCGCCGAGCGCGGCGGGACCGCCGAGCAGGACGTGGACGCGGGAGGCCACCCAGACGGCGAGGGCGAGCTGTGCCGCCCGCCAGACGCGGCGGGCGGCGGCCGGGGGTTCCTCCACCCGGCCGACGAGTGAGCCGGGTATCGCGACCAGTGCCGCGGTGGCCGGCGGCAGCAGAAAGGCGGCGGCGAGCAGCAGCGGAAAGAACGATCCGGCACTGACCGGCACGGAACCGCCGAAGAAGGGGCAGCGGCCGGGAAGTTCACAGGCCAGGTAGAGCCCGGTGAGCGGTCCGAGGGTGGTCCACGGGATGCCCGCGCCGGGACGCAGCGCGGGCAGCACGCACAGGCCTGCGCAGAGCGCGACGGCCAGGATGTACGCCCGCGCCGCGCCGCGTATGGCTCTCACCCGTTCCGCCCGCCCCCCAGCATCGCCAATGGAGGCGCCAGGCTAGCGAGTTGGGCGTCCCGGCTGAGTGCCGACGGCCGCGATTAGCACGTTCGGGTGATGCGTCAGTCCTTGGCGGCGGCCGGCAGCCCGGTGTCGGAGACCGTCACGTCCTGCTCGGGCACCGCCTGGCCGGAGCGGATCAGGTCGATCCGCCCCATCACCTTGGAGCGCAGGTCGGACGGCACGTCGTCCTGACCGCAGCAGCGCTTGACGAGCTTCTTCACGGCCTGCTCAAGACCGTACTTCTCCAGGCAGGGGGAGCACTCACCGAAGTGCGCCTCGAACTTGGTGCAGTCGCTGTCGGGCATCTCCCGGTCGAGAAACTCGTAGAGGTGGTCAAGGACCTCTGAGCAATCCGTCTCGTGCGGCTCTCCGCAGCTCATGAGCCCGAGCCTTTCCGATCGTCCGACTCACCGGCACCCGCCGGGACGAGCCCGCGGTCACGGGCGTAGTCCTCCAGCATGCCGCGCAGTTGACGGCGGCCCCGGTGCAGTCGGGACATCACCGTACCGATGGGAGTCCCCATGATGTCCGCGATCTCCTTGTAGGCAAAGCCCTCTACATCGGCAAGATAGACCGCGATGCGGAACTCTTCGGGAATCGCCTGCAGCGCGGACTTCACATCGGAGTCGGGCAGGTGGTCCAGGGCCTGGGACTCGGCGGAGCGCAGACCGGTCGACATGTGCGACTCGGCGCGGGCCAGCTGCCAGTCCTCGATCTCCTCGGCGGCACTGCGCTGGGGTTCGCGCTGCTTCTTGCGGTACGAGTTGATGAAGGTGTTGGTGAGGATGCGGTACATCCACGCCTTGAGGTTGGTGCCCTCACGGAACTGGTGGAAAGAGCCGTACGCCTTGGCGTACGTCTCCTGGACCAGGTCCTCGGCATCAGCGGGGTTGCGCGTCATGCGCAGCGCGGCCGAGTACATCTGGTCGAGGAAACCGAGGGCATCGCGCTCGAAGCGCGCGTTGCGCTCGGCGGTCGTCTCCTGCGGGCGGCCGTCGTCGGTCCCTGTGTCGGTCCCAGTGACCGGACCCACCTCCTCCAACGCTGTGGCGGAGCCGAAACCGGACCCGCTCGAATCGGAGAATAGTCGACCTTGGTCCGGCGCGGGCTGTCGATCCGATCCGCTCAGTGCCCGCTCGGGAGTGGTCTTGGCCGCATGCAGCACCGTCCACTCCAGGTCAGCGGTGTTCGAGCGACGCGGGCAGATGGTCGAACCCATGCGACGGACTCCCTCTCCACAGACGACGTTGGTGTACCGACATCCGACACAACAGTGGCCCCCTGCCCAACATTCCCGGGACGTACGTCACACGATTCCGGCCAGCCATCCGGTCACGGCCGAGGTGAGGATCTCCATCGCCTGATCCTCGGTCATCCCCGACCGCTTCGGGACGGCGAAGCCGTGGTCCCCGTGCGGCACCTCGGCGATCCGGTAATCCCCCGGGGGGAATTCGGCGGGCCTGCCGAACGGGTCGTTGCCGCCCTGGACCACGAGGGTGGGCAGGCCGGAGTCCAGCAACTCGTCCTTGCGGGACTTCTCCGGCCGGCCCGGCGGGTGCAGCGGGAAGCTGAGCGCGAGAACCGCACGGGCGCCGAGTCCGGACGCGGTGCGGCAAGCCACCCTGGCCCCGGCGCTGCGTCCCGCGGCGACGACCGGGAGCCCGGAAGCCGCCAGAACCGGCCACAGGCCGCGCCAGCCGGTGTCCAGGGTCTTCGGGGCGGGGGCGAGCTTCTTCCCGGCGACCCGCCAGGGCTGCTCCACCAGAGCGACGCTCACCCCGTGCGCGGGCAGTGCGGCGGCCAGCGCCCGCAGGTCCCGGGCCTCGATGCCGCCGCCCGCGCCGTGGCCGAGGGCGAGCAGGAGGCGGGGTTCACGGGCGGGCCGCCAGGTGATCCGGGCGGTCCCGGCCTCGGTGTCGACCGTTTCGGTGCGTGGGGCTGTCCCGGTGGCTTTCACGGGCCCCATCCAACCAAGTCCGGCGCGGTCGGCGCCGGTGCGACCCGGGTCCCGTGTACGTGTACGTGTCCCGTGTCCGTGTCCGTGTCCCGGCAGACCGTTCAGAAGAGCGTGCCGACCTCGGGCGCGGCCAGCTCGTCCAGCAGTTCGGGGCCGTTGTTGCGGACGTTGCTGACGGCGGTGGCCACCGGATAGGCCCGCATCAGCCCGCCGGGCGGCGGTGCGAGCAGGGCCCGCAGCTCCTCGATGCCGGTGTGCGAGGGGTCCAGCCAGTCGTCCCAGCGGTCCGGGGTGAGCATCAGCGGCATCCGGGGGTGGATGTCGGCGAGTGCGGTGGGGCCCTCGGCCGGGGCGACGGCGAGCGGGCTGGTCTCCGCCTCGGTCGTGATCACCGAGCAGGTCACCCACCAGGCCTGCGGATGGTCGTCCGGCAGGGTCCGGTCGCGCCAGAACTCGTAGAGACCGGCCATGGCGAAGACCGATCCGTCGGCGGGGGTCACGAAGTACGGCTGCTTGCGGGGCCGCTTCCTGCGCCCCTCCTCCTCCAGCTGCCGTTCCTCGCCGCCGGTCACCCACTCGTAATAGCCGTCGGCCGGCAGGATGCAGCGCCTCGAGACGAAGGGGCGGCGGAAGGACGGCTTCTCGTGCACCGTCTCGGCGCGGGCGTTGATCATCCGGGCGCCGCCCTCCGGCGATTTGGCCCAGGAGGGGACGAGCCCCCATTTCAGTGCGCGCAACTGGCGAACCGGACGCCGGTCATCCGCGTCTTTCACCGGACGTTCCAGTACGGCGTAGACCTCCTTGGTCGGCGCCACGTTGTAATCGGGCTCCAGCGTCTCGGCCGGTTCCCACTTCTCCACCTGGAAGAGTCCGGTCAGATCCTCGGGCCGCCGACTCGATGCATACCGTCCGCACATAAGTGCCAGACTGCCACGACCGTCATCCCGACCGGACGTCAATACCGCAAGGAGCCGCCCACGCCATGGACAGCACCGATCTCGGCAATCTGTGGGACCGCGTCTTCGGCACCCAGCCGGCCCCCGAGCAGTGGCTGGTCGTGGTGACCGCCACGGCCGCGCTCATCGCCGTCGTGCCCAATCTCATATGGCGGCTGACCCGCAACGCGATCACCATCGCCCACGAGGGCGGTCACGGACTGATCGCCCTGCTCACCGGGCGGCAGCTCTCGGGCATCCGGCTGCACTCGGACACCAGCGGACTGACGGTGAGCCGCGGCAAGCCGACCGGCATCGGCATGGTCCTCACCGCGGCGGCGGGCTACACCGCACCGCCGCTGCTGGGCCTCGGCGGCGCGTGGCTGCTGGTCAACGGCAGGATCACGCTGCTGCTCTGGCTGGCGACGGCGCTGCTCGCGGTGATGCTGGTGATGATCCGCAATGTGTACGGGGCGCTGACGGTGATCCTCACCGGTTCGCTCTTCCTGCTGATGTCGTGGCTGGCCTCGCCCGCCTGGCAGTCGCTGTTCGCGTACAGCGCGGTCTGGTTCCTGCTGCTGGGCGGTGTGCGTCCGGCGTTCGAGCTCCAGTCCAAGCGGCGGCACGGTGGTGCGCCGGACTCGGACGCGGACCAGTTGTCGCGGCTGACTGACGTACCGGCCGCGCTGTGGCTGTTCCTGTTCCACGCCGTGTCGCTCTGCTCGCTGATCGGCGGCGGGCGCTGGCTGCTGGGCCTGTGACCTCGCCTCCCTCACCCTCCCGCGACGCCGCCCCCGCACTGCCGGTCGGTCTAAAGTGAGCCCCATGACCGAAAGTTCCGTGCACCCCGCCCTCTGGCCCGCCCCTCACGCGAGCGGAGCCGTCGACGCGACCGTCACCGTGCCCGGATCGAAGTCGGTCACCAATCGCGCGCTGGTGCTGGCCGCGCTCTCCTCGGAGCCCGGCTGGCTGCGCCGCCCGCTGCGCTCCCGCGACACCCTGCTGATGGCTGACGCGCTGCGCGCGATGGGCGTCGGCATCGAGGAGACCGTGTCCTCCAGCTCCTCGGTCGCGGGCGGCCCGGACGGCTCCGGCGAGGCCTGGCGGGTCATCCCGGCCGGTCTGCACGGCCCGGTCACCATCGACGTCGGCAACGCCGGCACGGTCATGCGCTTCCTGCCCCCGGTGGCGACGCTCGCCGACGGCCCGGTCCACTTCGACGGCGACCCGCGCTCCTACGAGCGCCCGCTGACCGGGGTGATCGACGCCTTGCGGGTGCTCGGCGCCCGGGTCGACGACGACGGCCGCGGCTCGCTGCCGATGACCGTGCACGGCGTCGGCGCGCTGGACGGCGGACCTGTCGCGATCGACGCGTCGTCGTCCTCCCAGTTCGTCTCGGCGCTGCTGCTGTCGGCGCCGCGCTTCAACCAGGGCGTGGAGGTACGTCACACCGGCACCCGGCTCCCGTCCATGCCGCACATCCGGATGACCGTCGACATGCTGCGGGCCGTCGGCGCCCAGGTCGACGAGCCGGAGACGGGCGGCGAACCGAACGTCTGGCGGGTCTCCCCCTCGGCGCTGCTCGGCCGCGACCTGACCATCGAGCCCGACCTCTCCAACGCCCAGCCGTTCCTGGCCGCGGCGCTGGTCACCGGCGGCCGGGTCACCGTGCCCGACTGGCCGCTGCACACCACTCAGCCGGGTGACGCGCTGCGCGACATCTTCACCGCCATGGGCGGCAGCTGCGAGCTGACCGAGCACGGGCTCACCTTCACCGGCTCCGGCCGCATCCACGGCATCGACGTCGACCTCGGCGAGGTCGGCGAGCTGACCCCGGGCATCGCGGCGGTCGCGGCCCTGGCCGACTCCCCCTCCACCCTGAGCGGCGTGGCCCATCTGCGGCTGCACGAGACGGACCGGCTGGCCGCACTCACCAAGGAGATCAACGAGCTGGGCGGCGACGTCACCGAGACCGCCGACGGCCTCCACATCCGGCCGCGACCGCTGCACGGCGGTACCTTCCATACATACGACGACCACCGGATGGCCACCGCCGGGTCCGTCATCGGCCTTGCCGTCCCCGGAGTGGAGATCGAGAACGTGGCGACCACCGCCAAGACCCTGCCGGACTTCCCGCAGATGTGGACCCGAATGCTCGGGGCCTGAGACATGCGCCGCTACGGCAAGAACCCCGACGAGGACGACATCCGGGTCCGCCCCAACCGCAAGGGCAACCGTCCCCGTACGCATATCCGCCCCAAGCACGAGGACGCCGAGGACGGCATGGTCCTCACCGTGGACCGCGGCCGCCTCACCTGTCTCGTCGAGGGCCGCACGGTCGTCGCGATGAAGGCCCGTGAGCTGGGCCGCAAGGCCGCGGTGGTGGGCGACACCGTCTCCATCGTCGGTGATCTGTCCGGCGACAAGGACACCCTCGCCCGGATCGTCCGGATCGGTGAACGCCGCTCGGTGCTGCGCCGGACGGCGGACGACGACGATCCGTTCGAGCGGGTGGTCGTCGCCAACGCCGACCAGCTCGCGATCGTCACCGCGCTGGCCGATCCGGAACCCCGGCCGCGCATGATCGACCGCTGTCTGGTCGCCGCGTACGACGGCGGGCTCTCGCCTCTCCTGGTGCTGACCAAGTCGGATCTGGCCTCCCCGGACAAGCTCCTGGAGGCGTACATCCCGCTGGGCGTGCCGTACATCGTCACCAACCGCGAGGAGCTGGAGAACGGCGACGCCGCGGAGCGGGTCCGCGAGCAGCTGCACGACCGGGTCACGGCCTTCGTCGGGCACTCCGGCGTCGGGAAGACCACGCTGGTCAACGCGCTGGTGCCGAAGGACAGGCGGCGTACGACCGGAGTGGTCAACGCGGTCACCGGGCGCGGGCGCCACACCACCACGTCGGCCCTGGCGCTCCCGCTGCCGGACTACCGGGGCTGGGTGATCGACACCCCCGGCATCCGCTCCTTCGGCCTGCACCACATCGACCCGTCCCGGGTCATCAACGCCTTCCCCGACCTCCAGCCCGGCACCGAGGGCTGCCCGCGCGGCTGCACCCACGACGGCCGGCAACCGGAATGCGCGCTGGACGCCTGGGTGGCGGACGGGCACGCCGATCCGGCGCGGCTGGACTCACTGCGCCGGCTGCTCTCCACGCGGGAGCGACGCGAAGGCGACTGATCAGGGCACGTTTGCGATCACTCGCCACCGGTAAGTGCATAATCACGAATCACGCCCAGCGGTACGAGGCGGTCACCGATGCGGGAGGGGCACTGACGATGGCGTGGCTGCTGGTCGTGGTCGCGGGACTGCTGGAGACGGGCTTCGCCGTCTGTCTGAAGCTCTCGCACGGCTTCACCCGGCTCTGGCCGACCATCGCGTTCTGTGTCTTCGCGCTCGGCAGCTTCGGCCTGCTGACCATGTCACTGAAGAAGCTCGACGTCGGGCCCGCCTACGCGGTGTGGACCGGCATCGGCGCGGCGGGCACCGCCATCTACGGCATGATCTTCCTCGACGACGTGGTCTCCACGCTCAAGCTGATCTCGATCTCACTGGTGATCCTCGGCGTGATCGGGCTCCAGCTCTCGGGCTCTTCGCACTGAGGCCGACCGGCTCACGTCACGGAGTCCGGAGCCCGCTCGACCACATTCCGCACCAGCGGCACCCCGTCCCCCGCCACTTGGGGGTGCGGGGGCACCAGTGCGTACGACAGGGCGAGCCGCAGCGCGAGTTCGCAGGTCACGGCCAGGGCCGCCGGATCGCGCGGCGGGCGTTCCCCGTCCAGGGCGGCCACCGCACGGTCCCTGACCTGGCCGAGCAGTTCGGCGGGCGTCGGCGCTCCGGCATCGGCCCGGCGCTGCGCCGGTACGAGCGAGCCGGGCGGCCGGACCGGGTGGGCGGGGCGCGGTAACCGGTCCTCCCAGCAACCGGTGAGCAACCCTCTGACCAGTGCGTTCGTCCGGGTGGACCGGACGGTCCAGGCGGCGGTGGCGGCCAGCCTGTCGCCGGTGCCGCCGGCCGTTCCCAGCGCCTGTTCGACGCCGGCCAGATAGGCGTCGGCGGCCCGCCGGACCAGGTCGTTACTGCCGAACTCGTTGGAGAGGGTCTGCCGGGAGATCCCGGCGGCGGCTGCCACGTCGACCATCCGCACGGCCGGCCAGGGCCGGGTGGTGAGGGCCGCGTGGGCGGCGTCCAGCAGTGCTTCTCGCGCTGTCGGCGTCGTTGCCTCCCACGCCGGGGCCTGCGTTTCAGAGTTGACGCGCTCCCCCGTACTGTCAGGAGCTCGAACCGGCAGGAGTTCGAGCGGCGTCCGGGGTCCTGTGGCTCTGTTCACCCGCGGTCGATACTGTGACGGTCATGCCCGACTACCACGATGATCTGCGCCTCGCCCACGTCCTGGCGGACGCCGCCGACGCGACGACGATGGACCGGTTCAAGGCTCTGGACCTCAAGGTCGAGACGAAGCCGGACATGACGCCGGTGACCGAGGCCGACAAGGCCGCCGAGGAGCTGATCCGCGGCCACCTCCATCGGGCCCGCCCGCGCGACGCGATCCTGGGCGAGGAGTACGGGATCGAGGGGACCGGCCCCCGGCGCTGGGTGATCGACCCGATCGACGGGACCAAGAACTACGTACGCGGTGTGCCGGTCTGGGCGACGCTGATCTCGCTGATGGAGGCCGGTGAGGACGGCTTCCGGCCGGTCGTCGGACTGGTGTCCGCGCCCGCGCTGAACCGGCGCTGGTGGGCGGCGAAGGGCGCGGGGGCCTTCTCCGGCCGCAGCCTGACCTCGGCGTCCCGGCTGCACGTGTCGAAGGTGGAGCGGATCGCCGACGCTTCACTCGCGTTCTCCTCCCTGACCGGCTGGGAGGAGCAAGGCCGGCTCGACGGCTTCATGGATCTGACCCGGGCCTGCTGGCGCACCCGCGGGTACGGGGACTTCTGGCCGTACATGATGGTCGCCGAGGGGTCGGTCGACATCTGCGCAGAGCCGGAGCTCTCGCTCTGGGACATGGCGGCGAACGCGATCATCGTCGAGGAGGCGGGCGGCCGGTTCACCAGCCTGGACGGAGTACCCGGACCGGGCGGCGGCAACGCGGCGGCCTCGAACGGGACGCTCCACCACGAACTGCTGGGATATCTGAACCAGCGCTACTGACCTCGGCCCGCGGACACGTCCCGGACGACCCGCCGGAGAGAACCCCGCCGATACCGGGCCCCGCCCGGACAGCGACAGCCATGCCGGACGCCTCGGAGGGCGCACGGAAACCACGAGGGGCGTGCCGCACCACCGCACGCCCCTCGAACGATCTTCACCACCCCTTGTTGCCGCTCCCCAACAGTGCGACTCTGAGAGTCCCCTCACTTGTGAACTTGTGAATCGACTCACGCAGTCGTTTCACGAAGGAGGTGACTCCCTTCATGCTCGTCCGTGACGCCATGAGCACGGTGGTTCTCACCATCGGCCCGACCCACACCCTCCGTCAGGCGGCCCGGCTGATGTCGGCACGCCGTATCGGAGCAGCCGTCGTCCACGACCCGGACACCTGCGGTGTCGGCATTCTCACCGAGCGCGACATCCTCAACGCGGTCGGATCGGGCCAGAACCCCGACATCGAGACCGCCGCCACCCACACCACCACCGACGTGGTCTTCGCCGCGCCGGCCTGGACCCTGGAGGAGGCTGCCGAGGCCATGACGCACGGCGGCTTCCGGCATCTGATCGTGCTGGACGGCCACGGTCCGGTCGGCGTCGTGTCGGTGCGCGACATCATTCGCTGCTGGGCACCGGCCGGACGCCATCGCGCGGAGCTGGTCGGCTGACCGGCCCACGAAAGACCGGCCGGCCCCCCACGCGGGAGACCGGCCGGCCGGGCAAGCGAACCGTCAGCCGCGCAGGGCCTGGACCGCCGCTTCCAGCCGCTTGCCGAAGTCGCCGTCGGCCTGGCGGAAGTTGTTGATCGCGCGCTCGGCTATGTCGTCGCGCGAGACCTTCGAGATGAACCCGGCGAGGTTGTCGATCAGCCGGGCCTTCTCGTCCTCGGAGTAGAGCCGGTAGAGGTTGCCGGCCTGGACGAAGTCGTTGTCCTCGGCGTGCGAGGCGGCCTCGTGGGTACCGGTGTCGCCGGTGACCGGGACGGGCTGCCACAGCGGCCTGTCCGTCTGCGCCGGACCACCGAAGCTGTTCGGCTCGTAGTTCTTCGCACCCTTGTGGCGGCCGTCGTACAGGTAGCCGTCCCGGCCGTGCGTCCGCGCCTCGGTGGCGTGCGGGCGGTTCACCGGCAGGTGGTCGGCGTTGATGCCGACGCGGTAGCGGTGCGCGTCGCCGTACGCGAAGAGGCGGCCCTGGAGCATCTTGTCCGGGGACGGGCCGATGCCGGGCACGAAGTGCGCGGGGCTGAAGATCGACTGCTCGGTCTCCGCGAAGACGTTCTCCGGGTTCCGGTTGAGCTCCAGCCTGCCGATCTCGACCGGCGGGTAGTCCTCGTGCGGCCACACCTTGGTGAGGTCGAACGGGTTGAAGCGGTAGGTGGCCGCCTCGGCCGCCGGCATGATCTGGACCTGCACCGTCCAGGACGGGAACTCGCCGCGCTCGATGGACTCACGCAGATCGCGCTGATGGCTGTCCGGGTCCTCGCCGGCGAGCTTGTTGGCGTCGTCCTGGGTCAGGTTCTTGATGCCCTGGTCGGTCTTGAAGTGGTACTTGACCCAGAAGACCTCGCCGGCCTCGTTGTTCCACTGGTAGGTGTGCGAGCCGTACCCGTTCATGTGGCGCAGCGTGGCCGGGATGCCCCGGTCACCGAAGAGCCAGGTCACCTGGTGGGTGGACTCGGGCGACAGACCCCAGAAGTCCCAGACGTTGTCCGCCTCCTGCGAGCCGGTGTACGGGTCGCGCTTCTGGGTGTGGATGAAGTCGGGGAACTTGATGGCGTCCTTGATGAAGAACACCGGGGTGTTGTTGCCGACGAGGTCGTAGTTGCCGTCCTCGGTGTAGAACTTCAGCGCGAAGCCGCGGGGGTCACGCACCGCGTCGGCGGAGCCGAGGTTGCCCGCGACGGTCGAGAAGCGCAGGAAGGTCTCGGTCTGCTTGCCGACCTCGGAGAGGAACTTCGCACGCGTCCACTGCGAGACATCGCGGGTCAGCGTGAACGTGCCGTACGCACCGGCGCCCCGGGCGTGCACGATGCGCTCCGGAATGCGCTCGCGGTTGAAGTGCGCGAGCTTCTCCATCAGCGACTGGTCCTGCACCAGCACCGGACCGCCGACGCCAGCGGTCTGGCTGTTCTGGTTGTCGGCGACCGGTGCTCCGGCCTCCGTGGTGAGCGGTCCCTGCGTCACGTGCGCCTCCTGCGTCATTCCTGCACATTCGTCATGTCGTCCCGGCGTGCACAGCCTGTCCCTCGGCCTACGCCGCTTCCGATCCTACAATGGACTTAGTCCAAGTCAAGCAGACATCCAAAGTCACACCAGTTCGGGATACGGGCCCTCCACTGTTAGGCTTGCCCTCATGAGCGACCTCCTGGAACGACTCCGCGGACGCGGCTGGCGCATGACCGCACAGCGGCGCGTCGTGGCCGAGGTGCTCGACGGAGAGCATGTGCACCTGACTGCCGACGAGGTCCACGCACGGGCCGTCGCCAAGCTGCCCGAGATCTCCCGCGCCACCGTCTACAACACGCTGGGCGAGATGGTGACGCTCGGTGAGGTCATCGAGGTCTCCACCGACCGCCGGGCCAAGCGGTACGACCCGAACGCACACCACCCCCACCACCACCTGGTCTGCGCGACCTGCGGCGCCATCCGCGACGTGCACCCGGCGGGCGACCCGCTGGCGGACCTGCCGGCCGGCGAGCGCTTCGGCTTCATGATCTCCGGCGTCGAGATGACCTACCGCGGCATCTGCCCGAACTGCGCCTCCGCCACCTGACTCCGCCCGCCGCCGAGAGGCTGCCGGCGCCCCCTGAGCCCCGCACCGGAGATTTCCGGCGCGGGGCTTCTTCGTGCCGTGCCGGGCACCGACTCCCGCGCACCCCCTTCCCGAATCTGACGGGTCGTCATATCGTCATCGACGATCACCGCCGCCCCGCGGCGGCTCCACACCTCGATTGCGTACGAGGAGAGACCCGTGGGAGACCCGCACCCGAACCCACCCCCCGCATCACCGGCACCACCCTCAACCGACGCCCCCAAACTCCGCGCCCGCTCCCTCGCCCGCTCCTTCGGACGGGGAGCCAAGGCCCTGGCCGCACTCGGGCCGATCGATCTCGACATCGTTCCGGGCGAGTTCGCCTGCATCGTCGGCCCCTCCGGCTGCGGCAAGTCCACCCTGCTCAGGATCGCGGCCGGGCTGCTGCGCCCCAGCGCCGGCGAGCTGTCCATCCGTACGACAGCGGCCCGGCCCGCCGCGATGATCTTCCAGGACTACGGGATCTACGACTGGAAGACCGTCCTGGCCAATGTCCGCTTCGGCCTCGACGTCCAGCGCGTACCGCGCAAGGAGGCCGACGCGCGGGCGCACGACTGGCTGTCCCGGATCGGGCTCGCCGAATTCGCCGGGGCCTACCCCGCCGCGCTGTCGGGCGGGATGCGCCAGCGGGTGGCGATCGCCCGCGCACTCGCCGTCGAGCCCGAGATCCTGCTGATGGACGAGCCGTTCGCGGCGCTCGACGCCCAGTTGCGCACGATCCTCCAGGACGAACTGCTGGAGCTCACCCAGACCACCCGCACCACCACCCTCTTCATCACCCACAGCCTGGAGGAGGCGATCGTGCTCGGGGACCGGGTGCTCGTGATGTCCGCCCGACCCGGCCGGATCATCTCCGAGCACCGCCCTCCGTTCGAGCGACCGCGCACCGGTGACATCCGTTCGACGCCGGAATTCACCGCGCTGAAGAGCGAGTTGTGGGATCTGCTGCGCGGCGAGGTCCGCGGAGAGGCGGCCCTGGTATGAGCACCGCCGTGAAGTCCGTGAGCGGGGACGAGCAGGTGCTGGTCCGCAGGCCGGGCCCGCGGGAACTCCACCCCGTACGCACCCACCGCAGACGCCGCACCCTCGAAATCGCCCTCGCCGTCGCCGTACCGCTGCTCCTGGTGCTGCTCTGGCAGCTCGCCGCGGCCAGGTCCTGGATCGACGACCGCGTCTATCCCGCGCCCTCCACGATCTTCGCGGACGGCTGGGACCGGGCCGCCGACGGCGATCTGTGGCCTGATGTGTGGGCAACGCTCAAACGGGTCCTCGGCGGCTATGCGATCGGCACGGTCGCGGGCTACGCGCTCGGCCTGCTGATGGGTTCGCTCGCCCTGGTGCGGGCAGCGCTGGAGCCGTTGCTCGACGCCCTGTACGTCGTACCGAAACTGGCCCTGCTGCCGGTCTTCCTCAATATGTTCGGCCTCGGTGAGGGGCCGCAGATCGCCCTGGTCGCCGCCACCGTCTTCTTCTTCGTCTGGATCTCGACCATGGCGGCCGTGCTCGCCGTACCGGTCGGCCACCGGGACGCGGGGCAGGTCTTCGGCGCCTCGCCCTGGCAGATGTTCCGGCACGTGCTCCTGCCGGCCTCGCTGCCCGCGGTACTGGTCGGCGCGCGGATCGCGGCCGGAGTGGCGGTGCTGGTCATCGTCGCGTCGGAGCAAATCGCGGCGGCCGACGGGCTGGGCCACCTCATCTTCGACTCCCGGGCGCTGTTCCAGAACGATGTGATGTTCGTCGGCATCGTCTGTGTGGCGGTGCTCGGTGTCGTCTTCTCCGAAGTGGTGCGGATCGCCGGCCGGCTGCTCACTCCCTGGGCCCCGCGCGACCGCGGCCGCAGCCAGTCGTGAACGGCCCACCTCGTTCTTCGTACGGAGGCACTGTGCGCACACGTACCCCCTTCACCCGCACCGCCGTGCTCGTGGCGGCATCCCTGCTCGGCGCGGCGGGCTGCGCCGGGAACGACACGTCGGACGGCGGCACCGCCGCCGCCGCGCCCCGCACCGTCAGGCCCGTCGCGGGCTGCGGCGCCGGGAGCTGGACCGACCCCGCGGACCTGGCACCCGGCCGTAAGCCCGCCCGCTGCGACAAGGGGGCGCCCGCCGCCCGGCCGCTGGCGAAGAAGCGGAAGATCGTCCTGGCCACCGGCACCCTGAGCGCGGAGTACGTCGCACCGCTCCAGGTCGCGGTGGCCAAGGGCGAGTTCGCGAAAGAGGGCCTGGACGTCCAGCTGAAGGTGCTCCCCACCCCGGACGCCCTGCCCCTGCTCGCCAAGGGGGACGTCGACGCCCAGTGGGCGGCGCCGGAGGTCGCGGTGATGAACGGCATCAACGGCGGCTTCGACATCAAATGGGTCGCGGGCAACTTCTCTCCCGACCCGACCTCCAAGAGCGGTCTGTGGGTGCGCCTCAAGGACGGCGAGAGCGCCGGCCACGTCGACATGGCCGGCCGGAAACTCGGCACGATGATCGGCAAGGGCTCGGTGATCGCCTATCCGATGGACACCTCGCTGAAGAAGCACGGCGGCGGCCTCGACAAGATCAGCTTCCAGCAGCTCGGCTCCGCGGACGTACTGACCGCCCTGCAGAACGGGGGCGTGGACTCCGCCTGGCTGCTCGACCCGATCTGGCGCAAGGTGGACGGCGACAAGAAGTACGCGTTCCTCGGCGGCCAGCCACTCGGCGAACCGCTCGGCGGGCTCCTGTTCGGCCCGACGCTGCTGAACAAGGACCCGGACGCGGGCGTCGCCTTCCTCCGGGCCTACATCCGTACGGTGAACACCTACTTCGCCGGCGACTACAAATCCGACCCCGCCTTCGTCACCGAACTGGCCGGGCTGATGAAGACCGACGAGGCCACCCTGCGGTCGACGCCGTCGATGCGGATGGACTGGGAGATCCGGAAGGGAACCACGGACCGGGTGCAGAAGGCGTACACCGACTCGGGCGTCTCGTCGGGCACGCCGGTACCGGAGGAGAAGGCCGTGGACCGCGCGATGTACGGCGAAGCCGTGGGCCACAAGCCCTGAGTCGGACAGTCTTGTGGGGGCATGCGCAGAGGGCCGGATCCTTGAAGGATCCGGCCCTCTGTCTTAAGTAGCGGGGACAGGATTTGAACCTGCGACCTCTGGGTTATGAGCCCAGCGAGCTACCGAGCTGCTCCACCCCGCGCCGTTGTGATCCCCACACTACGTCACCCCTCCGGACCAGCGCAAATCACTTCCCAGCCCCCTCCAGGGACGTCAGCCACCGCATCAGGCCCGTCCGCCGACCGGGGACGGGAGCCGCATCGAGAAGACCAGCCACATCAAGCCCGTCCGGCGATTGAGGACGAGGCGGGGCCGAAGGCGCCGCGCCCCCGAACACTCGCCCGCACCCGCAACCCGGCCCACCCCACCTCGCCCCACACCGCACCCGCCTACGCGGTCAGCTCCTGGTGCAGCGCCTCGCGCAACCGCGCGGCCCGCTCCGAGACCTCCGCCGGCCCCAGTTCGACCGCCCGCGCGCACCACCGCTGCCCCTCGGTGAGCTCACCGCGGCGCGCGGCCAGCAGGGCGAGGCGCAGGGCCGCCCGCCCGTGCCCCTCGTTCGCGGCGCGGCTCCACCAGAGCGCGGCCTCGCGCTCACTGCCCTCGCGGGCGAGCAGCAGACCGAGGTTGAACGCCCCGTTGCGGCTGCCCGCCTCGGCCGCCTCCCGGTACCAGCGGCCGGCGCTCTCCACGTCGCCCCGGGCCGCGGCGAGCATCCCGACGCGCACCTGGGCCCGGCGGTGGCCCTGCTCGGCCGCACGCTCGTACCACTCCTCGCACTCGGTCTTCTCCGGCATCGGCTCGCCCAGGGCGGGCGGTCCCGGCGGCGGCTGCCGCGAGTCCAGCACCCCCGCCAGCCGGAAGGCCGCTTCCGCGCTGCCGCCACCGGCGGCGCAGCGCAGGTGGCGCTCGGCCTCCCGCTCCTCGCCGTGGTGCAGCAGCGCCATGCCGACCTGGAGCGCGGCCTCGGTGTGGCCGGCCGCCGCGGCGCGCTCGTACCAGAGCAGGGCGGCCCGGTCCTCGTCGCGCCCGGCGTGCAGGATGCCGAGATTGAACGCGGCATCGACGCTGCCCGCCTCGGCCGCCTTGGAGAACCAGGGCTCCGCGCCGGTCGCGTCGCCCGCCTGGAGCAGGAGCACGGCCAGTGCGTTGGCGGCCTCCCGGTGGCCGGCGTACGCGGCACGCCGGTACCACTGCTCGGCCTGGGCCGTACGGTCCTGGGCCGCGCAGAGCAACCCCAGGTTGTACGCGCCGTTGACGTCACCGGCGTCCATGGCCGCGCGGTACCAGCGCTCGGCGGTCTGCTGCTCCCCGCGGGCCGCGTGCAGCGCGCCGAGGGCGTTGGCGGCGTTGCCGTCGCCGTCCTGGGCGGCGCGCAGCCACCACACGGCCGCGCTCTCCCGGTCGCCCGCGTCGCGGAGCAGGAAGCCGAGCGCGCACGCGGCCCGCGCCTCGCCGGCCTTGGCCGAGATGAGGTACCAGCGGCCGGCCTCCTTCAGCTCGCCGCGCTGTTCCAGAATGGCGCCGAGATGCAGGGCGGCACGCCGGTGGCCGCGCGCGGCGGCCTGCCGGTACCACTGCTCGGCCTCGCCGACCCGGCCCGCCTCCGGTCCGGCGACCGGGCTGTCCTCCTTGCGTGCGGCGGCCCGGCGCCGGCCGGTGCCGGTCTCGCCGTCCGTTCCGGTGCGGGGGCCGAGTCCGGGGCGGCCGAACGCGTCGTGCGCGTCGTCCGCCGCGTTGCGCTCCACCATGCGTGCCAGCCGGTACGCGGCTTCGCGGTGCCCCTGCTCGGCCGCGGCGCGCAGCCAGCGCTCGGCGCCGACGTCGCCGCGGTGTTCCAGGAGGTCGGCGAGGGCGTACGCGCCCAGCGCGTGGCCCTGCTCGGCGGACTGGCGCAGCCAGTACTCGGCACCGGGCTCGTCGCCGCGCTCGCGGTAGTGGCGCCCGAGGGCGTGCGCGGCCGCGGCGGAGCCGGCGACCGCCGCGATCCGCCACCAGTCGGCCGCCTCGTCCGGGTACCCGCGCTGGTGCAGCAGGACCCCGAGGTTGTTGGCCGCGGCACGGTCGCCGTCAGCGGTGGCCGCACGCAGGTAGGCCTCGGCGCCGGTCAGGTCGCCCCGGCGCAGCAGCAGCGCGCCGAGGACGCTCATCGACGCGGTGTCCCCGGCGTCGGCGGCACGACGGTGACGCGCCTCGCTCTCGGCGTTGTCCGCACTCTCTGCGGTCTCCGCGCCCTCGGCGTTCTCCACGCCGTCCGCGGACTCTGCGGTCTCTGCACTTTCGACGGTCGCGGCACACTCCGCAGTCTCGGCGGTCTCGATGTAGTCGTTGTACCGTGCGGCGGCGGCAAATGCCACATCCATCACGTTTTCCGCCGGATGGGCGTGACGCTGAACAAACCGCCCTGTCTCCAACAGAGTTGCCCTGTCCCCCATAAATACCATCGTCGCACCACCTGTAACCCGCGTACACCTGGTATATCGCGGCCAGTGAGGTCACTTCAGCGTTTTGTCGACTTGCCCACAGAGAGACAAGTCAAACACGTCCCTGCCCAACTCGTGCCCCATGAACCGCACTTCACGCTCACTGCACAGAAAAGTCACGGCGACACGGCGAAGGCCCGGATCCTCGAAAGGATCCGGGCCTTCGTCTTTCAGTAGCGGGGACAGGATTTGAACCTGCGACCTCTGGGTTATGAGCCCAGCGAGCTACCGAGCTGCTCCACCCCGCGCCGTTGTGTTCAAACCGTACCACGGCGCGAAGGTGAAGCTTTACCGGGTTACTCAGCCGCCGCTGTCGGCACTCGCGGAGCTGTCCTGCTTATCGGCCTTGTCCGGCTTACCGGTACTGCCGGACTTGGGCTGCGCGGCCGCTGCCCGCTGCAACGCGTCCTGCAGCTCCGTCTGAGCCTTGCCGTAGGCGGCCCAGTCCTGCTTCTTCAGGGCTGCCTCGCCTTCCCCATAGGCCTTCTGCGCATCGGCGATCGCCTTCTTCAGCGCGGCCTCACCGGTGGCAGGCGGCTCCGTGGTGTCGCCCGGTGGTGGCGTGGTCTCGACAGGTGGCCGGCTCGTATCGGATTCGTCCACCCCGAAGACCGCGTTGAGCGCCTCCCCGAGACTGTTCTCGAAGACGATCTTCGACCCGTACGAGGCGGCGACCTTGCGCAGCAGCGGATAGTTCTGCGTGCCACCGCGCGTGTACACCGGCTCGATGTAGAGGAAGCCCCCTTCGAGTGGCACCGTCAGCAGGTTGCCGTACTCGATGTCGGAGTCGGTGCCCTTGAGGTTCCTCACGAACTCGGCGACGTCGTCGTTGCCGTTGAGCTCACTCTGTACCTGGCCCGGACCCTTCACCGTGGTGGTGACTCTCAGCAGTCTTATCGTGCCGTAGTCCTTGCTGGACGCATCGGCGTCCACCGCCATGAACGCCCCGAGGTCGGGCCGCCCCTTGGGAGTGAACGTCGTCGTCAGCGAGAACTTCTGAGCCGTCTGGTCCGGCATCTTTATGCTCAGGTAGTACGGCGGGACGGCACCGGACTCCTTGTTGGTCGGGTCGTCCGGGACCTGCCACGCGTCACTGCCGCTGTAGAACTGGGCGGGGTTCTCCACGTGGTAGCGGGTCAGCAGCTCGCGCTGCACCTTGAACAGGTCCTGCGGATACCGCAGGTGGTCCATCAGGTCCTTCGGGATGTCCGTCCTGGGCTGCACGGTCCCCGGGAACGCCTTGCGCCAGGTCTTGAGGATCGGGTCCTTGGTGTCCCACTCGTACAGCTTGACCTTGCCGTCGTACGCGTCGACGGTGGCCTTCACCGAGTTGCGGATGTAGTTGACCTGGTTCTGCTGGGCGACGACCGCACGCTGGTTGGTGGTCAGCGAGTCGGCCGTGGTGTCACCCAGCGTCGTGCGCGAGGCGTACGGGTAGCCGTTGGTCGTGGTGTACGCGTCGACGACCCACTGGATGCGGCCCTTGACCACGGCCGGGTAGGCGTCGCCGTCGATGGTCAGCCAGGGAGCGACCGCCTCGACCCGCTCCTTGGGGGTGCGGTTGTACAGAATCCGCGAGCCGTCACCGATGGCTCCCGAGTACAGGATCTGCGGTTCGCTGAACGCCACCGCGTAGGCGGCGCGGTTGAACGCGCTGGAGAGACTGACCCCGCTCTTGCCCTTGTAGCTGGTGGTCTTCTCGCCGTCCTCCTCGTAGTCGAGCTCCTTCTGGGGCCCGCCGACGATGGAGTACTGCTCGGTCTTCTCGCCGTAGTAGATCTCCTGCTGGTACGAGCCCAGCTCACCGGTGGTCGGCAGGCCCGACTCGGTGAAGTCGGGAGATCCCTTCGGGTTCTTGCCGGTCGTGGTGCCCCGGGCGGCGATCGCACCGTAGCCGTGGGTGTAGGTGAAGTGGTCGTTGATCCAGTTGCGCTTGGGGATGCCCTGCAGGTTGAGCTCGCGCAGACCGATGACCGTGTCCTGCTCCTTGCCGGACTCGTCCTTGTAGCGGTCGACATCCAGCGTCTTGGGGAACTGGTAGTAGTTCCTCTTCTGCTGGAGCTGCTGGAAGGCCGGGGAGACGACGTTGGGGTCCATCACCCGGTAGCTGGCCGCCGCGTCCGCACTGGCGCGGAGCTTCGTGTCGTCGTCCGTGGTGCTCTTGCCCGCGTAGTCGTCGACCTGTGCGTTGTCGATGCCGTACGCGTCACGCGTGGCCTCGATGTTCTTCCGGATGAACGGGGCTTCCTTGGCCTGCTCGTTCGGCTGGACCTGGAACTTCTGCACGATCGCGGGGTAGAGCCCGCCGATCAGGATCGCGGAGAGGACCATCAGCCCGAATCCGATCACCGGAAGCTGCCAGGTGCGGCGCCAGAGCGTCGCGAAGAACAGCACCGCGCAGATCGCGGCGATGCAGAACAGGATGGTCTTCGCCGGAAGGTAGGCGTTGGCGTCGACGTACCGCAGGCCCGTCCAGTTGTCCGTTGCCTTGAAGTCGCTGGACTTCACGGCGAGCCCGTAGCGGTCGAGCCAGTACGCCACGGCCTTCAGCGCGACGAAGATGCCGAGCAGCACCGAGAGATGACCGGTGGCCGCCCCCGTCGCCCGCGCGCCGGGGCTGGTGATGCGCAGCCCGCCGTACAGGTAGTGGGTCAGCGCGGCGGCGACCAGCGAGAGCACCGTGGCCGCGAAGCCGAAGCCCAGCAGGAAGCGGTACCAGGGCAGGTCGAAGGCGAAGAAGGACACGTCCAGATGGAACTGGGGGTCCTTCTGCCCGAACGACACGCCGTTCACGTACATCAGCCAGGTACGCCACTGGCCGGAGGAGGACGCTCCGGCGATCAGACCGACGAGCGCGGTGATCGCGAGCAGCACCCACTTCTTGTACGGGGCGAGACTCATCCGGTAGCGGTCCAGGCTCTGCTGCTCCAGCGACATCGCGCTCAGCGGCGGCCGGAGCCGGTGCGCGAGCCAGATGTTCACGCCGACGGCGATGGCCATCAGTAGTCCGAAGACGAGGAACAGCCCGATCTTGGTCCACAGGGTCGTGGTGAAGACGGATGAATACGCGACCGACCTGTACCAGAGCCAGTCCGTCCAGAACCCCGCGAACATGACGAACGCCATGGCGAGAATCGCCAGGACGCCCAGTGTCATGAGCAGGGTTCGGGCGCGCCGGGACGGGCGGCCGACTCTGATCCGTGGCCCTGTCGGGCCTCCGCCGCGGTCCGGCATCTGGAAAGCCAACGTGCGCACCTCAAAGTTCGCGGTCGTGTTGAAACGGGCCCCGCGATCGTAGAGCCCACCTATGCAACTTACTGAGGCTTTACCTAGTTCCCGTTCCGGGGGCGGAAGGAGGCAGGATGTTGTCCATGTCCAACGTTTCCCCCTCAGGCCCTCCGATGGCCGCGAGCCCGCTCACCGTCGCGGTGCTCGAAATCGACGAATACATCTCCGGTCTCGGCTGGGATCAGCCCGCCCGGCTCTTCGCCCTCGTCGACACCGCCAGGCTGCGGGTCCAGGAGCCGGGCCTCGCCGCCCAGCTCGGTCTCGACGGCGACGGCTCGAAGGCCGCCGCACTCACCCCTATTGAGCAGGAGGAGCTTCCCGCAGGCACCGCGCTGGACGAGTTCCTCGCGACGATCGCCTGGCCCGACGCGGTGGTCGGGTGCGCGATGACGGTGGAGCGGCTGATGCTGCCGCCGTCCGCCGAGGCCTCCGTACCGGACGGCCTCGACGACACCCAGCTGACCAAGTGGGTCGCCAAGCACCCCGACCGTCAGGAGGTGCGGATGACCGTGGCCGTCCTGCGGGACGGTGCGCGGGAGTCGGCCGTGCGGCTGCGGGAGAAGGACTCCCCGAACGACGTGCTGACCGGTGCCGGTCTGGTGCCGGGGCTGGCCGAGGCACTGGCCGCGACCTTCGAGTCCTGACCCCGCCGGTGCGGGGACGCGGTCAGCCTGTCGAGCAGCTCGGCAGGCCGGCCGTGTCCCCCGAGCGGATCCTGTCCAGCGACTTCTTGGCGTCGTCGATCGTCTTCACCCGCACCAGGGTGAGTCCGTCGGGGGTGTCGGAGGCGGCCGACTTGCAGTTGTCGGCCGGGGTCAGGAAGTAGCGCGCCCCGGCGTTGCGCGCGCCGACCAGCTTCATGTTGATGCCGCCGATCGGGCCGACCTTGCCCTTGTCGTCGATCGTCCCGGTGCCCGCGACGAACTTGCCGCCCGTCAGCTGTCCCGGGGTGAGCTTGTCGATGATGCCGAGAGAGAACATCAGACCGGCGCTCGGGCCGCCCACGTCGGCGAGCTTGATGTCGATCTCGAACGGGAAGGTGTGGTCGGTCCCCGCCTGGATGCCGACGATCGCGCGGTCCTCCTTGGGGGCCTTCTCCGTGGTGAGGGTGATCTCCTCGGTGCCCTTGGGCTCCTTGCCGGCCTTCTCGGCCGTCGCCGCGGTCTTGGCCGGGATGACCGTGAAGGTGACGTCCTGGCCGGGCTTGTGCTGGGTGACGAGCTTCGCGACGTCCTCGGGCTGCTTGACCGTCTTGCCGTCGACGGCCTTGATCACGTCACCGGCGTGCAGCTTGCCCTGCGAGGGACTGTCCTTGATGACCGTGGAGACCACGACCCGTGACGAGACCGGAATGCCCAGTTCGGTGAGGGCCGCGACCTTGGCGCTCTCCTGGGACTGGCTGAACTCCTCGGCGTTCTCCTGCGTCGACTGCTGCTCGGTCTTGCCGTCCGGGTAGAGCGTGTCGTGCGGTACGACCAGGCTGTCATGGCCCAGCCATCCGTAGAGGGCCTCCACGATGTTCATGTTGTAGTCCGCGCCGGTGACCCTGACCGTCGTCATGTTGAGATGGCCGGACGTCTTGTACGTCGTGCGCCCCTTGATCTGCAGGACGGGCTCGCCGTCGACCTCACCGA
Source organism: Streptomyces sp. NPDC050423 (assembly GCF_040655445.1). Lineage (NCBI taxonomy): Bacteria > Bacillati > Actinomycetota > Actinomycetes > Kitasatosporales > Streptomycetaceae > Streptomyces > Streptomyces sp. NPDC050423. The sequence continues at coordinate 340,342 of NZ_JBFAJY010000001.1, forward strand.
GCGTGTTCACGGTCGGCCCGGGGGACATCTCCGAGTACGGAACCTTGATCAGCAGACCTGCGCAGATCAGCGCGATAAGGACCAGCGTGGAGGCGAGCATCGTCGCGGTGCGGCGTGGCATGGAACGACAGTACGGGAAGGGTCTGTTTGTGCACCGCCGGGGCCGGTCCGTACGGGGCCGGGGCGGGGCGCGAGGGGTGCGCCGGGAAAGCCTGGGCGGGCGATGCCGTGGTGCGGATTGGCAACCGCGTACGTTCGGCGCGGCGTCAGACGTTCGATATCTGCTCGACCGGCTCCGAACCGGAGTGCGACTTCTCCATCGCTTCACGGAACCGGGCGTAGCCGGCTAGCTCGGTGACATCGCCGGTCGTGCGATTACGGGCGGCCCAGCTTCCCCATATCGCAGCACCGAGCGCAGCGAAAAGCGGAATCAACAACCAGGCGAGTGCTGCCATGACGACCTCCCTGCCCCATGAGCAACCGCAACTGACCTATCAGCAGATTAACCATCTGCAGAGCCAACGCTCACGGCAGGGGTGCGGTTACGCAAATCGGGGCGGAAGTCCGCCCGGCCGGTTTGCGCTCAGCAGGCGCCGACCCACTCCTCCGTCCCGTCCGAAAAGCGCTGGTGCTTCCAGATCGGGACCTCGTGCTTCAGGTCGTCGATGAGCTTGCGGCAGGCCTCGAAGGCCTCTCCGCGGTGCGGGCAGGAGACCGCCACGACGACGGCGAGATCGCCCACCTCCAGTTCACCCACTCGGTGGACCGCGGCCAGCGCCCGGACCGGGAAGGCGGCGACGACCCTCTCCGCCACCCGGCGCATCTCGTCCTGCGCCGAGGGATGGCACGAGTAGCCGAGCGCGCCCACGTCCTGGCCGCCGTCGTGGTTACGCACAGTGCCGACGAAGAGCGCGGTGCCGCCGGCGGCGTCGTCGCCGACGGCACGGAAGATCTCGTCCACCGACAACGGCGTGTCGCGGATCTCCAGCAGCCGGATCGGGTCCTGTGCCGTCTGCTCGCCGGGGTGGTCATGCGTGGGTGCCATGCATGCCATCGTGCCGCACCGCGCCGGCATCACGGAATAGCGCTTTCCGCTGGTGGGCCGCCGTCACCCTTGGAGCCTCCTACAGGCACCGGGACCTGCTCGGCGCCCGCTCGGCAGCGGGGCTAGATACGGCGGCGCGCCTTGCGGGCGCGTCGCACCAGGGCGGCGGTACCGAGCAGGGCCACCGTCGCACCGGCGGCACCGGCCGCGGTGGCGTCCTTGCGCCCGAGCCGGCGGCCCGCGACGGTGTGCCGTCCCTCCACCTCCTCGAGGAGCGCGGCGAGCACCTCCTCGTTCGTCCAGCTCGGGCGCCAGCCGGCGTCGTGCAGCCGGCTCACGCTCACCACCCAGGGATGCATCGTGTACGCCAGGTCCCCCGCCGGGGACGGAGTGAGGCCGATCCGGTGCAGCCGGGCGGCGGCGCCGAGCGCCACGGCGGAGGGCAGCTCCATCCGGCGGACGCCGCTGATCTCCTCGACCTCCTCCTGTTCGAGCCAGCCGTCGCAGCCGACCGCGAACTCCCCGTCGATCTTCTCCAGCGCTGCGTACTCCAGCGCCGTGACCAGGTCGTCGACATGGCAGAACTGCCAGGTGGGGTGCGATCCGGCGACGACGAGGAGGCGCGGTGACTCGAAGTAACGGGTCAGTGCCGTGTCGGTACCGCCGACGAGCACCGTGGGACGGACCACGGTGACCTGGAGTCCGGGGTGGGCGCGGGGCGCGCGGCGGCCGAGCCGTTCGATCTCCAGCAGGTCGCCGACGCCGGTCGCCTCCGCGGTGGCCCGCAGCTCGGCGTCCTCGGCCAGCGGGATGTCGTTGTCGGGCAGCGCGCCGTAGACCATCGCGGAGGTGCACAGCACGACCCGGTGGACGCCCACGGCCGCGGCGGCGGTCAGCACGGTCTGGGTGCCGCGCACGTTGTAGGCGGTGCGGGCGGCGGCGTCGGTCTCCAGATCGAGATCGAGCGCCAGGTGCACCACGACGTCCGCGCCTCGCAGCTTCTCCGCGATGGCCGGGTCACGGACGTCGAGGATGTGCCAGGTCGCCTCGGAGACCTCCCCTCGGCGTTCGTCGATGGCGATGACCTGCTTGATCTCCTCGGAGGCCGCGAGGCGGGCCGCGAGCAGCTCGCCGACACCCGTCGCGGCTCCGGTGACGGCCACGACGGGGCCGCGGCTCCTGGAGCGGCTCCGGACGGTCTTGTCCTCGGGCTTGTTCTCGGCCTTGTTCTCGCTCTTGTTCTCGGACAGCGGGTCGGCCAGGTTTCGCGCTGCGCGAACCTGCGGATCTGGGGAACTCACCGGGCGTCTCCAGCGGTTGTCTTCAGTACGTACCCGAATGACGCGTACGTACCAGGTGGCGTCCATCCTGCCGCAGGCAGGGAGCCGACGGAGCACTGAGGCCCTGAGCGGACTTGGTGTCTACGCTGGATGGTGATGTCGGGCAGTCGCCGTCGGTTCGATCCGGCGGCCCTACGAGCCGAGGAAACCCGTGAGTGACACCCCATTCGGATTCGGCCTTCCGCCGGAGGAGCCGGACGACGGCGACCATGGCAAGAAGAACGACCCCACCGGAGGTGGGCAGGGTTCGGGCGGTCCGGCGAACCCGCTCGGCTTCGGCCCCGGTGCGGGCGGTGACAACCCCTTCGCCGCGATGTTCGGTTCGATGAACCCGAACGACCTGGGCGCCGCCTTCCAGCAGCTCGGCCAGATGCTGAGCTACGAGGGCGGTCCCGTGAACTGGGACATGGCCAAGCAGATCGCCCGCCAGACCGTCTCGCAGGGCACCGCGGACGGCACCAAGGACGCGAGCGTCGGCCCGTCCGAGCGTGCCGCGGTCGACGAGGCGCTGCGGCTGGCGGACATCTGGCTGGACGGCGCGACGTCGCTGCCGTCCGGTTCGGTCTCCACCGTGGCCTGGAGCCGTGCGGAGTGGGTCGAGGCGTCCCTCCCCGCCTGGCAGAAGCTGGTCGACCCGGTGGCCGAGCGTGTCGGCCTCGCCATGGGCGATGTGCTGCCCGAGGAGATGCAGGCGATGGCGGGCCCGCTGATCGGCATGATGCGGTCGATGGGCGGCGCTATGTTCGGCCAGCAGATCGGGCAGGCCGTCGGCGTGCTGGCGGGCGAGGTGGTCGGCTCGACCGACATCGGGCTGCCGCTGGGCCCGGCCGGCAAGGCCGCGCTGCTTCCGCTGAACGTCGAGCGGTTCGGCAAGGACCTGAGCGTGCCGCAGGACGAAGTGCGGCTGTACCTGGCGCTGCGCGAGGCCGCTCACCAGCGGCTCTTCGCCCATGTGCCGTGGCTGCGCTCGCATCTGTTCGGTGCCGTGGAGGGCTATGCGCGCGGCATCAAGGTCGACACCAGCAAGCTGGAGGACGTGGTCGGCCAGTTCGACCCGTCGCAGCCCGAGCAACTGCAGGAAGCTCTCCAGCAGGGCATGTTCCAGCCGGAGGACACCCCGGAGCAGAAGGCCGCCCTGGCCCGGCTGGAGACGGCGCTCGCGCTGGTCGAGGGCTGGGTGGACGCCGTGGTGCACGAGGCCGCGAAGTCCCGGCTGACCTCGGCGGACGCGCTGCGCGAGACGATGCGCAGGCGCCGCGCCTCCGGCGGTCCCGCCGAGCAGACGTTCGCCACGCTGATCGGTCTCCAGCTGCGTCCGCGGCGGCTGCGTGACGCCTCGCGGCTGTGGGCCTCGCTCACGGACGCACGGGGAGTCGACGGACGCGACGCGCTGTGGGAGCACCCCGACATGCTGCCGACCGCCCACGACCTGGACGACCCGGACGGGTTCGTGCACCACGAGCAGCTGGACTTCTCCGAGCTGGACAAGATGCTCGGCGAGGCCGCGAACGGGCCGCAGAAGCCCGCGTCCGGCACCGACGGCAAGGCCGGGCCCGGCCCGGACGACGCCGACGGCAAGGCCGGCAGCGGTACGGACGGCGACGGCTCAGGCGAGGGCAGCACGGGCGACACCGACAAGGACGACACCGACAAGTGAGCCTGCACGACGACGCCGCTCTCGTACTGAAGAGCTACGGAGGCGGTGCGGACGCCGCCCAGGAGGAGCTGCGCCGGGCCTATCTGGACCATCTGTCGCTGTATCCCGACGGCATGTGGAAGGCCTGCGGGGCCGGGCACCTGACGGCCAGCGCGCTGGTCGTGGACCCGGAGCGCGGCAGGGTGCTGCTCACGCTGCACCGGAAGCTGCGGATGTGGCTGCAGATGGGCGGCCACTGCGAGACCGGGGACGCCACGCTGGCCGGTGCGGCGCTGCGCGAGGCCACTGAGGAATCGGGCATCGCCGGTCTGACGTTGCTGGCGGGCGGCCCGGTCACTCTGGACCGCCATCCGATCCCGGCGCCCTGCAACTGGCACCTGGACGTCCAGTACGCGGCACTGGCACCGTCGGGTTCGACGGAGAGGATCAGTGACGAATCGCTGGACCTTCGCTGGTTCGCCTACGACGAGGTCGCCGGGGTCGCCGACTCCTCGGTGGTGCGTCTGGTGGAACGTACGCGGGCGGTACTGGACGGCGTCCGGTAGCGGGAGCGACGACAGCACGGGTAAGGGGCGGCCTCCCAGGAGGCCGCCCCTTACCGATCGGATGGCTCAGTTCCAGGCGTTGTTCTGGTTCTGGGCGTGGATCCCCTGCTGCCCCATGCCGAACTGGGCGGCCATCCCCTGGCCGATCTGGGCGTTCTGCGGCGGCAGTACCTCGCTCGGCTGGACCAGGGCGAAGCCCTGCCCGAGGAAGCTGAGCTCCCAGCCCTCTCCGGTGTTGCCGCGTCGGCGCATGACGCCCGACGAGTGCGTCTGGGCCTGCATCTGCACGCGCAGGGAGCTGGACCAGGCGACGACGGCGTCCGCGTCGGCGTTGACGTACTTGTCGGGCGTGACCTGCATCATCAGGGGCTGGCCGGAGGTCATCAGGGCGACCTTGCCGCTGCCGGAGATGTTGAGCTGGTACTTGCCGGTGCCCGAGATGCCGTACTGGCTGTCCACCGCGATGACCTCGGTGTGGAGCGACGAGTCGAGCGCCAGGACGTACGCGCTGTCCACCGTCATGCCGTCGCGGTCGACATCCACCACGTGGACGTACTGCGCCAGGTTGGCGAGATAGACGGTGCCCTGCCCGGAGCAGCGCATCAGGTCGAGGCCCTCACCGGTGCTCGCGCGGGCCCGGCGCTGTCCGTGCGACTGGTACTCGCCGTCGAACTCCATCAGCCCCTGGTACGCGACCATGGCCCCCTTGCGGGCGAGGACGTCTTCCTGGCCGGTCAGCGAGACCCGCAGGAGCTGCGGGTTCTGAACCGTGTACCGGTCCTGGGACTGCTGTTCCGTGTAGCTGAAGAGCGGACTCTGCATGGTGTGTTCTCCCTCCCCGTCAGTTCCGGACCCGCAGGCGGTCGGTACTGTCCTCGCTCGGCTGGACGACGACGATCCCCTCGCCGGAGAAGGCCATCTGGAACGCCTCTCCGCTGCCCCGCCCGATGAGCGAGGAGGCCTTGAAGCTGCGCTTGCCCTTCACCTTGAGGTTCGGGGACCACGCCACCAGGGCGTCGGGGTCGACGTACGTCTCGTCCTCGCCACGCCCGCAGTCGACGACGATCGGCGTGCCGCGCGAGGTGATGGCGACCCAGCCTGTGCCGGAGATGCAGACGTTCCACAGGCCCTGGCCGGCGAATTTGGCCAGTCCCTTGACCCGTTCGACACCCCAGGTGAGATGGCCGTCGAAGGCGAGGACGTTGGTGCCGTTGACCGAGAGGGAGTCGTTGTTGAGATTGATGACGACCACATCCGCGCCGTAGTCGGCAAGGTAGAGCAGTCCGTCACCTGCGCACTTCATCAGGGGTGTGCCCTCGCCGGTGATCCACTGCGAGGCGATCTGGCGGACGGCGGGCGGATTGGGCTCGTACTGGATGAAGCCCTCGTACGCCACCATCGAGCCGGTGCGCGCGTAAAGGTCCTGGCCGGTGGCCATGGCGACCTTCAGCATCGAGTGGCCGTGGTTCTCCATCCGGGCCGTGACGGGGGTCGGGGCGTAGCCCGCGAGTTGCTGATTCATGACGGGCTCCCTCAGACCTCGTAGGGCTGGACGACGATGAAGTTGCCGGGTGCGCCCCGGAACTGGAGGTTCACGGTCTCCCCGCTGTGCCCGGGGTAGGCGTTGCGGCGCAGCCGGACCTGGCTGGAGACGATCACCTGGGACGCCGCCGACCACGCCACGACGGCATTGCAGTCGGCGAAGGTGGTCGGGGTGACCGGCAGGACGACCGGCACACCGTGGGTCTTGACGACGACGGTGCCGGTGCCCTGGAACTGCATGGTGAACAGGGCGCCTCCGGGGATGCCGTGGCCTTCGATCCTGCGGACCTCGTGCTGCAGCGACTCGTCGAACGCGAGGACGTTCTCCGCGGAGACGCAGATGCCGTCGCCCTGGAGCTCGACCGCGTGCAGATGGGAGCCGTCCTCGGCGAGGAAGACCTGCCCGTTGCCGGTACAGCGCATCAGCTGCATTTCCTGACCGGTGGCGTTGCCGACGATCCGGCCGGCGAAACCTGCGCCCTTGTAGCCGAAGTCGACCTTGCCCTGGTACATCACCATGCTGCCCTGCCTGGCCAGCACTCCCCCGCCGCCGTTGGTGAGGTCGACGCGCATGAGCTGCTGGTTCTGCGCGGTCCAGCGCTGGCCGGTGGCCGCCTCCTTGTACGGCTGGAGCGCGGCCAGGAGACCTGCCCCGGTCTTCGGCGCCCCTTGCGGCACGCCCTGGGGCACACCCGGCGGCATGCCGGGAGGCTGCTGTCCGTACGGGGCCGGAGCCGGCTGTCCGTACGGCGCGGGAGCCGGCTGTCCGTACGGCGCGGCCGGCTGCCCCGGGACCTGCCCGAACTGCGGCTGCTGGGGCGGCTGCCCCGGATGTCCGTACGGAGCGGGCGGGGGCGAAGGCGGCGGGGGCACGCTGCCGCCCTGCGGGACCAACGGCGCCACGATGGTGGGCGCGGCATGCATCTGCAGCTGCGGTGTGGGCGCCGGCGCGGGCGGTCCGCCGAAGGACGGTGCGGGCTGCGGGATCTGCGGTGCGGCCGGGGCACCGAACGACGGGGCGGGCGCGGCCGCCTGGGCGGGCGGGGCGAACGGGACGGCGGACTGCGGCTGCGGAGCGGCGGGCTCCTCCTCGGCGACCTCGCCCCCGAAGTTCTTCAGCAGCGCGTCGAGGCCGCCGTCGAAGCCCTGGCCGACAGCGGCGAACCGCCAGACGTCCTTGAGGTAGAAGTCACCCAGCATCACCGCACGTTCGGTGGTGAACTCCGAGCCGGTGAAGGCGTACCTGACGACTTCCTCGCCACCCGCGACGATCCGGATGTAGCCGGGGCCGACCTGCGCCATCTGTCCGGCGCCGTCCAGCGTCGCGGTGAACGACAGCTTGTGGATGCTCGCCGGAATACGGTCCAGAGTCACGCGGAACGACTCGGTGTCACCGGCCTGGGCGCCGAGCAGCTGAATGGACTCCTCGGGCGATTTCGGCTGATTGAAGAAGATGAAGTACCGGTCGTCGGAGAGCTGCTCATTGGCATCGAGGCCGAAGCAGCTGATGTCAAAGGTCAGTCCCGGGCCGGCGATCTGCACACCTACGTACAGGTCCGTCCCCGGCGTGAGATCGCTGATCTTGGCCTTGTGGCCGCGTTGGAATTCCCTGGCCATGCGTAACGACCGTCCCCCATCCGGAAGCTGAATGCGTCGCGTCAGGCTAACCGCAAAGTCGGGCCCCCGACCAAGCCGGTACAGACCCGGTACAGAATCACCGAACGTCACTCGCCGCGTGCGGCGGGCAGGTGCGGCAGCCGGTCGGCCGCCACCACCCCTTCGAGATAGCCGCGCGCCCGCTCGGTACGGGGGTAGGCGTCCAGGAGCCGCCAGAACCGCGGACCGTGTCCGGGCACCAGGAGATGAGCCAGTTCGTGGACGAGCACGTAGTCGACGACGTACTCGGGCATCCCCTGGAGCCGGTGGGACAGGCGGATGCTGCCCTCGGCCGGGGTACAGGACCCCCACCGGGTGTTCTGATTGGTCACCCACCGCACCGAGACGGGTCTGGCCCGGCCCTCGAAATACTGCGCGGACAATCGCTCCGCCCGCTCGGCGAGTTCGCTGTCGCCGAAAATGCGTCTGCTCTCCTGGGCGGCCAGCTTGTCGAGCATCACGCTCACCCAGCGCTGCTCCTCGGCCTCGGACATCCGGGCGGGGATCAGCACAATCGTGCGGTCACCCTCCCGGTACGCGGAGACCGTTCTGCTGCGGCGGGAGCTCCTGCGGACCTCGACCGCGCTCGTCGCCGAGCCGCGGGGCGGGCGGTCTTCCGCACTGCGCTGATGGATTCCGGCGCTGCGCGCGGGGGTCTCCCCGGCGAAACCGGGTGACGGGTCGGCGGGCACGGCACGACGTTACCCGCTGCCCGTGGGGGAAGTCCCGTCTCCCGAACGGTTCACACGTGATCCACCCCATGGCTTGCACCATTTGAACGACTAATACCCCCTGCCTGTGGATAACTTTGCACCCGCTTCCGCGGCCCGCTGCATTCTGGCGATGGATCTCACGCAGCCACACAGACCAGGAGGAAGCCGTGCATCCGATGTTGAAGCCCGCGCTGCGCCGCGCATGGCGCGGCCGCGGCACCGTCCAATTCGGTGTGACGCCCGCACACGCGGTGAAGGTCGGCCCGATGGATATCGCGACGGGCTGTTTCCTGGAGCTCCTCGACGGAACACGCGGGATGCCGCTGCTGCGTGAAGAGGCCAGGGCGCTGGATCTCACCGAACGCCAAGTGGACACACTCGTCACGCGGTTGTCCGACGCCGGACTCATCGACGATGTGCGGGCCGGCGGGCCGGAAGCCGATGCGTTACGGAACCGGGCGGACGCCATGGAGCGTCACCGGCCGGACCTTGCGTCACTCTCCGTCGTGCATCCCGAGCCCGGCGGCGGGCTGCGCCGGCTGGCCGCCCGCCGCTCCATGCGCGTCCAGGTACGAGGAGCCGGCCGGGTCGGTGCGGCCGTCGCCGCGGTGCTCTCCGGATCCGGGGTGGGGCACGTCGAGGTGCTGGACGGGGGATGCGCCGAGCCGGGCGACGTCTCGCCCGGAGGGCTGCCGCCCTCGGCGACCGGAGAGCGCCGGGACACCGCGGCCCGGCAACTGGTCCGGCGCTCGGCCCCTGGCCCGGCGGCACGGGCGACACTGTCGTCGGGCGGGCCCGCGCGCGGCGAGCCGGGCCTGTCCCTGATCGTGGTCGCCCCTCGCGAGAGCCTCTCCGCCTACGTCCCCGATCCGCGCACCGCCGAGCCGTGGATCGCCTCGGGCACACCGCACCTCTACGCCGGAGTGATCGAGGCCACCGGATTCGTCGGGCCCCTGGTGCTGCCGGGCGGTACGGCGTGCGCGGGGTGTCTGGATCTGGACCGACGCGACCGGGACCCGCAGTGGCCGCGGATGCTGGCTCAGTGGCAGTCCGGGCGGCGCACCGCCGTGCAGGCCTGTGACCTGGGCCTGGCGACCGCGGTGGCAGGTCTGGCGGCCGCCCACGCGCTGTCCTTCCTCGACGGGGAGCTGCCCGCCTGCACAGGGGCCCGGTGGGAAGCCGCGCTGCCGCTGTTGGACTGGCGGTCGGAGCAGATCCGGGCACACCTCGACTGTTCCTGTGGAGCGGGTGGGCACACTGAGGGGGTGCGCACCTCCGGGGCCGGCACGGCGCACGACACAATGGCCGGGTAACCGCCGCACGCAGCGCGGCAGTCTGGGATTTGGAGGGGCATATGTCTGATCTTCCCCGGAAGGCGGTCACCCGAACCGCCAAGCTGGCCGCGCTGCCGTTGGGGTTCGCGGGCCGGGCCACCTGGGGGCTGGGCAAGCGCATCGGCGGGAAGTCCGCGGAACTGGTCGCCCGCGAGGTACAGCAGCGCACCGCCGACCAGCTCTTCAAGGTCCTGGGCGAGTTGAAGGGCGGGGCGATGAAGCTCGGACAGGCCCTGTCCGTCTTCGAGTCCGCCCTGCCCGAGGAGGTCGCCGGTCCCTACCGCGCGGCCCTCACCAAACTTCAGGAGGCCGCTCCACCCATGCCGGAGGGCAGGGTCCACGCGGTGCTGGCCGAGCGGCTCGGTGAGGACTGGCGGGAGCTGTTCCTGACGTTCGAGGACAAGCCGTCGGCCGCCGCCTCGATCGGGCAGGTGCACCGGGCGGTGTGGCACGACGGGCGGGACGTCGCGGTGAAGGTGCAGTACCCGGGCGCCGGGGACGCACTGCTCTCGGACCTGACCCAGCTCAGCCGGTTCGCCCGGCTGCTCGGCCCGCTGATTCCCGGCATGGACATCAAGCCGCTGATCACAGAGATGCGCGACCGGGTGTCGGAAGAGCTGGACTACGAACAGGAGGCGCGGTCGCAGCGGGAGCACGCCGAGGAGTTCGCGGGCGATCCCGACGTCGTGGTCCCGGGCGTGGTCCACCAGTCCGATCAGGTGCTGGTCACGGAGTGGATCGACGGTGTGCCGCTGGCCGATGTGATCGCCGACGGGACCGCGGAGCAGCGGGACCGGGCCGGACAGCTGCTGGCCCGGTTCCTGTTCTCCGGCCCCGCGCGCACCGGGCTGCTCCACGCCGACCCGCACCCGGGCAATTTCCGGCTGCTGCCCCCGGAGCCGGCCGGCACGGCGGACGCGGACGAGACGGGCCACGCCACGGACGCCGACGGCACCGAGGACACCACCGGGGCGGCTCAGTGGCGGCTCGGTGTCCTCGACTTCGGGACGGTCGACCGGCTGCCCGGCGGGCTTCCGCAGCCCATCGGGGACTCGTTGCGGCTGACGCTCCAGGGCGACGCGGACGGTGTGTACGAGATGCTGCGCGACGAGGGCTTCGTCAAGGACTCGATCGACCTCGCCCCGGACGCGGTGCTCGACTACCTCCAGCCGATCATCGAACCGGCGCTGGTGGAGGAGTTCGCCTTCAGCCGGAGCTGGATGCGCAATCAGGCCGCCCGGATAGCTGATCCGCGCTCCCCCGCCCACCAGCTGGGCAAGCAGCTGAATCTGCCGCCTGCCTATCTGCTGATACACCGCGTGACGTTGAGCACGATAGGGGTGCTGTGCCAGCTCGGTGCGACGGTCCGGCTGCGTGAGGAACTCGAAGCCTGGCTGCCGGGATTCCTGCCGCAGGAAGTGGAGGAGCGAGCCGGGGAGGAGCGGCCCGAGGAAGCTCCGGCCGAGTTCGAGGCGACGGACGAGGCGACGGACGGGTTCGCGGCGGTGGACGAGCCCGTGGAGGGCGCCGCGGCCGGCGCGGAGGTCAAGTAGCGGCTGGTCAGGTCACCACCAGGCGGAGTCGAGCCGGCCCTCGATGGCCCTGATGTGGCTGCGCGCACAGCTGTCACACAAGTAGCGACGGCTGCCGTTCTCCACGGAACAGATCCAGGTCGTCGGTGCGTCGTCGCTCCCGGGTCCGGTACCGCACAGGGCACATACGACGCCCTCGGTGCCCGCCGCTTCGGGTTCCTGCGTCTCCTCGTCCACCTCGCGACGATAACTCCGTCGGCGCAGTCCGGCATGGTACGGCACCACACGGCACGGCCTCGGGGCCGGTCCGAGTGGACCGGCCCCGAGGCAGGGGTGGTGATGTGGGTACTGGGTACTGCTTGCTGCGGGGTCGGAGAGCGGCTGCCCCGCAGCGGTCCTGCTGGTGTCGGGTCCTGCTGGTGTTCGGTCCTGCTGGTGTTCGAGCCTGCTCGGCTCAGTGCATGACCGCCATGGCCAGCGCACGCCGGGCACGCATCGAGGCGCGCTCGGCCCGGCGCTGCATCCGCCGCGCGTGGATCAGGCGCACGGCCTGACGTTCCGCGTCGGCTTCCCGCAGGCGGTCGTGCATATGAGCACGAGCCAGGGCTTCTGGGATGAGTTGCATCTCACGGGTCCTGTTCTGACGCGAGTCGTTCGCGCCGATGATGGTGACGTCCGGTGTCGCGGAGCCGACGGGCTCCCTCGTGGGGATGGTCATTGGTTCCTGGTTTCGGGGATCGTGGGTCTGGGGACGGTCGATGGTTCCGATGCGCTTCATGGGTTTGGGGGCCGCAACCCCCAGGCCGGCGATCACGCTGCGACCGGGTTCTTGCGAGGACGGCCACGCGGCCGCTTGCGAGCAACGACGACACCCTGGATGAAGAGCTCGCCACCCCAGACACCCCACGGCTCGCGGCGCTCCTTGGCGCCGGCGAGGCAGGCCTCGACGAGCGGGCAGGTGCGGCAGAGGGACTTGGCGTACTCGACGTCGGCCGGGGACTCGGCGAAGAAGACCTCGGGGTCGTAGGAACGGCAGGGGACGGGCACGCCGAGGTTCTCGATGGCGTCGTCGAGCGCGGTGAGCGCAGTGAGCGGGGTCAAGGTGGAGTCCTCCGTGAGGCCGGGCGGGGGGATCGTTTCGGAAGGCGGTACTGACGGGGCGTGCGCTTCGAGTTGCACGGTGGTGGTGTCCTCGTCTGGTCGTTCCGGCCTGTTGGCCGGGGGGCGGCTGGTACCAGGTGTTGCTTGTCCCGAGGCTCCTTCGTGCTGTCTCGTCCGTTCGGACAAAACAAAAGGGCCGCGGATCCCGAGTGGGGTTCCGCGGCCCTGAAGGCGCCGGCCTGATTGTCGGTCAGGCTGGATCTCTCCAGGGTTCAGGCCCACGGAAGGCCCACATCGTGTGGTGGTGCGTCGTCTGCTTCTTGGCTCCGGCTTCCGCTCCCGCACCGACGGCCGCAAAGGCATAGGCCTGGGCCTGTCCCTTCGCTACTGCTGCTGCCGGCGCCTGGGTCGGTCGCTCATTGCGCTCCCGCTCGGGAAGGCTCACCAGGGACAGCGGGCTGACGGCGGAAATGCCGGACATACCGGTGCCACGCAGGGAAGACGTCGAAGAGCAGGCGAGGCCGAGCGAGCAGGCGGAGACGACCGAGAGATCGGTCATTTTGTTGGTCTCGATGATGCTGATCACTTCAATCGCCTCCTCTCGGCGTCTCGGGCGGACCGACCAAGCCGGTCCTACGTATTCGGAATAAGTACAGCACAGGATCAGGGCTTCAGAGAAGTCGCTGTTCCCGTGGTTAAGAACCTATGGTGACGACTGGGGCGGGCGCAAACTATTTTTTCGACGAGTTTTCCTCACATGCCCTCGTCGGCCTCCGCAGGCCCCTCCAACCCGTCCCCACCTGCACAGATATCCAGCACCGCGGCGCCGAAACGGCCCAGCTTCCGCGCGCCGACCCCGGGGATCCCGGCCAGTTCGCCCTCGCTGCCGGGCACCGCCTCCGCGATGGCCATCAGCGTCTTGTCGGTGAACACGCAGTAGGCGGGCTGGCTGATCTCCCTCGCCCGCGCCGCGCGCCAGTCGCGCAGCCGCTCGTACAACGCCTCGTCCATGTCGGACGGGCAGTCGTCACAGCGCATCAGCTTCATCTCACCGGCGTCGGTGAGGGTCCTGCCGCACACCCTGCACAGCGCGGGCCCACGCTGCTTGCGCCGGACCGCCGCCGGGCGCTCGATGCCCCCGCTGCCGCCCGCCGCACCCCGGGAGCCCGGGGACGCCGAGCCGGGGCGCAGCCCGTTCAGGAAGCGGCTCGGGCGGCGGCCGGCCCGGCCGCCGGGCGAGCGGGCCAACGACCACGACAGCGAGAGGTGGAAGCGAGCCCGGGTGACTCCGACGTACAGCAGCCGGCGCTCCTCCTCGATCTGCTCGTCCGTCTTGGCGTAGGTGATCGGCATCATGCCCTCGGTCAGCCCGACCAGGAACACGGCATCCCACTCCAGGCCCTTCGCCGAGTGCAGCGAGGCGAGCGTGACTCCCTGGACCGTGGGGGCGTGCTGGGCCGCGGCCCGCTCGTCCAGCTCGGCGACCAGGTCGGAGAGGGTCGCGCCCGGCCTGGCCTGTTCGAAGTCCTCCGCGAGCCTGACCAGTGCGGCCAGCGACTCCCAGCGGTCGCGCACCGCCCCGGACCCGGCGGGCGGCTCGCTCCGCCAGCCCTTGGTGGAGAGCACCGCGCGGACCTCGGCGGGCAGCCCCTGCGCATCGTCCAGCAGGGAGTCGTTCCCCCCGGCCCTGGCGGCGCCGCGCAGGGCGACTCCCGCTTCCCGTACCTCCGCGCGCTCGAAGAACCGCTCCGCGCCCCGCAGCTGGTACGGCACCCCCGCGTCGGCCAGGGCCTGCTCGTAGACCTCGGACTGGGAGTTGACCCGGTAGAGCACGGCGATCTCGCCCGCCGGGACGCCCGCGGCGATCAGGTCGCGGATGCGACGGGCGGTGCCCTCGGCCTCGGCGGGCTCGTCCGCGTACTCCGTATAGGCGGGCTCGGGGCCGCGCTCGCGCTGCGAGACCAGTTCGAGCCGGTGCTCGGCGGCCCTGCCGCGGGCCTGGCCGAGCAGCCCGTTGGCCAGGTGGACCACCTGGGGCGTGGAGCGGTAGTCGCGGACGAGCTTGACGACGGTGGCCCGGGGGTGGCGGGTGCGGAAGTTCAGCAGGTGGTCGGGGGTGGCTCCGGTGAAGGAGTAGATCGTCTGGCTGGCGTCACCGACGACGCAGAGGTTGTCCCGGTCACCGAGCCAGAGATCGAGCAGCCGCTGCTGGAGCGGGCTGACGTCCTGGTACTCGTCGACGACGAAGTACTGGTACTGACGGCGGACGTGGTCGGCGATGTCGTGCCGGTCCTGAAGGATGCCGACGGTCAGGAGCAGCACGTCCTCGAAGTCGATCACCGTGCGGTCCCGCTTCAGCTGCTCGTACATCGCGTAGACCTGCGAGATCTCGGCCGGATCGCGCGGGGCGTCCCGCTGGGACTTGGCGACCACGGCCGGGTAGTCGGCGGGCACGGTCTGGGTGACCTTGGCCCACTCGATCTCGCTCGTGACATCGCGCAGCTCGTTGCGGTCGAGCCGGATGCCGCAGCGGGCCGCCGCCTCGGCCACCAGCTGGACCTTGCGCTCCAGCAGCCGGGGCAGCTCGCCACCGACTGCTTTCGGCCAGAAGTACTGGAGCTGGCGCAGGGCCGCGGAGTGGAAGGTCCGCGCCTGCACCCCGCCGGCTCCGAGCTGGCGCAGCCGCCCCCGCATCTCGCCGGCGGCCCGGTTGGTGAACGTGACGGCAAGCACACTCGTCGGCTGGATTATCCCGGCGCGCACCCCGTAGGCGATGCGGTGCGTGATGGCCCGCGTCTTGCCCGTACCGGCTCCGGCCAGCACGCACACCGGCCCCTGCAGGGCCAGGGCGACCTCGCGCTGCTCGGGGTCGAGCCCGTCGAGGACGGCGTCGGCGGAGTCGGGGACCTGAGGGAAGAGGGTGGAATGCGTTGCTGATGTCACCCCGCCATGCTGCCAGGTCGAAAGGGGCGGACGTGGAAGTTGTCCACAGGGGTGCCGTATCCGTCGTACTAATGAGGAACGGCGCCGGCCAGTAGGGAACGGCGCCGGGAATGGTGGCCAGGTCACGTACGTTCTCCCTTCGGGCGGCAACGCGCGTCCCGGCTTCTCCGTGTGACGGAAGAGACCGAGACGGGATGTGGCGGGATTGCCGAGACCGATGAGACAGAGGAGCGCGAAGACATGCCGGGCACTGTGACGATGTACAGCACCACGTGGTGCGGATACTGCCGTCGGCTCAAGGGCCAGATGGACCGCGAGGGCATCGCGTACACCGAGATCAACATCGAGCACGACCCGGACTCCGCCGCCTTCGTCGAGAAGGCGAATGGCGGGAACCAGACGGTCCCGACGGTTCTCGTGGCTCCCGCCGGCGGTGGTGAGGACGTCGTCATGACGAACCCGAGCCTGGCCCAGGTGAAGCAGGCCCTCACGGCCTGACACCCCGTCGCGCACAGCACCGCCCCCTCCGGTGCCCATCTCCCGCTTCAGCTGCGGCTTCTCGTCCGGGACGGGGATACGGGGGATCAGCGTCGCCACCCCGACGAGGGCGATG